>NZ_JAFBGL010000004.1 GCF_016811075.1 Oceaniferula flava
GAGCTTGCGCCCTCTAAAAAAAGTAACTGTTAGGCTATAGTGAAAATGAATTTTCAACTTTGCTTTTGACATACCTTCTCATGGAAGAGTTTGCAATCTTCGTCGGTGCAAGGGCCATCGAAGCGCCAGCCCCCCTAGGGATGCAAATCCTTCACTACACCACTCAGCGAAACTGCAGGTCAGGCGATCCTCCCCCCACCAAACGGCAAGCGCCCAAGACGCAAAAAACCACACAGGGGAACCCCGTGTGGTTACATGCTAATCAGCGTGAGAAGGCTTAGCCCTCCTTGCCGAATTTCTTGAAGACTTCCTCGTGGGCATTCATTTTTTTGCCGAACTCTTGCAGGGCTTCACCCATGATTTTCATCGCTTCCGGCTTGCCGGCCAGGCCCTTCATGGCATTGCCAATTTTTTCGCCATTGGCTTCCATGGCCTTGTCCATTTTCTCATCGAGTGCTGTTTTCTCATCGGCGCTGGGCTCTTCGAGAGCGTCGAGTCGGGCGACAATGTCATCGATTTCCTCGCTGAGGGAATCGATTTTCTCCGCAGCCGCCTCGGCACTTTCTTTGTCCGTGGCAGATTCAACGGCCGTGATGACCGCGTTAAATTTGTTCAGCAGTTCATCGGTGACGGATTCGGCGGTGTCCTTTTTACCGCAAGAAGCGAATAGCATCGCCAAGGCGACAGAACTGAGGAGGGATAGTTTTGATAGGGTTTTTTTCATCTTATTGGTGGTTGGTGTTTGGGTAGTCGCAGGTCGTCGTGCCTGGAGCAGTTAGACGCCCGACCATCCACCTTATGCAAAAAAACAATCATTCGGAGAGTGAAATCATCTGATTTTTTCGCCTGATTCAGATGATCAAACAATCATGAAACACGAAAATCCAGCCCCCCATCCACGGTCAATGGGTGATACAGGCTCACATTTCCAGACTAATGCGAGGTGGCGCATTGTTGATACGCCGGCAGCGTGTGCCAGAGAATTTGATGAATCCGATCTTTCTCCCGATCACTCAGCACAGGTAGGCCTGCTGGGGTTAGATCCTTGTTCAGGATGGCGTGGAGCTGCTGCAGGGTTTGCATTTTCAGAGGTTCCGGAAGCATCTTGAACGAGGCGCTGCGGATCATGTAGCTGCACCGATATTTGAAGAGCCGCTTTTGCAAACGCAGATCGCGCAGTGACCAGCCGTTATACTCCACGCCACGCTCTTTGAAGTCCCGCACGTAATCTTTTCTGCCCTGCACCGCGTCCCCAGCCAAGGGAAGCTCATTGGCAAACAGCAGGACGCCGAGGATTTTGTCCACATGAGCCTGTATGATTTTCGCGGAGGCGTCATCGGTCGGGTCAAATTGGCCGTCGTGCATCGCCTTGCTCAGATACTCATAGCGCAGAAAATTCATCCTCGCGGCGGTCATGACATTATGCGCCTCGATCTGATGCTCCATGATCATCAGGGCAACGATGTCACTGGTGTCGGTGAGGTAATGCTCGGTATCGAGATACTGCGAAAGGTCACCGACATTCTGCCCGTCTTGCTCGCGGAAAACCGCTTTGCCGTCTGGGTCTGTTTTCAGCCATTGATTTCCCAGATGACGCTTGGCACCATGGCTGCCGGTCACATACCAATCGCCCCAACGTTCGGACAAGGGGCTGGATGGCGTGGTGGTGAACGATCCCCAATCCAGCTGCGGCTGCCCGCCTGCATCCGCAAAGACGGACCGGACGAGCAAGCCGGGCACATCCGACGTGTTGGCATTGGCATGGCAGCTTAGGCAATCGTTCGATCTGAGAAAGCGCCTCTCCTTCGCGGGGCCTGAGGGGTCGAGGCTGTAAAACATCATGCCACTCGGGTCATCACAGGCGATCACTTCGATGATGCCCCCTGGCACGTAACCCACGTAAAAATCTTGATTGAAATACAACACCCGCGGATTTTTGGGGCCGATCAGGTCACGCTGCATGCTGGTTTTTGAAAAGACCAAAGTCTGTGAAGACAGGGGGATGTTGAGCTCGTCCAGAAGGGCTTTGAGAAGCTGTTTAGGATCGCTGCCCGGAAGCGTGCGGCGCTGTTCTTCGATCGCCGCTTGCAGCCGCGAGATGGTATTGTTTTCAACCGCTTGATCGTAGTACAAGGGAGCCAGATTATACGATGGCTGAATTTGAGCTGCCCCCTGACTCATCGTCATCACCAGCAAAGTGCCGATGAACCGAGCCAAACCCATTCCTCCCGGAGATGGGCGCTTGTTTCGTGAGGGGATCAAATGCATTCGCTTGCTACGGTCTTGATCATTCTTACTTGTTCGAGCACGTATCATTTCATCATTAATTTACCACCGCTGCGCCAATTCTCTCCACGGCCAGTGATCGCTTGAAAGTTCTCGATTAAAACCCTAGTAAACTGGTCGAACAGCTCTTGAACAACCGAAGCCCCAAACTCATCCATGGAAAAATCCCTCGCCAAGAAACTTTACGTCCCCAGCCTCATCGGCAGCCTCATCGCGATCTTCGCCGTGGCTGCGATGCCCTACCTCGGTGAGGTCGGCATGGCCAATCCCAAATCCGCCGACGAGTTCGGCCTCTGGGTGAACTTTCTCGGTCGGTTCCACCCGCTGTTCCTGCACCTGCCCATCGGCGCGCTGATGCTGGTCTTTGTGATGGAGGGAGCCAAATTGCTCAGCTTTGGAAAATACCGCCCGAACACGACCATGGCTCTTTTTTTTGCCTCGGCGACAGCGGTCTTTGCGGTGGTCTTCGGCTACTGCCTCTACCTCACCGGCAGCTTCGAAGGCGAGCTGATCGAGGAGCACAAGCGCGATGGCATCATCTTCACCATCGCGGTGATCATCGCCTTCATCATCAGATACACTGCCTATCTGAAACCCGGCGTGGCCTTCTTCAAACCTCTCTACGGCATCACCCTGCTCGCCAGCGGTGCCGTGATGATCAGCGCCGGTCACCACGGCGGAGAGATCACCCACGGCGATCCGATGAATGCTCTGCCGTCGAAAATCTTGGAAAAACGTGAGGCCGTGACCTCTGCCCCGGTGATCGTGGATCCGGTGGTCTACACCGACATCGTGCACTCGATTCTCGCCGAGAAATGCATCAGCTGCCACGGACCGGACAAGCAGAAGAGCGGCCTCCGGGTGGATACCTACGCCTACATGTTGGAAGGTGGCGAGGAGGACGAGTGCCTGGTGCCCGGCAGCGTGGAAGAAAGCGGCCTGATCACCTCCCTCCATCTGCCGATGGATGACGATCTGCACATGCCACCCGAAGGGAAAAAGCAGCTCAGCGCAGAGGAAATTCAAATCCTCGAGTGGTGGGTGAGAAGCGGAGCACCTGAAACCGCCCGCCTCAGTGAGGTAGAGGTCACCCCAGAGGTCGAAGCCGCCCTGAGCACGCTGGTCACTCCCGAGGAACGCGAACGCCGCGCCCAGGCTGCGGAAGCCGCGAAGCAATCCGAGACCGCCGCCGATGCCAAAAAGCGCGCAGCCCTCGCATCCGCACTGAAATCGGTCAACGACAAGTTCCCCGGCTCCTTGACTTACATCGCGCAGGACACCACCGACCTCGCCTTCACCGTGGTCAGCTTCCGCAAATCCTTCGGCGATGCCGATCTCAGCAACCTCGATGGGGTCGCTGAGGCCGTGACTGAAATCGATCTCGGTGCCTCCCAAGTCACCGATCAAGGTATCGCCAAGCTGGCCGCCTTTCCCAATCTCCGCACCATCAAACTCAATGGCACAGCCGTCAGTGACAAGGGACTGCAGGCGCTCGCCGGATTGGAACATCTGGAATCCGTGAACCTCTATAACACCGCCATCACCGATGCCGGACTCAAAGCGCTGCACGGCAAAACCAAGCTGGTCAAAGTCTACCTCTGGCAAACCCAAGTCACCGGTGCCGGGGTCAAGGAGCTCGAGCAATCGTTGCACACCGCCCAATCCGGTGTGACCCAGCCAGACGGAACGCCTCGCAAAGCCGAAATCATCCGCGGCACAACGGGCTGAGCCAACCAAGCTCCCGATCGCAGGCTGACCCCCAGCTTGGTAGCTCCACCGACAAATCCTTGCCGTCTGAAATGCGGCGATTAGATTTCCCCCATGGACTCACTCACCCAGGCCGCCCTCGGAGCCTTATGCGGAGAACTCACCCTGCGGAAACAGCTGGGCTGGAAGGCTCCGGCGTGGGGATTTTTCTTCGGCACCCTGCCGGACCTCGATGTGATCGCCTCGCCATTCCTCGAGCCGCTCGAGCGACTCGGCTGGCACCGGGGATTATCCCACTCGGTGCTGGTGATGATCGTCGCCACCGTGGTCTTTGGCTACCTGCTGGCGAAACTGCACCGGAACAAGGGCGTCACGCCGGTGCAGGCCGGGGGCTTTGTTTTCCTCACCTGGAGCACTCACGTGGCCATCGATTGTTTCACCACCTACGGCACCCAGATTTACGAGCCGTTCAACAATGCCCGGGTGGCCTGGAACAATATGTCGATCATCGACCTCTCCTTCACCGTGCCCATGCTGATCGCTCTTGTGGCCGTGCTTTTTCACGATAAGGAGTCGCGGAAAAGGACGTGGATCGGGCGGAGTGCCGCCATCTGGCTGTGCTTTTACGTTGCCGCCAGCTTCTCCCTGAAACATCTGGCGAACTGTCACTTCGAGCAACAACTCGCCGCCAAAGGCATCGCCGTGGAGAGGATGATGACCGCCCCCACGCTCTCGAACATCTTCCTCTGGCGCATGCTGGCGGAGTCCGATGGCCACTACTACATTTCCTACTGGTCGGTCTTCGACGGCCCCGATCGTGACGACGATCTCGACCACTTTCCCACCGGCCACCAGCACCTCGCTGACTTTGCCGAGAGCGCGGAGGTGCAGAAGCTGATCTGGTTCTCCCAAGGCTGGCATCAGGTCGTCCCCGTCAAAGACGATCCAGATTCCCTGCTGCTCATCGACATGCGCTTCAGCGAATCCCACTCACCGCAGAAAAAGATCCCCGCCTTCGCCTGGCAAGTCACCCGCAACGGAAGCGCCACTGAGTTCCACAACGTCTCCTACCGCAAAGGCATCCAGGTCAAAAAAACCCTCGCCTTCCTAGGCCAGCGCATCCAAGGCCGCGCACCCAACTGGATGCATGGCCAATGGCCCTGGGAGTAAACCACGAAGCAGAACGGAACGGAGCATGGACATTCCTGTCCATGGGCAACCCCAGCACGATGCTCATGGACAGGAATGTCCATGCTCCGCTCCTCTCACTCCACTGGAAATGTCAAAAATGGCTGGATCTTTTCCAGGGTCTTCTTCCCGATCCCCGGAACCTTCAGTAAATCGGTCGACCGCCGATAGGGGCGCCCCGCGATGATCCGGTTAGCCGTGACCTCGCCGATGCCAGGGATCGCCATCAGCTCGTCCTTCGCCGCCTTGTTCACTGCCACCACTTGCGGATCTTTCCCCATCCCAATGCGGTCTTCCCGCTCTTCCTCACGCTGAGCCTGGCGCTCGTCAGGGAGTCTTTGCCAATCGGTGTGCTGCCAGACGCCCGCCCCTCGCTTGGCCGCCTGCAGCTCCAAATCATCAAGATAGGCCGCGTAGTCTTTTGCCGGCTGCCCTTCAGGAGTCATCCGCTCCACGCCAAAGGCACGAGCCAAACCCAGACGCACCAACTCGGCCGCCAAATCCTTGCCGTCAGCAGTGACCACAAAGGCGTAGACACGCTTGAATTTTGGGTCGCCCCGACCATCGGCAAAGGAGGTGTATACGGTGAACGGATTGGCTAACAGCTGCCGTGTTTGCTCGGTGGCTTTTTTGCCGTAGGAAAGTGCCAGCTCGATCGATTCCCTCGACGAGCCCTTTTTACTGATGCCGAAATACCGCCGCTGCGCCCGCACGCGCCGACCATCGGTCGCATTGCGAATCGCCGATTCCACACAATCCGCCCCATAAAGTCGCACCGTGATTTCGCGAGCGTTCCACCCCTTCTTGTCCCCATCCGCTAGCTTCTCAGGGATATGAATCCGGAAACTATCCCCGTCCGCCCACTCGGTAGGCACCAAGGTGCAGTTCTCAATCTTCACCAGTGGCGCCGCCTGAACCACGCCACCAAAGACACACAGCACGCCCAAACACAACGCCCTAACAAGAACCATCCGCACCGAGATCCGCATCATTTGCATAAAAGAACTACTATCCCCCAGCCTACCAGCTTGCAAGAAATCCCCCGCCCGCCTATGACCATGGATTACATTAATCACGATGCAACAGGCTGCTGAGCATTGGCGACAGCTTCTCGCAGGTCTGTTATCTCAACTATCTTCTTCGTGTACATATTATTGTTAGAAGCGGTGATAAGCAGGTTTTCTTTCGCTCGGGTCATGCCAACATAGAGGAGCTTGGTCATTTCCGAACATCTATTCTCCGCCTCTGAAACATGACCCACCCCGATGATAATGACTCTCTTGAATTCGAGCCCTTTGCTACTTTTTGCTGATACGATGCTTACCTGATCTGTATGAGGATCGTATGCCGCTTTGCTCTTTTTCTGATCCATCAACAAGCACTTGATCGCCTCCCTCTGTAAACTATCGGCTACTTTCTTGCCGTGACTTCGGTTGATATAAATCACCGCCATGTCGCTAAGTTTTTCACCCTTTTGATTCCATTGATGAATACAGCGAACGGCGAAGTCGACCTCATCCTCAAGGTTAGTCCTGGGTTTAAAGACAGGCTGCGGCCCAGAAACGCCCGCCGTTTCGGGAGCGATCAAGGGAATGTGATCTTCATCTGCATCGGTAGGCGTGAGGAAGCTCTCGGCAAAACGATAGGCAAAGTCCAGTATCTCACGTGTATTTCGGTAATTTAAACGCAGCACCGTCGTCCGTCCTTGTGCTTTGATACCAACACTAGAAAGGCTAAAATCAAGGCCTCCCTGCTTCTTGTAAATGGATTGGGCATCATCGTAGAGCAGCAACAACGAATCCGTGGCTGGATCGACCATTTGCGTGACAATTTTCAACCACTCAGGCTCAAAATCCTGACCTTCGTCGATCATGATGGCTCCATACTGAGCCCTTGGAATCAAACCTTTTTCTACCCCATGAATCACAGACTCCACTTGTCGTTCATACGCCTGACCTCCGGTTTTGAGCGTCTCCACGTTGTAAGTTTCAAGCTGCAGCTTACACCATTCATGAAAGTGGTGCACATGCACTTTGTCTTCGATGCCGTTTCTGGTGATGAACGATCTCAGATATGACGCGAGCGTGACATTGTAACAGAGCACCAGAATCGGTTTGTGCAGCGAACTTGCGAGCTGCTGACAGCGGAACCCCAAAATCAACGTTTTGCCAGAACCCGCCACTCCGTGTATCACACGGTGGCCACTTCCTAAACTACGCGCGAGTTGTTCCTGCTGAATATCCATCACCCTCACGATGTCAGGGATATCGATTTTGATTTCATCTGCAGGTTCCGAGTTATCTGCAAACAAATCAGTTTGAACCGGATTGATTCGAACCTCAGGAAAAATATGCCACCTCACCCTGTCCAACTGAGGTAAGGACAACGGTGCGCCGAAACTGTAACTGAACATTCCCCATAGCTTTTCTTGGAAACCCAGTGGATCGACGGACTCGGTCATCTCGTCTTTGGTAATCACTAGTTGCTCAGGCAACACTTCGCGCTGCTCATCCTCCGAGAAGGTATCGTTGAGTTGCTTCCTTGTGATGTTGGGCAGCACCGTGCCGTAACCGTAGGGCATGCAGAGTTTACCTTGGTAACTCCCTTCACCTTGGATCAGTGCTGGATCCAGAGCGAGCCGATTCACCAACTGCATCAAACATTGCCGCGCCTGTTCAAGAGGATTTGCCATTACTTTCGGTTTACCTCCGAATTGAATGGTGACCCGCTGTTTGTCGATGTTGACGAACTCGTGAATTTTCCAATCTTTGACCTCCAACAAAAGCAACCCGCGACTGGGATGCAAAATGACAAAGTCAGGATACCTCCTCATGTCACCAACGGGAACATCATACCAACACAGGTAGTCATCCTCCAAATGGCTCTCAACACGTCGACCGAAACGGCGCTCGCCAGGAGTTACAGCTCCTTTCGTGCGCGATATTGTGTTGAGGATTTTGGCCATATTCGTCTAAGAGAGAGTGTATTTAATTCATACTGAATATCAATCTGAAAACTGATAGATAGCCCACCATCAAGACAGGCTGCAGCCAACTTAGCTTCGTAGAAAAAGGCATCTCGAATAGGTGTGAAATTTTTCACGGCGTTTGAAGCTGCGTCAATTCTCACATTTGCTTGGCGGAGAAGTATGATCATTTCCTTGTCGATGTAGCCATTGATTCGAGATTACCTTGAAAAGGAGTTAGTTCTTCAGCGAATCCTAGCGAAGGGAATAATCTAAGGACGAGACTACGCGCCTGCACGTAGGTGCTACGATCTGCCATGTGTTCTAATAAACCGTTAGAGTCGACTCCATATATGCCATAAATCGGTAATAACGGACGTGGGGAGGCGATAATATGATCGGCGGTAATCGGACTATACGATCTCCCGTCCAAACTTAGGTGGACAACCTCAATCCTCACTTTCTCAAACCTTTCTCCAAGTGACGGATTCAAAACTTCGAGGCACAATGGCAGGGGCAAGGCGTCGGAATAGTAAATATGACACCCCAACCTTAAAGCAACCCGAAGGCAATCGTGAGTATCAAAATCCATGAGCCCACCTACAGTGACTATTTCTAGCAAAACAGAACCAAAATTTTCATGCAGGAAATATGGCCAAACCTCGGTGCTACTTTCAAAACACACATGTACACATGCCCAATTTTCAAACTCTGTGGCGATATTCATAGCGTGGCGCATCAGACAGTCCGCACCATGGAAATGGTCAGAGATTGACCATGCCCTAGATCCCTTCTCAAGCGCATGACATGCTTCCCAGATTGACATTGCAGCTCCCAATATACCGGCTGAGTCAGGTTGTTCGTTACAGTTCATTGTTGAATAAATAGCCCTTCATGTTAGATCTTCCTCGTGCGTGCTAAACCTGTGCCATGGACCCGAGAGCATCTGCTCATAGCAATGAACCTGTATTGCAAATTGCCCTTCGGAAGTTTTGATAAAAGTAATGCTTTAATCATCGATGTAGCTCAGAAAATGGGGAGAACGGCTAGTAGTCTCGCAATGAAGCTCTCTAATCTGGCCTCCCTTGATCCAGTGCACACTGCGCGAGGAATTTCGGGACTCGCAGGTGCGTCAAAAAAGGATCGCGCTATATGGGAGGAGTTTCATTCCAATTTAACCGAACTGGCTGCGGACAGCGAAGTTCTGTTTCAAGATCTCTTCAATGCAGGAAATGATACACAGGTAGAAGTTGTATCCCCAAGCAGCTACGAGTTGAAAACATTGCCAACTAGCACTGAAACAACTGCAACCATCCGTGTGAGGCGGGGTCAAAATTTTTTCCGGCAGAGCTTGTTGGCCGCTTACGGTGGCCGCTGCTGTGTAAGTGGACTGAGTATCCGTCCGATGCTCATAGCCAGTCATATCAAACCGTGGGCCAAATTTCCTACTGATAGAATGAACTTGCGAAACGGGCTTTGCCTATCCTCCATCCATGATGCCGCTTTTGATAATGGTTTGATTACTTTTAGTCCTAACTTCGAATTGATCCTTGGTAAGAAACTTAAAAGCGTTGGTTCGGAACCGTCTGTGGTCGCCAATTTCGGCAATTATGAGGGAGCTCCATTGCGGCTTCCCGAAAAGCTGGCAGAACCTGATCCAGAATTCATGAATTACCATCGCGAAGCCATTTATTTGGGTTAGCTTTTGTAGGAATTTAAACATTTCGACATCATACCGATTCGGCAGGATCCGTCTACGGACTATAAGTATCTATTTTAGTCTGAAATAGACATTGAAGAGGGAGTTCCTCGAATTTCAGACTTATCTCTGAGCTCGAGCCCCGGAATATTTTGACTACTCAGCCGGAGTCAGCTCGACTTCAAGGCGGTAGAAGCTGCGGGGGCCGCGGGGTGGGACGGGGATGCGGAACCATTGGAAGCCGCCTTCGGCGTCGACTTGGTGGCTGGTTTCGGAGCGCCAGTCGTCTGGCTCGAGGGAGGCGGTGGATTTAAGGGAGTAGGTGTAGCCGGCTTCGCCGGGGAAGATGATGACGGGGCCGACGTCGAGGTCGCCGATGGGGGTGACGCCGGGGTCGTCGCTGAGCTCGATGTCTATTTCTACGGCACTGCCGATGACCGGGCCGATAGTGGCGATGGAGTAGCGCCAGAAGGCGTAGTTTTCGATGTCGGTGGCGTAGTCGGGAGCGTGGGTGAGCTCGAGCTCGTTCAGCACAGCGTAGAAGTGGAGGATGGACGGCCACATTTCGCCGGGCCATCCCTTGGGCTGGATGGCGATGCGGGCGAAGCCTGGGAAACTGCCGGTGCGCTCGTAAAGGGTGGCGTCCTCCAGCGCTGGCACGTTGTCCTTGGAAAAGGTCATGACCGAGACGCCGGTGAGGGAGGCTCCGATGGCGGCAAACCAGGTGTCGCGGTCGGCGGCATCGGCCCAGGCGACGGAGCCACCGTCGGCGGGCAGCTTGTCCCAGAAGAATGGGATGTCGGCGTAGATGGGGATGCTGGCGTAGCCGTTGTCGTCTAGCAGGGTGCGAATGGCGGTGTAGGTATCGGCGAGGTCGTCTAACAATGCGCGACGGGTGGCGGAGGAGATGTCCCAGTCGGACAGCCCCTGGGGTTCGAGATCGAGGTGGAGGGCATCGAATTGTTTGCCGGGAGTGGCGGCATAGGAGTCGTTGAAATCGATGAAGCGGTCTTGCACTTTATCGAGCAGGTCGGCGACCCAGACAGGGTCGTTGACCTCGTAGCCGGAGAGCAGCAGCTGGGACTGGACACCGGCGTCATTGAGCTTGAGGTTCCAGTCGGCAATGACGGTGGGTTCGGAGACGGGGCGGTTTTGATAACTGCCGTAAACACGTTTGACGGCGTGGCTGGTAAAGAAGCTGATGGTTTCGTCCTCGGCGGCAGCATCACCGACAACCACGCTGGAGCCGTAGGGGCTGGGACCGGCGGGCGTGGTGGTATTGCCCCAGAACCAGACGCCGCGGTCGAGTGCCGCGTGCATGGGGGTGACGAGCAGGAGCAGGGCGATGAGTGGACGCAGCATGGGATTGCACAGGGTGATTACTCTATGTTTACTCAATTGTGTGCGGGGGATCAAATCCTATCTTGGGAGGTGGCCTGCGGCGCTGGACAGAATTGACAGAATTTTTCAGAATTTAGCTGGGGTTGATTCTGACCTTGGCTTGCCGGTGACAGGAATGATCCACCCTCCTTAGTTACGGCTTTGCCATCGAAAGAGATGTAGCTCTGTTTACAACAAATGGGTTCAAGAATCGGCGCGGCTTAGCTCATCGAGATCGGCCAAATCTTGGGGTCTTCCGGCGGTTTTCTTGGCAGTGATGATATCGGCCTTGCACAGGTAATAAATTGGAAAATCGTTTTCTTGGGAGATGACTTTGTTTTCCCAAGAAGGCGCAAATTCTAAGCCGGAGATGGTTGTCAGGAAATCGATCTCACACGGTGGCACTCCGATGCTGAATTGAGTTTTCGGCTGGGCGAAATCGGATTCCGTCACTCCGATCATGGGGATGCCGAAAGCGAGGAATGCCCTCATCAGCTTGCGTGCATTTTTGTCCGAAGGTTCCAGCCAAATATCAATATCCTTGGTGTAGCGCGGCTGCGTGTGATGCATGACCGCATAGCCTCCTGCTACGAGGTAGCGGACTTCACAGTCGTGTAAGCTTTGTAACAGATCTTTGAAGTCGGAGTTCATGTTCTTTTGCGCCTTTCATATCCACCCAATAGCCTACGACGAGTTCCCAAGCCGCCTTACGGCGCGCCGAACCGCTGACAGCCTGCCAGTCCCTAATCTGGGCATTTCGCTGCTCGTCGAATGAAGAATACTTCCTCACTTTCCAATGCGAGCGATCTTTTACCGGAGCAGCCATGGGTGAATTTTAACCCAGCAAGAGATTGGGAGCAAGCTCTCACACTGGCGAAGGAATTTGGCTTTTGCGTGTTTTGCGATTTTATGACTTAAAGTTTTGGCGCTTGGGTTGCCGGTGGACAGGAATGATCCACCCTCCTTAGTTACACGCTTCGCGTTATGAACTCCAGGAGCTGTTAAGAAAGCCGGCCAGCTTTACCGCCCAATGACTTTCCGTGTATTCCGTCCTTTTTGCCATAGGGCTGTCTCCGCTCTGCTCCGGCTGTGGTTCAAAAATAGAAATAACAACCCCAGAAAAAAATTCGCCCAATTAGTAAGATTCGCGGTTAAAAAATGCTTCTTTCCTCAGCCCCATGTTAGACCTTCGTGGGGTCCATTTCTCGGCCTCTTAACCAGCCTGTGAGTGACAGCCTGGGGACTTTGGCGGGGAGGACTTCGTGCCAGAAGTCGGCGCTGCGGAAGGCGACGATGGTGCCGGCGGTGGGGGCGATGTCGATGTGCGGGCCGTGCACGCCTTGCTCCGGAGAGGTGTAGAGCCGCAGCTCGCCGCCATCGCCCGGCTGCCACTGGGTGTTGAGGTAGGCGATGATGGTGATCTGGCGGGTCGGTGTGCCGATGTGCTGATCGAGGTGCGGTTTATAAAAGCCGCCGACCGGATACCGGGCGAGATGGCCCTCGTAGGACTCGATCGGAAGAAAGAGCGAGCGGCGCAAATGTTCGCGGATCTGGCGCATGGCGGAGAGCCAGTGGATGACCGCCAGTGAGGGGTCGACGTCTTCCAACCAGAAGATCGAATCCGAGCGGATTTCCGGTTTGCGATCGAGCGCCGCCCCCTGGCCGACGCCGGCGAGCAGGAGGGCATCGGCAGCTTCCTTGGCCTCGAGGATGGCAATCAGCTCGGAGATCGCGGAGGTGGGCATGATCTTGGGGAAGTGCGCGTAGCCGGGCGATGCGATGTGATCGGCCAGCTCATCCATGGGAAAGTGGGAGGCGCTGATCTCGACGAGGGAGCTGAAAAGATTGATCATGAGGTAGTTTGCTATTGGCTCTTATGAGGCTGGATTCCCGCCAGGGTCAAAACAAAACGGACCTCTGGTGAACAATTTCCCGGTCGCCACAGACCACCCCATTTTTCAACCCAATGGCTTACTGGATCGAGCTGTATTGGGTGATAAAAAACCGCTTGGATTGGCGTAAGGGAGCATTAGGATGCCGTGAGGCGGTGTTGCCACTGCCGACCGAGTCCCCCTGCCTTCAACGGTTATCCGTTTTCGAGTTCGAACCATTACAATCCACTATCTGACACCCATGTTTAAATTCACCGCTTCATCAGTGGTTGCCGCCGGCGCGGTGGCGATTGCTGCCACGGGCGCCGTTGCCGCTGAAAAGCAGCCCGCGGCCAAGCCCAACATCCTGTTCTTCTTCTCTGACGATCACGCCGTCAATGCCATCTCCGCCTACGGAGGCCCGCTCAAGGACGTTGCGCCGACGCCGGGGATCGATCGCCTGGCGAACGAGGGCATGATTTCCCACCGCACCTACTGCGCCAACTCCATCTGTGGCCCGTCACGCGCCTGCATCCTCACCGGGAAGCACTCGCACCTGAACGGCTTCATGGACAACAACAACTCGCACTTCGATGGCAAGCAGCAGACCTTCCCCCAGCTGCTGCAAGGCTCCGGCTACCAGACGGCGATGATTGGAAAATGGCACCTGCACTCTGATCCGGTCGGTTTCGACTACTGGGAGATCCTTCCCGGCCAAGGTAACTACTACAACCCGGACATGCTGCAAATGGACGGCAGCAAGAAAAAATACGAGGGGCACGTTAACGACATCGTCACCGAGCGCGGCCTGACCTGGCTGAAAAAAGCGGAGAAAGAGGACAAGCCATTTGTCGCCATGATCCAGTACAAGGCACCGCACCGTAACTGGTCGGGCGCACTGCGTCACATCACCCTTTTCGACGACATCACCATGCCTGAGCCGGACACCTTGTTCGACGATTACTCGAACCGTTCCAAGGCGCTCGGCGAGCAGGCCATGAGTGTGGCCAATCACATGTATTGGGGTCACGACATGAAATTCAACGGGCCCAACCTGTTTCCCAAGCACTTCGCCAGCGGCCTGCCGAACCGCGAATACATGCGCATGAACGACGAGCAGAAAAAAGCCTGGGACAAGGTCTACGAACCAAAGAACCAGAAATTCATCGCCGACATGAAAGCCGGCAAGCTCGACGACAAAGCCATCACCCGCTGGAAATACCAACGCTACATCAAGGACTACCTGCGCTCGATCCGCAGCATGGACGAAGGCATTGGCAAGATCCTCAAGCACCTTGACGACACCGGACTGGCGGACAACACCATCGTCATCTACTCCTCCGATCAAGGTTTCTACCTCGGCGAGCACGGCTGGTATGACAAGCGCTGGATGTTCGAGGAATCCTTCCGCATGCCCTTCCTCGTTCGCTGGCCCGGCGTGATCAAGCCCGGCTCCGTGAGCAAGAGCCTGATCCAGAATATCGACTTCGCACCGACCTTCCTCGAGCTCTGCGGCATGGACATCCCCAGCGACATCCAAGGCAAGTCGCTGGTGCCTGTTTTCAAAGCCAGCGGCAAAGAAGTCGACGGCTGGCGTGATGCCATTTACTACCGCTACACGGGCGAAAGCACCCACGCTGTGGCGGCGCACGACGGTGTCCGCACCGATCGCTACAAGCTCATGTGGCTGCCCGAGACCAAGGAGTGGCAGCTCTTTGACCTGGAGAAAGATCCTCAGGAAATGAAATCGCTGCACAACGATCCGGAATACGCGCAAGTGCTCGCGGACATGAAGAAAAAGCTCGATGAAATCCGTGAGAAGTATGACGTCCACAATGCCGTGATCCCCGAGTCACGCAACCAGGCCAAGTGGTGGAAACAACGCCAGGAGAAAGTCAACAAGCTGGCTGCCGAAGGACCGAAGGACCTGATCTTCGTGGGCGACTCCATCACCCAAGGATTCGAACGCGCCGGCAAGGCCGCATGGGATGAATACTATGCCGACCGCAACGCGCTGAACCTCGGATTCTCTGGCGACCGCACCGAGCACATCCTCTGGAGACTCAACAATGGCAACCTGCGCAAGCAGCAAAAAGCCAAGGTCGTGGTCCTCATGGCCGGCACTAACAACACCGGTCACCTGAAGCAAGATCCGGCAGAAACCGCTCAAGGGATCAAGATGATCGTCTCCACCATCCGCGCCCGCTGCCCGCAGGCGAAGATTCTGGTGCTCGGCGTCTTCCCACGCGGCGAGAAGCCATCGCACCCGCTGCGCAAGATCAACGAGCAGATCAACGAACGCATCGCCAAGCTGGCCGACGGCGAACGCATCCACTTCCTCGACATCTCCGACAAGTTCCTCGATGAAAATGGCGTGCTGACCAAGGAAATCATGCCGGACTCCCTGCATCCCAAGCAGAAGGGCTACGACATCTGGGTGAAAGCCATGGAGCCTACGCTCAACAAGCTTGGCATCGCCCCGCTGAAAGAAGCCGCCGCTGCGGAGTAAGCATTGAGATCCATTTTATTCGAAGACCGGGTAGAGATGCCCGGTCTTTTTTTGTGCCCCTGTGTAGTGATGACAGCTGACCGGTGAGGGCTCTGCTGGGGGTGGTGTAGCGAAGCTTTTGCAAGCTTCGACGGGGTGCGGTTTCAGTCACCTTGAATCTAACGAATGGTGCAATCCCTTCGTTACGGGGAGAAGGAGGGAGGGGAAGTGCGAACACAAAAAAGGCCGAGTATTGCTACCCGGCCTTTGGTTTTGTGAGTGTTTGTTAGAGCTACTGCTTGCCGATGTAATCGACCAGCCAGTCGCCGACTTCGGAAGTCTTCTTAGCTTCGCCCTCGGCGATGTCTTCGGTGCAGAATTCGGCGACCAGTGAGGCATCGACAGCCTCGCGGATGAGCTTTCCTTCCTCCATCAGGTCGAAGGCGTATTCGAACATCATCGCGGCGGAGAGCACGGTGGCCAGTGGGTTGGCGATGTCTTTACCGGCGGCTTGTGGGTAAGAACCGTGGATCGGCTCGAAGACGCTGGTGTGCACGCCGATGGAGGCGGATGGCAGCATGCCCATGGAGCCGGTGATGACGGAGGCCTCATCGGTGAGGATATCGCCAAACATGTTTTCGGTGACCATGACATCGAAGCTTTTCGGCCACTGGATGATGCGCATGGCGGCATTGTCCACCAGCATGAACTCGGTTTCCACTTCCGGATACTGCGGTGCGATTTCCTGACCGATCTCGCGCCACAGACGTGAGCTTTCCAGCACGTTTGCCTTATCAACGATGGTCAGTTTCTTGTTACGCTTCATCGCATACTCGTAACCGAGTGTGATGATGCGCTCTACTTCTTCACGGGTGTAAATGCAGGTGTCAAAAGCGGTGTTGCCATCGTTTTTGCGACCACGATCACCGAAGTAAATGCCCCCGGTGAGTTCGCGGATGCACATGAAGTCGGCACCATCCACGAGGTCGGTGCGCAGTGGTGATTTGTGGATCAGTGACGGGAAACTAACAACAGGACGAAGGTTGGCGTAGAGGCCGAGCTTCTTGCGCATCCCCAACAGACCTTGCTCAGGGCGCACGGTGGCTTTGGGGTTGTTGTCGTATTTCGGGTCGCCAATGGCACCGTAAAGCACGGCGTCTGACTGCATGCAGAGTTCGTGGGTGGCTTCCGGATAGGGATCGCCGACCTCATCAATGGCGCAGGCGCCGGTGATGCCGTGCTCGTAGTTGAGCTCGTGGCCAAACCTCTCACACACCGCCTTGGTGACTTTGAGTGCTTGATCGATAACTTCCGGGCCAATGCCGTCGCCGGCTAAAACTGCGATGTTTAATTTCATGATATTGCTTACGTAAAAGAGGTGTCTGACCTCTTGGTTCGAGGGGAAGAGCTTAAAAGCTCGATGACGGGGTTAAAATTCTTCGATGATGTTGAGCACCTTGATCGTGGCCTTGATGGCGGCCTCGGTCTGATCAACGTCCAGTCCTCGGGTTTTGAACTGCTTGCCGTTGAACTCCCAGAGGATGGTTGCCTCCACCAGGGCATCGGTGCGACCACCGGGGGGAATGGTGACGGAGTAATCCACCAAATGTGGGTGGGGTTTATCAAGCCGATTGTAAATTTTCCACAGCGCCCGGACAAAGGCATTGTATTGGCCGTCGCCGATGCTGGTGGCCTGATAGAACTCGCCCTGCACGCTCAGGCGGACGGTGGCCACCGGGTTGAGCCCTTGGGTCAACGAGAGTGAATAGTTCACCACCTCAATGCCATGGTTCACAGCGGCATCGCCCAAGACATCCGCAATGATGAATGGCAGGTCTTCCTTGGTGACGCGTTCTTTTTTATCACCGAGCTCGATGATCTTGTTAGTCACGCGCTTGAGATCGGCATCGTCGAGACTGATGCCGAGGTCCTCGAGGTTCTTCTGAATGTTCGCCTTGCCGGAGGTTTTTCCGAGGGCGTATTCGCGCGTGCGACCGAAGCGTTCCGGCAGCAGACCATTGTAGTAAAGGTTGTCCTTGGAATCGCCGTCGGCGTGGATGCCGGCGGTCTGGGTGAAAACAAACTCACCGATGACCGGCTTGTTTGCGGGAATCCTAACACCAGAGTATGTCTCGACGATCCGACTGACCTTATTGATCGCCGTTTCCTCGATATTGGTCGACTCCTTCAGCTGATCGTGAACGACGCCGATGACGCTGGAAAGCGGCACATTACCGGCGCGCTCGCCCATGCCGTTGACGGTGGCGTGGATGCCGTGGATTTTTGCCTTCACCGCACTGAAAACGTTCGCCGCAGCGAGATCGTAATCGTTGTGAGCGTGGAAATCGAACCACAGGTCCGGGTAGCGCTCGACCATCTGGCTGCAGAAATCCAGTGTCTGGTCTGGGTTTAAAATCCCGAGCGTGTCCGGCAGCATGAAGCGCTTGATCGACGTTTCCTTCAGGCCATCAACCATGAAGAACACATAGTCCGGCGAGCTGATCATGCCGTTGCTCCAGTCTTCCAGGTAGATGTTCACATCCACATTCTGGGAGTCGGCGTAGGCGATCAGTTCCTTGATGTCAGCGAGGTGCTGCTCCGGAGTTTTGCGAAGCTGCAGCTCGACGTGGCGCTGCGAACCTTTGGCTAACAGATTGATGACACGTCCGCCGGCGGAGGTAATCCAATCGACCGAAACCTTGCCATCGCAGAAGCCCAACACCTCTACCTTATCGAGATGGCCGTGTTTTTTCGCCCACGCGGTAATCGCCTTCACCCCCTCGAACTCACCATCCGAGACTCTGGCGGAAGCGACCTCGATGCGGTCGACCTTGACGCTCTCGACCAGGATTTTCGCCATGCTCAGCTTCTCATGGGCGGAGAATGAGACTCCTGAGGTTTGTTCACCATCGCGCAGCGTGGTGTCCATGATTTCTATGTGCATGTCTCGGTGGGGGGGATGATTGTGTTCTGAAAGATAAGTGCCAAGTGGGGGCTAAGCTCGATATGGTTGTTGGGAGATTGGAAATCTTCGGCACCTTCTGTTAGTAGAAGCTGGTTTTTTCCCACTCCTCGATCTTGTCCTTATTGCTGAGGAGGTAATCGATGTCGTCGTAGCCGTTGAGCATGCAGTTCTTTTTGTAAGGATTGATTTCAAAATCCTCGGACTCGCCTGTGCTATCAAGCGTGATGCTTTGATCAGGGAGATTCACTGTGATGGTGGTCTTGGGATCGGCCTCGATGGCTTTGAAAAGCTTGGCGAGGAAGTCTTCTGAAACCTGCACAGGAAGCACGCCATTGTTCAGCGCGTTGCCTTTGAAGATGTCTGCGAAGAAGCTGGAAACCACAACGCGAAGGCCGTAACCAGCGATCGCCCAAGCGGCGTGCTCACGGCTGGAGCCGCTGCCGAAATTCTTTCCTGCGACAAAAATCTCACCGCTGTAGGTGGGATCGTTGAGCACGAAATCGGCCTTGGGTTGGTCTTGTTTATCGTAACGCCAGTCGCGGAAAAGGTTGTCGCCAAAGCCTTCTTTGGTGGTCGCCTTGAGGAAACGGGCGGGGATGATCTGATCCGTGTCCACGTTTTCAATCGGCAAAGGAATGCAGGTGGAGGTGACGGTGTTGAATTTTTCAATAGCCATGGGATATAAATTTTCAGTTAGAAGTGTTCGGTATTCAGTTAGACCAATGCTGGCTCTGGGGACTCGGTCATGGTGCGAGGGTCGGTGACTTCGCCGGTGATGGCTGCGGCGGCGGCGGTGAGCACGCTGGCGAGCAGGGTTCTGGCGCCGGGGCCTTGGCGACCTTCAAAGTTCCGGTTCGATGTGGAGACGCTGTATTTTCCGGCAGGGATCTTATCGTCGTTCATCGCGAGACAGGCGGAGCAACCGGGCTGACGCATGACAAATCCGGCGTCAGTCATGATCTTGATCAGGCCTTCTTCGCGTGCTTGCTTCTCCACCTGACGGCTGCCGGGGACGATCCATGCGGTGACGTGGTCGGCCTTTTTCTTACCCTTGATGAAATCGCAGAAGGTTCTGAGATCCTCGATGCGGCCGTTGGTGCAGGAGCCGACGAAGACGTAATCGATTTTCTTACCGATCATCTTGTCGCCAGGCTGGAAGCCCATGTAGTCCATCGACTGCTTGAAGGTCGCCTGACTCGCCTTGTCGATTTCATCGAGCGTTGGGATGGAGCCGCTGATGCCGACGCCCATACCTGGGTTCGTGCCGTAGGTGATCATCGGCTCGATGTCTTTGGCGTTGAAATTGAAGACCTTGTCGAACTTGGCACCGTCGTCGGTTTTCAGAGTTTTCCAGTATGCGATCGCCTTGTCCCAGTCGTCGCCCTTGGGAGCGAACTCGCGGCCTTCGATGTAGTCGAAGGTGGTCTGGTCCGGAGCGATCAAGCCGCCACGTGCGCCCATCTCGATGGACATGTTACACAGTGTCATGCGGGCCTCCATGGAAAGCGCGGTGATGGCAGAGCCGGCGAACTCGACAAAGTGGCCGGTGCCGCCGCCGGTGGACAGCTGGGAGATGACGTAGAGGATGATGTCCTTGGCCGATACCGCCTTGCCCAGCTCGCCATCGATATTGATGAGCATGGTTTTCGGTCGCGGCTGGAGGATGCACTGGCTGGCGAGCACCATTTCCACCTCGCTGGTGCCGATGCCGAAGGCGATGGTGCCGAAGGCGCCGTGAGTGGACGTGTGACTATCGCCACAGACGATGGTCATTCCGGGCAGCGTGTAGCCGTTTTCCGGTCCGACCACGTGCACGATGCCGTTTTTGTTATTACCGAGTCCGTAGAGAGTGATGCCGAACTCGTTACAGTTCTTAGTGAGGGTCTCGACCTGGAACTTGGAAATGGGATCGGCGATCGGCTTGTCCTGGTCCCAAGTCGGGATATTGTGATCCGGCGTGGCGGTGGTTTTGCTCGGGCGGAGCACCTCGAGACCGCGCTCGCGGAGGCCGTTGAATGCCTGGGGAGACGTCACCTCGTGGGCGAACTGGCGATCGATGTAAAGCTGCGTCGGGCCACCCTCAATGTCAGTCACTGCGTGTGCGTCCCAAATTTTATCGAATAGAGTTTTAGCCATGGTATGTGTAAATTATTGACGATCAGCACGGTGTGCTGCGCGCGCGGATCTAATGGGAGATGGACTCTTGGTTCCATCCTTAAATTGCGAAATTCGGGCGTTTCTGCGTCATGGCACAGCGCCTCCGCCAAGGGGCTTTTGCCCCTCTCCCCCGCCCCGGCAACACCGCGGGCCATGGCGGCCGTATCTAATCGATCCGATCTCTCTTGTGGATCAGATGGGTCACCAGCGAGGTCCAACCGGTCTGGTGGGAAGCGCCGAGCCCTTCGCCCGTTTCCGCATGGAAGTATTCGTGATACAGCAGCAGATCCTGCCAGTGCTCCTTCTCCGCATAGCGGCTGGCATCGCCGTAGCAGGGACGCGCTCCGTTTTCATCCGGGGTGAACAGCTTGACCAAACGACCGCAGAGGTCGTGCGCCACCTCGCGCAGGTTGCACTCGTTGCCCGAGCCGATGGGATACTCGATCAGGAAGGAATCGCCGTAGTAGAAGTAGTAGCGTTCAAGTGCCTCGATCAGCAGGTAATTGGTGGGAAACCAGATCGGTCCGCGCCAGTTCGAGTTGCCGCCGAACATATCCGTCTCGGACTCGCCGGGGGTGTAGCGCACCTCATTGGTCTCGCCGCCGTGACTGAACACAAAGGGCTCCTTCTCGTGCACCTTGCTGAGTGAGCGAATGCCGAAGTCCGACAAAAACTCATCGGGATCAAGCATGCGCTCCAGGGTCTTGCGTAGGCGCTCTTCGGAGGCGATCGAGAGCAAAATCATGCCGCCGAGGCCTCGTTTTTTCGCCGTGCGGAAAGAGATGTATTTCAGCAGATCGGTGCGGTTGGTGAGGAACCAATCGACCCGTTTTTTGAACTCGGGAAGCTGGTCGATCACGTCCTGGCGCAAGGTCATGGTGGCAAAAAGCGGCAGAAGCCCGACCAGTGAGCGGGTGCGCAGGTGCATGGGGAACTCCCGATCGATCATCAACTGATCGTAGTAAAATCCATCCTCTTCGTTCCACAGCCCGGTGCCGCCGATCGAGTTGATAGCATCAACAATATTGACGAAGTGCTCGAAGAACTTGGAAGCGATATCGCCGTAGGCCGGTTTCTCCGGTGCCAGTTCCAGCGCCATGGCCAGCATGGTTAGGCAGTAGCTGGCCATCCAGGCGGTGCCGTCCGCCTGGTGCAGGTGCGATCCATCCGGCAGAGCGTGGGAGCGATCGAAAACGCCGATATTATCCAGCCCGAGGAAGCCACCGCCGAAGACGTGTCGGCCTTCGCTATCCTTGCGGTTGACCCACCAGGTGAAGTTGATGAGCAGCTTCTGGAAGGCCTTTTCCAAGAACAGCAGGTCTCTCTCGCCGCGCGGGGCTCCGATTTTATAAACCCGCCAGACCGCCCAGGCGTGGACCGGTGGGTTGACATCGGAAAAGTTCCACTCATAGGCCGGCAGCTGACCGTTCGGGTGCATGTACCACTCGCGCAGCAGCAGCAGCAGCTGGCTCTTGGCGTAATCTGGATCGATAGCGGCAAAGGCAATCATGTGGAAGGCGGAATCCCAGGCGGCAAACCACGGGTATTCCCACTTGTCCGGCATGGAGAAAACGTCCTGCGCGTAAACATGCTGCCAATCGTGGTTGCGCCCGATCAATCGACGCGCCGGCAATGGCGAGCCATCCGGGCTGTGGTGCAGCCAGTCCTTGACCACAAAGTGATAGAACTGCTTGGTCCAGAGCAAACCGGCGTAGGACTGCCGGCAGACCAGCTTTTCCTGCTCGGGGAGATGCTGCGGGATCTTCTCGTCGTAGAATTCATCGCACTCGCGGATACGTGCGGCGAGGGTTTCATCGAACTCCTCGAAGGAGGAAAACCCATTGTTCTCGCGCTCGCGGTGCAGGCGACAGCGGATGGTGACCGTCTCGCCGGCCGGCACCAGGAACTTGAACATCGGCGCAGCCTTGGTGCCTTCTTTGTTCGGGTTCACCACCTCCTTGGCTCCATCGATGACAAAGCGGTGGAAGGCGTCCTTGGTGTATGGGTTCTTGCTCTTGCGGTTGAAAATCGCCTCCTCGTTGGTTTCGTTGTCAGTGAACAGCCAGCGCTTGAAGGGCTTGCTATCGGTCGCGTCGACGTGGAAGACAAATTTCCCCAGCGTCTCGTGATGGATTTTCAGCACCCCGTCCTCAATGAACATGCGCGGTTTCTGATCGGGCTTCTCACTGGCGTTGCCACCCTCCCAGATGTTGCGGAACCAAACCTGGGGCAGGACGTGGATGGGGGCGCGCACGGCGGCGCGATTGGTCACGGAAATCTTCCAGAGGATGTCTTCGGGGGTGCGCTTGGCCACTTCCTGGACCACATCGAAGTAGCGATCGTCATCAAAGACCCCCAGGTCCGCCAGCTCGATCTCGGGGTCGAGACGGGTCAGCTGGCTGTTTTCCTTGAGGAGATTCTGGTAGGGATATTCACACTGCGGATACTTGTAGAGCACCTTGGTGTAGGAATGAGACGGAGTGGAATCGAGGTAGTAGTAGCACTCCTTGCAGTCCTCCCCGTGGTTGCCCTCGTGACCGCCAAAGCCGTAGAGGCGCTCTTTCAGGATCGGGTCCTTGCCATTCCAAAGCGCGGGGGCGAAACATAGACGTCCGCGCCGATCCGACCAACCGTTCAGTCCGTCCTCGCTCCAGCGGTAAACCCGGCTGCGCGCCTGATCGTGGGGAAAGGCCGACCAGCTGTGGCCGTGCTCGGTGTAGTCCTCGCGGACCGTGCCCCACTGGCGTTCGCTCAAGTAAGGCCCCCAGCGCAGCCAATGTTTGCTGCGTTCACGATTCTCTTTGATGCGGTGGTTTTCTGGGTTCATAAGGGCGGTGTGCTACTAGCGACTGAGCTGGAATAACTAAGCCCCAGCAAGCTTCAAGCCATAAACAAGGCATTTGTGTGACGAGTGTTTCAGTTCTGCCAAAAAGATGACAGACCGCAATCCTTCCAAGTGTCAGTTCTCCAGCTAGTCATGAAGCCCACCCCTGCGATCACTGATTCTCATTGCCGATGCCCTCGGTGATCATTGCATATTTCTCAAGATCCATTTATGCCCTCCAACATGATCCGACTCCTGCTGCTTCCCCCGCTCGTATTGACCCTCAACTCCTGCGCCCTCGTTACCGTGCCAGTGAAGGTAGCCGAATCTGTAGTCACCACCACGGCTAAGGTCACCGGCAAGGCCATGGGCGCCGGCATCGATGCCATGCACACCAGCGATGCCGAAGAGGCTGCCGCAGCAGCCGAGGCGGCACGTGAGGCCGAGTAATTAGGCTTGAAATAGCCGGCAGCTCGCATGCCAGCAACGATTCCGCAGTGCACCACAGTTCTGTATTGCACTGGCTCTTTATTTAAGCAATCTTAAGTAACTCCTGCGTCGTATCCGTCCATGCTTCGTAGAATCCATCCAAGGAAAGCCTAGGCATGAGATCCCGAAAACGATCCAAACCGCGGACTTTAAGCCGCCGCCCCAGGAACACCCGCCAGCGCAATAGCCGCAGATCGGGTCGTCCCACCCTGCGCGAAGCCTTCCACAATGCCAACCAACGGGCCAAGCAGCGGGCCAACCGGAGGATGGGAAAACGCGAGGGTCTGACCTCGGTGCGGGCCGCCATCGCGGGGGTCTCCGATGATGGAGCCATCCATCTGAGCATGCCACAGCGGCTGATCCGCTGGCTGTTGGCCATCGCCCTGTTACCGCTCTGCGTGGTGACCACCATGGCCTTGTTCAACGTCAACGAAGCCGGGGCGAGCACCCGCACATTTTGGTCGGACCTCATTCGCACACCGCATTTCCTCTACTTTGCCATCGGCATGGTGCTCATGGGCGGCTGGTTCTTCACGGGGCTACTGGAGCGGCTGTTTCTGTATTTCTACGTGCTGGGTCACGAGCTGACACACGCGATCTTTGTCTACGCCTGCTTTGGAAAAGTGGGCGGCATCAGCGTCAGCGCCGACGGGGGTTACATCATGACCAACAAAAGCAATGTCCTGATTGCGCTCTCGCCCTACTTCGTGCCGTTTTGGACCGTGGTCATCCTGCTGATTTCCACCTTACTCAGCCTCGTCACGAATATCCCCTACCACCGCGAGGTCCTCTATCTGCTGATCGGTGGCAGCTGGGCATTCCACCTGCTGTGGACACTGTGGATGATCCCGCGCGACCAACCGGACCTGAAGGAAAACGGCGTGTTTTTCTCCTTGGTGGTGATCTACCTCACCAATGTCATCGTGCTTTCGGTGATCCTCTGCCTAGCCCCCGGAAACCTCACGTGGCATCACTGGGCGAATCAGTTCCTCGACGCCTGGCATTTCCTCAAAGATCTCGGCCGCGACTCGATCAGGGCTCGCATGTAAATGCCCTCTTTCGCCGTCTCAATAAGGCTCTTTTAAACGGATAGTCTAAAAAATCCCGGCAAAACAGGCCTAAAAAACCTAGGAATTACGTTAATAATAAAAACAACCTTACTTTATACTTGTCTTTTTCTAACTTTTTGGCAAGTTGACTACATCGCTTAGCAATAAGCGGTATTTGGGGGGGAACAGCTCCGTCAGTAAAACCTTCGGGTGGAATTGGCGGGGCTGTCAATTTTTAGGGCGGTGGCTTTTTTCCAAGCCCCATGATCAAGCGTAAATCGCCAGCCGTGCTCGATCACTAAATGTTTTGGCTGTCCTCATCCTCCGGCACAGGTGGGATGAGATCGTCGCGCAGCAAGAGACGCTCAACCGATAAGTCATCGAGCAAGTCTTCGGGTGTCTGCTGAATCACCGCAGCGTAGGGCGTAATGCGGTCGACCTCGGCGATGGCGGCGTGCACCATCGATGAAATAATGTCGGCGTCGAATTTATCGCGTTCGAAGAGGTTGGTGATGCGGAACATCAGCTGGGAGCGATCGAGGTCATACTCCAGGCTGCCCAGCGTAATTTTTTTATTGGCGCGAGCGAGCAGCTCCAGCAGCACCGGTTCGTGTTCGATGTCCACTTCCATCGGGGTTTCTCCCACCACCGAGAGAGCATTCAGCTGGGGAAATGCCTGCGCGTGCAGGTGCACGTGGGTGTGGTAGGCTTCGAAAGCGGTGCGGATGACGTCCTTGCCCTCAAGGTGCTCGAACTGCCAGCTTTGCTTGCCAAAGGCGTCCATGACGGACTGGATCTGAATAGATGTTGGGCGCATGGGCGGAGTTCTAAGCACTAAATACCAATTTCCAAATCCTAAAGATCACCATTTCACGATTTAGATCCGTCAGCAGCGTTGCGACGGCGGATTTCCGGCCACGAAACGCTACTTTAGTCGATCGCCACCAATAAAACCACCCCTGCGTTCAGTCGGCGTGTTAAGATTTTGGTTTTACGGCTGTATATGAGCGAACGTATTTATGTCTACACCGCCACCATCATCAGAATTTGTCAGCCTTCTCACAGAGCATCAGGCGGATCTGTGGGCATTTATCATCACTCAGCTTCCAGGGAGCCCTGATGTCAGTGATGTTTTGCAAAAAACCAATCTCACCCTTTGGAAGAAACAGGCGGACTTTGAGCTGGGCTCCAATTTTCGTGCTTGGGCAATGACGATCGCACGCTTTGAAGTTTTAGCTCACCTCAAAAAACACAATCGTGGCAGCTGGCTGGTTTTCAATGACGAGCTCCTCGCAACGATTGCCGATGAGAGCCCTCAAGCCATCACGCCCAGTGCCTCACGGCTCAGCCAGCTGGAGCAATGTTTACAGAAGCTACGCCCGAATCATCGCGAGCTGCTCAATCATCGTTATCAGTCTAAGGACGGGCTTGAAACTTACGCTCGGAAGTGTGGTCGCAGTGTCTCCTCGCTCTCCGTCACCCTCCACCGTGTCAGAGCCACTCTACGCAAATGCATCAACGAGGGGCTGGCCATGATCAAGATAGAGGGAGATGCACAATGACCCAGCCACTAGAATCACGTATCCAGTCACTTTTGGATGGCTCCATAGACGAAAGCAATTTCCACCACCTTGAAGACGAGCTGCTCGCCAGCCCCGAGGCGCGTGCGATCTACTATCAATACGCCGCGTTACATCAAGGTCTGGAATTCCGACTTTCAAGGTCCACAGCCGGCACCAGCATGACTGGACTTGCCGATGCCCGCAGCCATCTGGAACGCTTGCGTAGCCGCCGCATTGCTGTTTTCGCTGCTGCCGCCTTAGTCATTATCAGTCTTGTTTGTATGCGCCTGTATTTTGTCGCTCCATCACAAAAACCAGAAGCTCAATTCGCCACTGCTCCAGGCACCGTCTTCACGCTAACACACAGTGGGGAAAACAAGTCAGGAAATGAGCACCACCTCGCCCCGGAATCTCGACTCCAGGTCAGCCAAGGCACAGTGGAACTGAACTTCTCCAATGGAGTGCAAGCCATCGTGCAAGGACCTGCCGACATGACACTGCATGACGAAAATAAACTCTACATCGACACAGGCACCGGCTGGTTCCATGTGCCGGAACAGGCCAAGGGGTTCACCGTCGTCACACGTGAACTCAAAGTCATCGACCTCGGAACAGAATTTGGTGTCCTCTCTCATCCCGAAAAAGATGACGAGGTGCATGTTTTCAAAGGTAAAGTCCAGGTGGAGGCTCTGCATGGAGTCAAAAAATCGACCAGCCTGACTGCTGGGGAAGCTGTGCTCGTGCGTCCGTATGGGAGGTTTCAGGTCGTCGCCAACACTCCGGAAGGTTTCCAACACGAGCTTCCGAAAACGTTGCCTCACATCCACTGGTCGTTCGACGACAAAGACAAGCTGCTCACATCGAACACCATCCATACGGCCTCTCAGCTCAACTCCCAACTCCATAACACCCCATCTTCTTCTCCTTTATTGAGTCAGGGAAAATTTGGCACTGCTCTGTCGCTCGACGGCTCCAGTCAGTATCTCTCAAGCGATTGGCCGGGTATCCTTGGCAATGCGCCCCGCAGCGTTGCGTTTTGGATGAAGTTACCAACACGCCGCTCCGCTCCGCCAGTTGTTACCAAGACCATT
Organism: Oceaniferula flava; assembly: GCF_016811075.1. NCBI lineage: Bacteria > Pseudomonadati > Verrucomicrobiota > Verrucomicrobiia > Verrucomicrobiales > Verrucomicrobiaceae > Oceaniferula > Oceaniferula flava. The sequence goes on from NZ_JAFBGL010000004.1 coordinate 27,722, forward strand.
ATCGGCTGGGGCACTCAGCAGGAAGGCGACCTCAAAAACTATAACACCAAGTGGACCATCCACCTTGATTTCGCTGAAAACCGCCACCCCATGCTCAACATCAGTTTTGGTGGGTTCTGGTTCTACGCTCCCGAGACCTCACTCGATGACAACAGCTGGCATCACATCACCGTGACCTACGATGGACAATCCGATGAAAACGGACACCCACACACCCGGCTCTACATCGATGGCAAAGCTCACCATATCGCCCCGGCATTCTCCTCCCCTCCCCGAACTGACCAAGAAGGGCAGGTCATGATCGACACCTTGGAAAACACGCCTCTTGTCATCGGAGCAACACTTTCCAGAGACCCCGCCTTACTCATCCGCCCAGAGTATTTTCTCGAAGCGCAGATTGATGAACTCTTCATCATCGAAGGCTCCATCAGTGAAAAGTCTGTTCTACAGCTCATGGAAACCAACCAGCTGACTCACTGATTAAGCAAAGAATTAAACTATCCCCCATTTCACTCCTCCCCTCTTTGATGCCCCACTGAAAAACCCACGTTTTCACAGATAAACATTCAATCAGTTCAACCAAACACCACTCGGAAAACACAAACCAATACATTAAAAAACAAATGAAACATACAATACTAACCAGCACCGCAGCGGCAAGCATCCTCATCGGCACAGCGCAAGCGGCTACCGTGACGTGGAACAACACCAGCACCGACGGATTGTGGTATACAGATGCAAACTGGGACACGGGGAGCACCCCTGTCGTCGATGGAACAGACAACGTCATGATCAACAATGGCGATACAATAACTCACAATCCGTCAGCGGATCTCGACATCACCACTGGCTCCACGGTTACCGTCTCAGGTGGCAGCACCGTCAATCAAACGGTAACTAACTGGCAGCGCCTCCAAGGAGGAACCCTGACCATCGATAATGCCACGTGGAATACCACAAGCTACTTTCGAGTTGGCTTTGACAACGGCGATGCAGGCGGTACATTCAACCTAATAAACGGTGCATCTGCCACATTCGACAATGAATTCCACGTTGGCCCTGATGTGACACGCGCCTGGACTAACCCCGGTTTCACCTTTGACATGAATATCGGAGGAGGCAGCACGCTTGACCTAAACGGAGCCGTAGGGATGTGGCTCTACGATTCAGACCTCTCTGATTACAATATCAACTTTACCGGTGCCGGCACAATTGAAGGCCGCATCGGAATCGAAACCGAAGGAGTCGCCAACAACGTCGCTACCTGGGAAAACCTGTGGGACAACGGCATCCTTCAGTGGAACGGTGCTAACGTCGGACAATTCGACGATTATTTCAGCACCTCTGGAACCGCAGGAACGACCGAATACACACTCACCGCAGTTCCCGAACCATCCTCCGCAGCCCTGGTCGGACTCAGCGGACTAGCTCTGATTCTGCGCCGTCGCAAATAGGGAATCATCAAGCTATCAACTATCCCACTCAGCCATTTTGCTCTGAGTGGGATTTTTTATGCCTCGGAATCACGCTTTTCCAGCACCCCGAGCACGGCCTCCTCCAACAGGTGACGGCGACTGGAGGGAATCGGTTTCAGCGAAGCGATGACGCCGCTTTTTTTCTCCTCGGAGAAATGCAGCACTAGGTTCTTGGCATCCGGGCTGAATTCAGCATCGGCCACCTGGCTCCAGTAGATCACCTGCAGGTTTTTCGCCGCGTTGAAAAAGGGAAATATCTCGATGCCGAGCGGACTGAGGATGATGTAGGCGTGTCGGGTGCAGCGCAGGCCTAGGCGAATCATTCCATAAACGGCGAACAGCCCCGGCAAACAGAGCCACCACCAGCCTTTAAGCGGAGGATCCTCCATACCCCAGTCTTGGGTCGAAAGAATAAAGACGGCGACACAGGCAGCAAAAAGGATAGCCCCCAAGAAAAAGAACAACGGCGCCTGGCCGGCCCGGGTGAAACGCAGTTCCTTCTCCGGCTCGGCGATTGCCTTGGGCCCGCGCGGCAGCACGCTGGCTTTGATTTTTTCCGTGAGATGTTCGTCGTCCACCATGATTGTTTCCTCTTTGTGCCCCGATCTCAGAATTTGTTCAATCTCCGATCCCACGATCTATAACCCGGGGTAATCAGCAGCCACTACTCCTTAACTAGCTGCTCCTATGAAGATGCCCCCACCACCTTACGTGCCACAGGTTTTCAGCTCCCGCAGCAGAGTGGTTGGTGAAAAACCTCATCATGCAAAAACGAAACAAGCCACCGCCCACAAGAAGTGAGACGGTGGCTTGATCTCTAATTAGTTAGAAGTTGAGCTCGTGCCACTAGCGGCGGCGACGAAGGATCAGGGCCAATCCACCCAGACCAAGAAGTGCTGCAGAGCTAGGCTCAGGAACGGTTTCTAGTGTGACGTCACTGATAATGCTGCCCCCATTGGTGCCTTGGGAGAAGATCGCGAACTTGTATTCATCGGAGAGGTCAAGAGTAGTCGTGCCTGTGCTAGCAACGGCACCGTTCAGGCTGTAGCTGAAGTTGCCGTTGGCATCAACGGTCAGCTCGAAAGTTTGCTGAGCGCCGTCAACAACCACCTGACCGTTACTAAGATTGGACGCTGTGGTGCCGTCACCGAAGTTCAGACCCGTGGTTGAATTCTCACGGGTGTTGGTGTTGTAGCCAATCCCATCAAGCGTGGTCGAGCTACCGTCCTCAACGTGAAAGCCAAGGAAATCATCGATGTCTGTCGTTGCATCCACCAAGCCGAACGAGAAACTATTCGAGGGGTAAGGAGGTGCTGAAGCAGACGAAGAAGGACTGCTGGAATCCAGCACCGAGAAGGTCACTGAAAGCGTAAATCCACCACTCAAATCAAACGCATTCGTCGAGAGACCAATACCTTGGGCTCCTCCGGATGTTGTCGAACCCTGTCCAATGGATCCAAAGAACTCCAGCAAAGGAGAGGATGTTACGGAGCCTGTGGTCGTATCCAGACCGCCACCGATATCAGGGTTAGTCGAGGCAACCCCGTCATTGAACGTGTCTTGGTAGACGATCGTAGCCGAAGCAGCGCCCACAAAAGCGGATGCGAGCACAGCAGTCAGCGCTGTTTTGCTGATTAATGTATATTTCATAATTTATTGTCGTGTGAGACGGCGTCACCTACGTCTGGTCTTACAACATTCTCTACCGCAAATTTCAGCCCCACAGGGTTATCGATTTACCCCATTTAAAACTCCTGTTTAGCCTGTCAAATCAAGCCCTACAAGGCTTCCAGCACCCAGCTCTCCATCATAGCCCTTGCCTTTGCGCCCCAGAGCTGAAAATAAAAAAACCACCACTCAGAACGACCCGAGGTGGTGGCCTGAGTAAGATTAACTTACTGCATTGAAAGACATCAACAAACACGACTGAAAAGCGCCTTGAGAAGATGACTCCCGTGCGTTGTCATCCAACGTATTCTGCGCTAGCTTGCCGTCACTTCAGCCTAGCTTAACATGCCCTTTTCCCTCAACAGCGATTACTCACCGTCCGGCGACCAAGGCCCGGCGATCGAAAAACTGGTCAAGTCGATCGAGGCGGGGAACCGTCACCAGACGCTGTTAGGGGTCACTGGATCTGGGAAAACCTTCACGGCGGCCAACATCATCGAGCGCACCGGCAAGCCGACCCTGGTGATGAGCCACAACAAAACCCTGGCCGCACAGCTTTACTCCGAGCTGAAGAACTTCTTCCCGAACAATGCGGTGGAGTATTTCGTTTCTTACTTCGATTACTACCAGCCGGAAGCCTACATCCCCCGCTCTGACACCTACATTGAAAAAGACAGCTCAATCAACGATGAGATCGAACGCCTGCGCCTCAGCACGATGGGATCGCTGATCACTCGCGAGGATGTCATTGTGGTGGCGTCGGTTTCCTGCATCTACGGTCTGGGATCGCCCGAGGACTATCAGAACATGATGCTGCCGGTGAAAACTGGCGACGAGATGGATCGCGAGGAGTTTCTCGCCGGACTGGTCAACCTGATGTTCGAGCGCAACGACATCGCTTTCTCACGCGGCCAGTTTCGCGTCCGCGGCGATGTGGTGGAAGTGCATCCGGCCTATCTCGAGGAGACCGCCATCCGAGTGGAATTTTTCGGCGATGAGATCGAACGTATTTCACAAATCGACGCCCTCACAGGCAGCAGGATGGACACCCTCGACAGCCATACCTTTTTCCCGGCCAAGCAGTTCGTCACCGATAAAGACAAACTCAACACCGCGATCCGGGCGATCAAGAAGGAGGCGACCGAGCGGGTGGAATGGTTTGAGAAACACGACAAACTGATCGAGGCCCAACGCATCCGGATGCGCACCGATTACGATATCGAGATGATGCAAGAAATGGGGTTCTGCCAGGGAATCGAGAACTACTCGCGGCACCTGACAGGGCGTGAACCCGGCGCCCGACCCTACACCTTGTTAGACTTCTTCCCCGATGACTATCTGCTGCTAATGGACGAGAGCCACGTCTCCGTGCCACAGGTCGGCGGCATGTATGAAGGCGACAAAAACCGCAAGACGACCCTGGTGGAACACGGCTTCCGCCTGCCCAGCGCCCTCGATAACCGCCCACTCAAGTTCGATGAGTTCATGCAGATGACCAACCAGCGAGTCTACATCTCCGCCACTCCCGGCCCCTTTGAGTTCATCAACTCCCGCCCCGATAACAAACGCTTCATCCCGTGGAAACGTGGCGAGCTTTCCGCCGCCCAGGCACTGAAACAAATCCGCAAGACCATCACTCCGAGCGGTGCTGATCAGGATGTGGACGACTTCGATGTCCGCTCCGCGCGCACCAACTTGGTAGTGGAACAAATCATCCGCCCGACCGGATTGTTAGACCCCATCCTGACGCTGAAACCACTCAAGGGGCAGATCGATACCACCATCGATATGTGTCGCGATCGGGTGGAAAAAGGCGAGCGTGTGCTGGTCACTACTCTTACCAAAAAGACCGCCGAAGATCTCTCCGAATACATTCAAGAAACCGGCCTCAAGGTGCGCTACATCCACGCCGATGTGGGAGCCGTCGAGCGGGTGGAAATCCTGCGCTCGCTGCGCAATGCTGAGATCGATGTGTTAGTGGGCATCAACCTGCTCCGAGAAGGTCTTGACTTACCGGAAGTGTCCCTCGTTTGTATCCTCGATGCCGATAAGGAAGGTTTCCTACGCAACGAAACCTCCCTCATCCAGACCGCCGGCCGCGCCGCCCGCCACGTCTCCGGCGAGTGTGTGCTGTTCTGCGATGAGGTCACCGATTCCATCCAGGCCCTGATCAACATCACCGAATACCGTCGCGCCAAACAGATCGAGTACAACGAACAACACGGCATCACGCCACAGAGTGTCATCCGTGGTGTTCAGAAAAGCCTGAGCCAGGCCACCGTCTACGCAGAAAGCGCCGATGAGGTGAACCGCGCCGTGCTCAATGAGGACGAGGCCAGCTACAACGTCACCCAAGTGATTGCCGAACTCGAGGAGGAAATGCGCGAGGCCGCTGCCAAGTTGGAGTTCGAGCGCGCTGCCCACCTCAGGGATCAGATCAAACAGCTGCAGAAAGGTTGACCTCATCCAGGAGATGGCCATAGTCCATTTTCATGAGCTCTAACTATGCCCCCGGCTTATGTTCTTACGGTTTTTTAATCCCCTACGAAAACGAAGCGATTGGAGGGCTTTTGCAATCGGCATGGGACCGCGCAGAGGACTTCGACGGCGCTACCGGTGAGACCCGACGACTGAAATCCGATTATGTCTCGCTGTGGATGAACTTTAACGATGGTTCAGTCAGCACCATTCTCGAAGTGGGAAATATTCCGGGCATGGTGGCCACGGTCGATCAGTTGCTGGAGAAAAAAGAAGCGCTGATCACCGTCGTTGACATCCACGACACCAGCCCCGAGGTCAGAGCCTGCCCATTTCGTATTCAATGCCCGCAGACATGGCTAGGCAGCCTGCCACCGACCGATGAGCAGCTCCCTGTCAGCCTAACACTCACCGCCCAAGACGCTCAATTTTTCATCAACGAAGAGGCTCTCGCTGCGGACGCCCAACTCGCTGATTACGGCAGCCACTTTTTCTGCCCGTCACAGCTCGAAGACGACCTCCCCACCCAAGCCAACGCTTTTGTCATCGGCAAGATCCTGCTCGCCATCCACACGGAAAACGATCTGACCGAAGGGAAATTCTGGGCACTCAGAGTGCGAACCTTCGCAGGTGAAATCTGGGTCGCTCTACCTGACGACGCCGTCCATGGCGATCCCCACGGCCAATTCATCGTCGCTCAAGGCGTGCTCTCCGGCACCTTTCCAGACTGCCTACCGGAACCCAACACCGCCACGGAAGAGGAAGGTGGACTCGATACCGCCCTCCTGGAAGAGCGGGTGCGCGAACTTACTGGCGCATATTTTCAAAGCCCCGAGGCAAACAGCTACTTTTATGAAATCCATCCGGATCCCATCGCCTTGAAAGTTTCCAAAGGGATCGGACTGGTGAACAAAAGCTTCCGTGAAGCAGCCAAGAGCATGCCCGTGAAACGGGTGCTCGACAGCCCTGAAATCCGCAATCGTTACCAACAGGCAGCCACCGCAGCTGAGCTGGTAATGGCTCCAGTTGTCATCGCCAATAATCAGATTCTGGAAGGCAGCAGCGGCGGCCCAGCACTCGTGGTCATTGGCTTCGGCGAGGACTCTGCACTCTTCACCACCCTGAAGGATGCACAAGAGATCCTCACGAAAGCGCATCTCGAAGGGCCTGAAAACGCCCAAGAGCAAGAGCTCGCCACCCTGATCGAGGACGAGGAATACCACTTCGGCCGCAGACGTCCACTGCCGGCGTGGTTGGTCGGTAATATAGAAGCCTATGCCGTGGACCTCTGGATTCCCAAGCAGTCGATCGAGCTGGAAACCCTGATGATGGAAATTGTGTTCTGTCTCGCCGAGCGCGGCCCGAACGGACTGACATTCGCCGTCCCGGCGGTAGCCATCAATCAAGCGATGGATGAACAAAATAATGCCCGAGAGGCCAGCAGCACACCGCCGCCATTGCCACCCGGCACAGGGTCCACACCCCCGCCTCTTCCGCCACCGCTCCCACCTCAATAGCAACGCCTGTTTCCTCGGCAAAGCTACGAAGGAATTCACTCATTCCGGCTCGGGTAGAACCAAAAAAATAAGCCGAATGCTCAAGCATCCGGCCCATTGGAAAGGAGTGACAGAAGCCACTCAGCGGCGATCTTCGCCTAGCGTTTGCGTCGCAGTAGCGCGAGGCCTCCGAGGGCCAACATCGCCATGCTGCTTGGCTCAGGAATGGTTTCCGTCTTCAGATTGTAAACCAGAGTAACTATACCCGAGGCATTCACAGGGGTAATCGCATACTCGGTGCCACCATCGGAGGTGACGTTCAAATACTGCTCGGTGACGATGCCGATGTCGAAAGTCCGGTTCGCGCTACCTCCAGGTCCGCTGACATACTGGCTATACACACCACTGAACACAGTGTCGCCTCCGCTCGAAGAAACGGATTCTCCGCTCACCGCCATACCATCTGCGCCCTCGGAGCTATAATCTCCAATGCCGTCACTGTCATTACCATCCAGACTGAATGTGCCTGAGTTGACGACCTCAGTGGAAGTAAACACGGGAGCAAAACTTGAATTCACGGTAGTCACATCCGTGTTGTCGCTATCCAAAGAGATTTTCGCACCAAATTCATAGCTCCCAGTGGCAGGATCCACAGCATCGTTATCAATCACCAGCTGGCCGCCATAAATATCCATCTCCCAAGAAATAACAATGGATTCGATGTCACTGACATCTCCAGCGTAGCTCTCAAATGTCATGATCGTGGAGAACTGAGGGATGCTAGGCCCAAAGGTCTTCGTCTGGATAACTTGTTGAGCCTGAGTAGAAGAAACCAAAAAAGGTGCTAAAACCAAGGCTAAATTAAATTTTTTCATGGTAAGGGAACGGCAATATTCGTTGCCGCCCACAATTTATAAATAAAAAATTAGGACCTGCAAGGCAATAATTACAGTTTTGTTAAAAATGAGAGATTAATAAGGAAATTTATCGCGATTTCTCTTACAATTTTAAAACTAACAACCCCTTTTCCAAGGGCCCAATGAGCCTAGGACATCACATTTCAAATAGGTCGATAAGCGATCTGTCCCCCAATGGAGCCATACTCAACGCTAGTCCACAACGGACAAGCGCTCGCCACCCACCGCACTGCTGAGCTGCTGCAGCAGATCTGCCGCCTGCTTCTGACCGGTATTAGTCAGGAAAAACTGCTTGTGCGCGTGTAATCCGTCGCTTCGGATTTCCATCAGCTCCTTCTTCGCCAGGGTATCCACAATCTTGGTAGTATTCGCCGGCTTGCGATGGTGGCTGTGTAGCAGCACGTTGAGTTTTTTGGTGTCCGTCTCCTCACTTCCCTCGAGCAGCTTGTAATAGCTCGCGAGCAAGACCGTCTCTGTGCCGGAAAGTCGATACGAGGCATCGTTGAAAATCGCACGGATGGCGCGCAGGCTCTCCGAGACACTTTCGTCCTCATCCGCCTGTTGACCTACCTCAGCAAAAAATGCTTCCTCCGCCAGCTTCAGCTCCAGCTTCTTGGACATCATTTCATTGAACAAACGCATCTGGTCAGCACTCATCTGATCGCTCATCTCAGAGGTCAGACTCGCTAATTTTTGCAAGATATCGGTATTGGACACGCCGCAAATTACTCATATTGGCTCATTTGGGCAAGAAGATTTGTGAATAACCGCCTCCGGATCACGCTATTTTTGTGAATAACTTAAGTGAGTCAAATGATTAAGTTTCCTTAAATTAGCAGTTTTTTACCCTTACAAATGAAGCGTTTACAGGGTATTAGAGATTTATCCGTTTGCTAAATTAGCTATTATTAGCGAATTTTTCAGCGGACCCACTCACTCCCGCTCCTGCAATGAAACGCCGCTTTGATCTCAACTCCCCCATCGGTGATCGGTCGACCCCACCAGAGCGTCACCGTTTTACATTTTCCGCCCGACGCCCAACGCTGTCGGAGCAGCCCACACCGAAGCCTACTGCCCCACAAGCCCCCCAACCTACGGACGCCTTCTTTGCTTCCGGTGTGGCGCTGCGTTTAACCGATGAGATTCCGCAGGATGAGTTGAAGAACTTTGCCGCCCACTTGTTAGGTGGTCTCTGTGCCAGCGCCCAACCGGCGACGCTCGACGACAACGGACTGACCCCCATCCATCTGATTAGTCATGAACTGCCGAGCTTCGTCCGCCTCAAGGCCGAGCACCAGGATGCCAAGCAGCAGAAGTCCGAGCACACCGCCTTCACCAAGAAGCTGATCAAAGCCAGCGAACCCCTGCTCAACCACCAGCAGATCCCCGAGTCCGATAAAGCCGATCTGCTGGAGGCGAACTCCCTGACGGTGGAGAAAATGATGCAGCTGAAAATGCGTGAGATGAACTTGGCGGAACGCGTGCGCTTTCTCGAACAGGCGCTGCCGGAGTACATGCACGCCTTCGGCAAAGAAATGGGTTACTCGGATGATTTCTGCTCGCAGCTCTCGCGACTGACCACCGCCGTGCTCGCCGGCTGTTAGAGCATCACCCCGATGACGCCCCCCACAGAGCCCCCAGCCAAGCGATTGAGCTTCGGGCTGCTGTTGCTGATTTCTTTTGTGCTCTTCAATGGTGCTTATGTGATCGACCAGATGTTCCGCTGGAGCGATCCACTGCAGGGGCTGACCAACGGGCTGATCCACATCTTTTTCAACGGCATCACCTGGCTACTGATCATTCTCCCCTGGAGCCTAGTGATCAGGGCACTGTATCGTCGCAGGAAATGGCGGCGTTTCCGCAGTCAGTGGGTGCTTGCCCCCTCGCTGTTAGTGATGGCGCTGACTTTCGCCAACCTAGTTTTCAGTCCTCCAACTCCGAAAAACCGTTTCCGGAGTTTCGCCCATACCGAGCTGCCGGAGAATGTGGGCCAGCTCCACTACCGCTTCACCGGCGGAGGCATCGCGGACTTTGGCGATACTTATTATTTCCAAACCACCCCCGCCGAGGTGGATCGACTCATCACCGAGATGGCGCTCGAGGAGGATATCTTTTTCACCGAAGGAAAAGAGGACTACAGCTCGGTGCCGACGCTGCCTGACTGCCCAAACCACCAACTCTGGCCGGATGCTAAGTTGTATCAGCGTTCAGAGAATGGATGGTTTTACTACCTGCTGCACAATGCGGAAAAAACCGAGGTCTACGTGTTCATCGCCTGCATCTGACTGGGGCACTCCCCGTTCTCGGACGGCGTTCATGCAAACTTCCACTGGCTGGCGGAAATTTCTGGGGAATATTGTGAAGGTCTGTGTGTCATACCGAGATACGTTATGAATATCAAACAAAGCATCGCCCTCCTCGTCACCTCCACCGTCACCATGTTTTCCACCGTCTCAGCCGATCAACCTGCCGCCGCTGAAATCTCACGCCCGAAGGTGATTTTCTTCGATGTCAATGAGACCCTGCTCGACCTGACGCAAATGCGCAAGTCGGTGGGCGAGGCGCTCGGCGGCAAGGAGGAGCTGCTGCCGCTGTGGTTCTCCACCATGCTGCACTACTCGCTGGTGGACACCGCCACCGAACGCTACCACGGCTTCGCAGACATCGGTGTGGCCGCACTGATGATGGTGGCGCAGAACAACAACATCGAAATCACCGAGGCCGAGGCGCGCAAGGCGATCGTCACCCCACTGCGCAGCATCCCGGCGCACGACGATGTAAAAAAAGGTCTGCAGTCGTTAAAGGACCAAGGATATCGACTCATCAGCTTTACCAACTCCTCGAACAAGGGCGTGCAGACCCAGTTTGAAAATGCCGGCCTGGTCGAGTTCTTCGAGAAGCGCCTGAGCGTGGAAGATATCAAAACTTACAAGCCGAACCTCGCCTCCTACCAGTGGGCGATGAAACAAGCCGGCGTGAAACCTGAAGAAGCGATGATGGTAGCTGCCCACGGCTGGGACATCGCCGGGGTGAAGGCCGCAGGCATGACCGGTGTCTTTGTCACCCGTCCCGGAAAAACCACCTACCCGCTCGCCATTCCCGCCGATAAGGAAGTGGCCACCATCACCGAGCTCGCCGAGTGGATGAAGACGCTGAAGTAAGCAATCAGCTCGTTTAGAATTTCCCTCAGCCGCACCGACTGCGAGTGAAAATGACTTCACTCCAGTCGCTGCGGCGTGCTAGATCATCGCCATGGAAAGAGCTGCCCGCACCCATGGCAGCCACAAGTCGCGATGATCCTCTATTCCCTCAGTTTAATCGGCGTTGCCGTCTTTGCCATCAGTGGCGCCATTGCCGCTGGCCGCAAGCAGCTGGATTGGGTCGGTGTGGTGGCCCTTGGCGTGGTGACCTCCCTCGGCGGCGGCACCATTCGCGATGTGCTGCTCAAGGAAAGGACCGTGTTCTGGATCGAGGAACCGGCCTACCTGGTAGTCGCCATCGTTTCCTCCCTGCTGTTCATTCTCTACACACGATTTAGCGCCCCACCGGGCAACAGCCTGCGCATTGCCGATGCCTTGGGGCTGGCATTGTTCAGCATTGCCGGCGCACAGATCAGTGAAGCGCAAGGCTGCGCGGCCATCGTTGTGATTCTCATGGGGATCACGACGGGAGTGGCCGGTGGCATCATCCGCGAAGCGCTATCGAACGAAACGCCCATGCTGTTTCGTTCCTCGGAGCCGCTTTACTCGGTCGCCGCCCTCGCCGGCATCCTCGGCTACTTGCTGATGCAGAAGCTCGGCATGGAGCGGGGCCTCGCCGCTATGCTCGGTGCCGCGGTGGTGGCCACGGTGCGCCTAGCCGCGATGTATTGGAACATCCGTCTGCCCGCCTTCAGCCTGGCGCATCACTCAAGCAGCAACCGCGGATGATCCGCATTTACCAACACGGCGATCATACCGCCATTGCCGAGATTTTCACCCGGGCAATCCACGAAATTGCCTGTGAGGATTATACCGAAGAGCAGTGCCTGGCGTGGTCGGGTCGGGCTCCCGATCCAGCCCACTGGAAAAATCGCTGCGAGCTCAAACGACCCTTCGTGGCAGTAGTGGGATCTAAGATCGCCGGGTTTCTCGAGCTGGACCCCGACGGCCACATCGACTGCGCCTACGTGCATCCCGATTTTCAACGCCGTGGCATCATGCGCGGACTGCTGCGGCATGCGGTCGATACCGCCTTTGCCATGGATCTCCCCCGGGTCTATGTCGAAGCCTCGATCTGTGCCCGCCCCTTGTTCGAGCAGGAAGGTTTTCAACTGGTGGCGGACCATGAGGTCGACCTGCAAGGCGTCCGACTGAAAAACTATCGCATGCAGCGACTCCACCCCGGGCGGTGAAACTGGCAACCGTGTGGTCGACATCCGCGGGCTGGTTCATTTTCCGACCCATCACGCCGATGCATTGCCGCAGGCAACATGACAGATTGATGCCCCCCCGGCAGTAGCAGCTGTCAGACTCATTCAAAAACCAATCACCGATCCATGTTCCGCCACCGACTCCTCGCCCTCCTCCTGCTCGCCTGCGTCACGCCCGCCATGGCGGACAAACCGTTGAAAATCTACATCATGGCCGGGCAGTCGAACATGGTCGGCACCGGCGGCATCAAGACATTTCCCCACATCGGCGACGATCCGAAAACGGCGCCGCTGCTGAAGAAAATGCTCGGCCCCGACGGCAAACCGAAGGTGCTCGATCGCGTGTGGATTTCCTCGCTCAATGGCAAGATGAACCAACCGGGCGCCGAGGGGTTTGGCAAACTCAGCGCCGGCTACGGATTCCGTCGCCAGGACCCGACCCAGCCTGACGAATTCATCGGGCCGGAGTATCTCTTCGGCATCACCATGGAAGAAGCCTACGACGGCCCTATTTTAATCATCAAAACCGCCTGGGGTGGACAGAACCTCAGCAACGACTACCGCTCGCCTGGCTCCGGTCCCTACACCATGAACGACGAACAAATCGAGGTGCTGAAAAAGAAAAACGCACTCGAGCGCGTGAAGAAACAAAAAGAGGAAGCCACCGGCCGCAACTACCGCTACATGATGGATCATGTGAACAAGGTGCTCGCCGACATCAAACGCGTCTACCCGGACTACGATGCCGACGCCGGCTACGAGCTCTCAGGCTTTGTCTGGTTCCAAGGCTGGAATGATTTCAGCGACATGCTGACCTATCCGGAAAGCAAGGGCGACAAGCAGTATGATGATTACAGCAAGCTCCTCGCACAGTTCATCCGCGACGTCCGCAAGGATCTGAAAACTCCCGAGCTGCCTTTTGTGGTCGGCGTCATGGGAACCTACGGCGACTACACCCCGAAGACCTTCACCGGCCCGAAGGGAGCGGAGAAACGCATGAAACTCTTCCGCAAAGCCATGGCGGCACCGGCGGACATGAAGGAGTTCAAGGGGACTGTCACCGCTGTTCAGACCGCTCCATTTTTCGAAAACAAACTCGGCGCCATCGACATCAAATTGCGCAAGGTCAAAGCGATGGGCAAAAAGCTCGCGCAAAAGCACCCGGACGCGGCCAATGCTGACGGCAAAATGACCTTGGATGACCGCAGAGCCTATCTCGACAAGTACCGCGCCCAAGTCTGCACACCCGAGGAGATCAAGCTCTGGGACCGCGCGACCTCCATCGGTGGTTTCATCCACTACTACGGCTCGGCCAAATTCCACGCACAAGCAGGCAATGCCTTTGCCAAGGCGATGCTTGAAATCGAAAAGAACTAGGCACCAATCAGCCCGCTGGATGGCCAGCGGGCGGCCGCGAAATCAATTTGACATCGGCTCAAACTGACTGAAAGAGGGAGTATGCCCACAGAGCCAGAAAAAGTCGCCATCGTCACCGGTGGCTCGCGCGGAATCGGAGCCGCCATCGCCCGTCGATTGGCCGCCGATGGCTGCGCCGTCATCGTCAACTACAGCCACAGCCAGGAACAAGCGGACGAAGTCGTCCAGGCCATCCGCGATGCCGGAGGCCGCGCTCAAGCCGCCAAGGCGGACGTCTCGAACGCAGAGGAAGTCGCCGAGCTGTTTGACATCGCGGAGCAGGCATTCGGCGGCGTCGATATCTTGGTGAACAATGCCGGCGTGCTCAGCATGGTCACCCTCGCAGAGGCGAAGGATGAAGATTTCGATCGGCTCGTGGCAGTTAATCTCAAAGGCAGCTTCAACACCATGCGTGAGGCCGCCAAGCGACTTCGCGACCAAGGCCGCATCATCAACCTGACTTCCAGTGTGATCGGTCTCGCCTTGCCCAAATATGCGATCTACGTCGCTACCAAAGCCGCCGTCGAAGCCATGGGCCAGGTGCTGGCGAACGAAATGCGCGGTCGCCAAATCTGCGTCAACGCCCTCGCCCCCGGCCCAACCGCCACCGACCTCTTTTTCAAAGGTAAGCCGGAGGCCCTGGTTGAAAAGCTCACTCACATGAGTCCACTGGAACGGCTCGGCACTCCGGAAGACATCGCCAACGCCGTATCCTTCCTGGCCAGCCCCGACGGCGCCTGGATCAACGGCCAAGTCATCCGCGCCAACGGTGGCATTGTTTAGCTTGGAAATCGTGAGGTTGTCATGCGCTCTGCCGTAGATCAATAGCTCAAGTCCTGCTTGTGCCTGTCAGTTTTCACCTCCTGAAACCGTTGACTTGATTGACGGGGGCCAATCAGGCATAGTGCTCTATCAGATAGAGCCACGCTCTCAGCGCAGACCAATGATCGACCGCAGCAAAAGAAATGAAGCGATTTCGGCTCTCGAGGCCTACCTCGGTGACGAGATCACAGCCTTTGAGTTTGACGACCGGATTCACGATATCGAAAGCGACGATCTAACCGTGATCGAAGTCGTTCACGCCCTCTGGTTTCACTACGATGACTGCACCGACCACAAAATGCACCTCTCGAAACAAGAGTGGGATTACTTCCAGCGTCTCCTCCTCATCTTGCGCTCGGATGCCGAACTTGAATTTTCCAGACAATCTCGCTGGTCGTGGGATCACGCTCTGGCGTGGTTGGCGGCCTTGGGTTTTGGCCTCATTGCCATAGGGCTCGGCTGGGGTTGGCACCTACTTATTTGGTCGGTGCCTTTCGGAATCATTTCCATCTGCATCAGTCTTTATCGGAAAAGCAGAGAGCCAGAGCCAACTTCCTTTGAAATAGCCTGCATGCCTTTTCAGTCAGTCTCTCAAATACGTGCACTTCGAGATCGCGTGCCGGAATTCAAGAAAAGACCTTATCGCAACGAAATCGGCAAAAGAAGAGTACGCCATCCCGCACAGGACTCATTCCATTGGGCATTCTGCCATGCCTACTGGATCTTATTAGGGCCAGCCGCGCTATTTTTCCAAGGCTTTCCATCGCAGCACGATGACCAGTGGAATCTGCAGATGCCATAAGACATAATCACCCCCCGATCATGAAAACCGCTCTCACCCTGCTACTGACTTTCGCAATCCCTCTTCTCGCCTGTGAAGAGGCTTACGAGGATCTGCCTGGGCGGAAGTTGGCCGAGGCGATGGAGGCGATGCTGAAATCGATGAGGTCCTCGGTCTATCAGCACAGGACCGAGATCGATGAGAGCACGGGAACAATCAACTGTGATTGCTCGAGCCTTGTTGGCTATCTGTTGGGGCGGGATTTTCCTGAACACCTGCTCGCGGTCAATGGCGATCTGGCACCGTGGCGGTCGCGTCCCTTGGCTGCGACTTTTTATCAAACGATCGAACGCGCCGCAAACCACGCCCATGGCCCGTGGCGACAGGTCCCTCGCCTGCTCGATGCACGCCCGGGCGACCTCATCATCTGGCGCAAACCGCTGGCAAAGCTGAAAAAGGGTTCGTCCACAGGCCACATCTGCGTGGTGGCCGGGAAACCTGAGGTCGATGCCGAAGGAAGGATCCGCGTGCGGGTGATCGACTCCACCAATCGGCCCCACACAAACGATACCCGCAAGGCTGACGAGTCGGGCCTGGGTGCAGGTGAGATCTGGTTTCAGGTGGATCAATACGGTCGGCCGATCGCTTACTGGCGCCGGCCCGACGGCAAAGCAGTCCGCTCAAACCCGATTCTCGTTGGCCGACTCCAACACGCCACCCAAGCCAGCGCCAAACTCAGCGAAGCGGATCAGGCAC
Organism: Oceaniferula flava; assembly: GCF_016811075.1. Classification (NCBI taxonomy): domain Bacteria; kingdom Pseudomonadati; phylum Verrucomicrobiota; class Verrucomicrobiia; order Verrucomicrobiales; family Verrucomicrobiaceae; genus Oceaniferula; species Oceaniferula flava. The sequence continues at coordinate 43,942 of NZ_JAFBGL010000004.1, forward strand.
TCATCGGTCTGAGCGAAAAGGCTGCGGCGGAACAGGCGAACAAACGGGGTCTAACCTGGCGCGTCATTCACCGCGATGGCACAAGCATTTCCATCCCGCTCAAACGCGCTAACAAAAAACGCCTCAATGCCGTGATCGAGCAGGGCAAGGTGCTGCGCCTTTACCGCGGCTGAGTGTGACCCTAGATCATTTTTCAACACAACATGCACAGAATTTTCGGTGCATTTTTAATAGAGAAACATCGAAACCCATTCTGAAAAATGCTGGGCAGCCTGCTCTCTAACTGTCCTTCATGGCCTTCAGCCGTTTGTCGTGTTCATCGAGGATGAACATGGAGCGCTGGAAGTCGATGAGGTCGGTGAGCTTTTTGGCTTCCTCGCGGGAGCGATCGTCGATGTGGAGATTCATCCGGCCCATATCGACGCCTGGGATGTCTTTCACCAGCTCGGGGGTCTCAATCCGGAGAACGATGCGGCGGATTTTGAACCACTTCTTGACCAGCTCGACGTGTTCGATTTCGCCGTAGGGCAGATCGATGGTGGTCAGCTCCCCCTTGCCTCCTTTAAACACGCTGCCCTTCATCCGCCAGCTCAGTTTGACGTGGTCGGGCAGGAAGCGAAGTTTACCTAACACCTCCTCACGACCCAAGGGATCGGTGGCGGGGATGTGGAAGTTGATATTGACGGGATCGATGGAAATCATCGCACCGGCAGGATAGGAAAAAACGACAAACGGGCAAGCCGCACTTTTTGAAAGCGCGATTTGCCCGTTATGAAAGAGAGTAGGTAAGTTGGTGAATTAGTTCACAGCAACGGCATCGTTGCCGGTCTCGCCGGTTCTGATGCGGATTGCTTCCTCAACTGGTGAGATGAACACTTTTCCGTCACCGATCTTGCCGGTGTTAGCACTCTTGACGATGGCTCCAGCCACGGTCTGGGCGTCTTCGTCGTCGACGATGATTTCCAGTTTAACCTTGGGGAGAAAGTCAACGGTGTATTCGCTGCCGCGGTAGATCTCGGTATGGCCTTTTTGACGGCCAAAACCTTTAACTTCCGTGACGGTCATTCCCTGAACGCCTACTTCGGCGAGGGCTTCTTTAACTTCTTCAAGTTTGAAGGGTTTGATGATTGCTTCGATTTTTTTCATGGCTCGGTGAACTAGTTTATGTCCTACAAAGAACAAATCAAGCAAGCATCGTGCCAATTTTTTTGTTCCTTGTGAATTAATCGGTGAATTTATTTCCGAGCGAAGCGGCTGCCCCCCATTTGCTTGACCAAACCCATGATCTCCAGTTTTAACAAAGTCGCATTAATTTCCGGAAGTGGGAGGCCAGTGGCCGTTAGAATGTCATCCATCAATAGCGACTCATTTTCCAAGGCGGCGAAGATTTTCTGTTCGGCGCCAGTGAGCGAAGGCAGGGAAACGGTCGGCGTCTCCTGCGGGTGGGATGCCTCCCGCAGCGGCAAGGTGGAGATGTCATCGAGGATGTCATGGCCACCCGTGACCAAGGTGGCACCCTCGCGGATCAGGGCGTTGCAGCCGGCCGAGGTGGGTCGGTCGATCTGCCCCGGCACCGCGTAGATGGTTTTACCCATCTCCCCGGCGAGGTTCGCAGTGATGCGGGCGCCGGACCACTCCGGGCACTCGACCACCACCACCGCCTGAGACCAAGCGGCGACGATGCGGTTGCGCATGGGAAAGGTCTTCTTGCTCGGTGAGGTATTAAGAGGAAATTCAGAGACCACAGCGCCCCGTCCATCGGCAATGCGCTCTGCCAGTGCCATGTTTTCCGGCGGATAGATCTGACCCAGCCCCGATCCGATCACCGCAATCGTCCGACCATTTTTGGCCGCGATCGCCCCCTCGTGCGCATGGCTATCAATGCCACGCGCGAGACCGGAGACGATAGTCATGCCGCTTGAGGCCAGCTGAAAAGCGAACTGCCTGGCTGTCTGAGTGCCGTAGTGGGAGGTCTTGCGCGAACCGACGATCGCCAAGGCGTGGCGGTCGATTTCCAGAATCGATCCCCACACGTAGAGCACCAGTGGCGGATCATAGCTCAGCTTCAGGGCCTCCGGGTATTCCGCATCTTCCTGGGTGACGATGCTCAAGCCGCGTCGCTCGACCTCGGCAAGCTCCTGGCTGAGGTCGATCCGGTTTTCCCAATCGCGGATGATCTCGGCCGTCTCGCTGCCAATGCCGTCCACCCTCATCAGACTGTTCGTATCGGCCGTTAGGATCTTCTCGGCGGAACCGAACTGATCCAACATCCGCCGCACCCTGACGGGACCAATTTTCGGCAGCATGTTCAGAGCAATGATCGCCTCGCGAGTGTTCATATGGGCAGTATAAGTAATAAGTTTTAAAATCCAAATACCAAATTACGCATGTTAGGAAATGTGACGAGGTGTGGAATAGCCCCAAGCCCCTAACCTAAGACCGTCATCAAGCATCTGTGACTAAACACAACTCCGTAATAAAGCCTCCAGCTACTTTACCATTCTACAACATCAAGCAACATTAGCCATAATTCTCCTTGCCGCCTCGCAAACTAACAGACTAGTTTGTAATCAATAAAACGGGTATCAACTCAGCACTTAACAAATCCACATCGTTAAGCATCTGAAAGTTCCTAGTGCCCGAGTTCACTAATAACACTGTTCGCTTCAAAATGAAAATCTCTGTAGCTTGCATCGCTCTCACGGCATTTTTGCTCGGATGCGAGAAACGTGAGGAGACCGTGGTGTCTGCCGCAGCTTCTGAACCCCGAACTGATGGCAATTCACGAGACGGTTACATTAGAGTGATTCGCACATATGGAACCGATGACAACTTCGGCATCGAGTTGAATGGCGATGAGGCATTCCTTAGACAGGATGCTCATGAACCCAAGCGAAGAGAGATATCCTTCTCGGTTGGAGAGAAATTAGTTGAAGAGTTTTATTCGATCAAAGATTTGGAGAGATTCAGTGGTAGCAAGATTTCAAATCAACGCACAGATACTCACCTTTGGATCAATGTCTTCGATGAGAGACCGGATAAGTATTCGGAGGATTGGGTTGCTTATGCTATACCCAACGAACTTCTCGATAGTGACGTTCCGATAGCTAAGTGGGTTAAGTCGTTGGATTCTATGCGCTCAGATCGAAAAAGCGAACAAGACGCGGTATCCAATCCCTGACAAGCTTCTTGAGTTCTCAAAGCGCATTTGTAGTTTGTGGATGTTGCGTTTCTGTGACACTGCCCGGCGGTTCGGTCAGGGATGGATACGCTTGAACGTTAGCCTAAAAATGACCTACCTTTTCACAGTAGAAGACACTTTTCAAATCGATGATCGTGGACTCATTCTTGGTCGTGGCTTACCCCGTCAATCCACCATTGAAATAGCCAAATCTTCTCCCCTAATATTAAGAAGACCAGATTTATCAACAATCGAAGCTACAGTATTAGAGATTGCCATGATCAGATATCAACCAGATGTTAAGCCTGAAGACAAGACAACACCCATTATGATCAACAAAGGATTCACCAAGACTGATGTGCCTATAGGAACTGAGGTCTTCTTAGCGAACCAAACCACCGACTAACATTTCTTCCTTTCCTTACATTATTTTCCAGTCACAATAGCCTTCACAATGAAGCCAATAAAAATGGCTAACAAGTCGCAGTAGCCAACCCCACACGGCGCCGGTTTGTTAAAGTTTAACTCCAATTATAACCTCAATCTCTTCGTTCAAGTTCGCTCTCCCGTGAGGGTTGGCTATGCTAGGACGTTCGGGAAGAAAAACGCGCCACACCTCAGCTCATGTTATCAAACGAAATTAACGACGCGCAACGCCTTGTTCGGACTGACGCTTACCAAATGTCCATCGGAGAGTTGGTAAGCATGTACGAGGCTCAAGAGATAAAGATCGATCCAGAATTTCAACGACTATTCCGCTGGGAAATTAGTCAGAAATCAAAACTGATCGAATCCATACTCCTCGGAATTCCGCTTCCGCCAATCTTTGTATATGAGAAAGACGACGGGAACTGGGAGCTTGTTGATGGCCTGCAACGCCTTTCAACGATTTTGGAATTCATGGGGCACCTTCATGATTCCGACGGAAATCGGCAAGCTCCACTCATCCTAGATGCAACAAAATATCTTCCGTCACTTCACAACGTGGTTTGGGAGAAGACGGACCAAATTGCTGACGTTCCGGAAAACGACCAGAGACCTCTGGAGAAGACAGAACAGCTTGCCATTCGGCGGGCTCGCATCGGCGTAGAGATCTTGAAACGTCCGAGCGACAACCAGACCAAGTTTGATCTATTTCAGAGGCTGAACGCAGGGGGTACCTTAGCGAATGCTCAAGAGCTCCGAAATTGCATTATGCTCATGGTCAATCGGGGATATTTTCAGGCTCTGAAAGCCGTTGCAGAGTCCGCCCCCTTTTTGGAAGTGGCGAAAGTATCTTCTGGACAGCGAGAGAAGCAACGGCACATGGAGCTAGCTGTTCGATTCTTGGTTCACACTCTTGTCCCATATGACGGAACACTGGACGTTGAGGAATTCGTTGACGATGGAATCGTCAAGATCCTGCAAGAACAGGATCAACAAACTGCGCTCACGATTCTGAGAGATACATTCGAACTTCTGTCCAATGCAGCCGGGGAAAACGCGCTGCGGCGGTACGATGGCGAAAACTACGTTGGGAAAGTTGGTCTCGTTGCTCTTGAGGGAATCGCGGTTGGAATTGGGAGAAATATTGCCACCATTAGGAACCTGCCCGATCCTACCGCTTTCGTCCTCGAGAAGTCCCAAGCGTTTTGGCAGGACGCTGGAACGAATGAGTTCACCTCCCCCGGAATGCGAGGCACAACTAGGATTCTCCGAACCGTTCCGTTCGGTGAACAATGGTTTAAGTAATGAGCAAGCCGTATTCAGAGGCAGACCTTTCGCAGCTTCTTACAGATGACCGAACGTGGAGGATTCGTGAGATTTCTGATCTAAAAGGAGCAATTTGCCGGGCAGATGCTGTATCACAGCGGGTCCTACTTCGTGGACTAGTTGCTATTTGCTATGCTCATTGGGAAGGTTACGTCCGAAACGCATCCACAAAGTTTCTTGAACACATTGCATTGCGCAAGTTCAAGTACGACCAGTTGGAGAGACAGTTCACCCGCAATAGGTTCCTGCCAAGACTGGCGAACCTCGTTGCCACGAAGGGCGGCTTCGCTGAGCGGTGCGAATTGGTTGATGCTATTCTTGATTGCGGGGCGAAACGATTCTCTCGGGTCAACGCCGACCTCATCAACACAAAGTCCAATCTGAATTACGAAGTGTTTTCCGACATATGCAACGTCTGCGGAGTTTCGATGGACGGCTTCTCAGTGCACGAAACATTCATCGATATTCTCCTTCTCAAGCGCCGGAATTCCATCGCACATGGTGAAGACACATTTATTGCAATTGACGATCTTGACGAGGTTGCAGCTACGACCATCGAACTGATGCGTCAGTTTAGCCACGCGCTCGAAAACCAAGCCTGTGCACGGACCTTCCTTTCCACGCCCTAAGATCTTGACGCGATGCCACCGAAGAACTGGAACGAAGATCCCGAACAAGTCATGGATGATCAATCCCCGACCCGTCGTGGAGTTGACGCGTGAGGACAATTCGACCACCATCATTTCAATCTATCCGCGCCCTCGGTCGGGGATGACATCACTCAAACGTTCTCTCAAGAAATATGGACGACGCAATATCGGCAGCTCTCGACTCATTCATTGCACGTGCCGCCGACGCTGGAATCGCTGGCTCACTTTCGTCGGAACCAGATATTGTCGCATTCGAGCAGCGATTTCCCAGTCTGCTTCCTAGTTGGTATCGTGAGGTTCTGGCGACCAAGAGCATCGGAGACATTTGTTTCGAGACTGAGATTGAGGGGCTCTCATGGGGTGGCGAAGGCCACATCCGTGATGCCGCGACACTACTCTCGGAGATCGAGGGAGCGTTCCCTGACCTCCAGTTGGTAGACCATGGATACCTGGTCATCGGTGCTGCCGGAGATGGGGATTGTTGGGTCGTGCGATGCGATTCATCACCATCTGATCCGGTGCAGTTGCTTCAGATGTCGGCTTACGGGCCGGGCGATCCGAAGGAGTCACCAGATTGCCTCCTCTCCCATGGAGCATCGTTTACAGACTTCCTTGGCAAACTCGATCCGATACCACAATAGGGAGAGAACAAGACGTTCGATAAAAATATTATGAAACTCATCTCAGCAATCATTCTGTCACTATTTCTTCTCCCTTCTTGTGATAAACCCGAGCAAGCAACCGGAACTGAACCGGAGACTTTAGTTCGCGAATATGATGAGAGTGGCATGGAAGAGGCCATTTCTATTGCAAGGTCTCGAATCGATGAATTTTTAAAGGTTCTTCGAGATAACGATGCCGACTCCTTTTCAGTCAAGGCTCCAATTAAGGATGAGAACGGCACAGAGCATTTCTGGCTTACTGAAGTATCATACAAGGATGGAGTATTTCATGGCGTGATTGGCAATGACCCCGGTATCGTTAAAAATGTCAATTTTGGGCAATCTTGGAGCATTAAGAGAGACTCTATTTCCGATTGGATGTATGTAAGATCTGGGATGATTCATGGAGGGTTTACCATTGACCCTCTCCTCGATTCATACCCTAAGGAAGATGCCGATGCTCTCCGTGCGAAGCTGGTAAGATAAAAACCCGCACAAGCAATGGAGCCCCCCTTATGATTGCAGGCGGCTTCACACGCTGCGCTGGTCCTCTACATCATGCAAATTGAATCACCGCCAGCGGATCGTCAGGTAGTTACGCGCAAGCAGGAAGAGGAGTGGGCGGCGAAGCATAGCCGGATCACGCGCATTCTCGGCTGGTGCCTGATTGTGGGATTTGTGTTCACCCTGGTATCAGCCTTTTTCACCGATCACCTGCAAATCGATATCTTAATGTTGGCCGGCGGTTGTGCCATCCTGAACGGCTCGCAAGCCTGGCTGAGATTCTTCACCTTTATGTCGAGCACCTCGGTGATAGGCCAAATCAATGAAGTCCTCTCCCCACTCATCCGCAATGAACCTCTGGAAATTTCACGCCAATGGGTAGATTATCATGATCTGGAATTTTGGCAGTGGGCGGTATTACCGATTGGTCTCTATCTCGCGTTAGCCACTTTATGCATTACCACCCTGCGCTCCCGTCAGTTGGTCTTCTGGACCAAGATTTGCAAGCGCTGGGTGGCTGGCTTTGTGGTGGTGGTCGCCGTAATCTGGAGCATCGTCGTGATCTCCTCGCTCTCCACAGATCAGGAAAAAGCCATGATCCAGCAGGCGGCACCGTCACTGGAGGTTGTGGAAGACTACGCACGCGCTCATGGCGCAGTATCAGTGGGTGGAGCCTTACTAACCTTCTCAGAAAAAATGGAAGCGGATCCTTTGATCAGGCACGTCTCATTGTCCAGCAGCCCTAACGGTTCCATGACACTTTTCAAGCGCCATAAGCTGAATTACTACAGCTCCGAGGCGGATTACCAAAAATTTATCAAAAGCCCAACAGGCGAATGGATCCTGATCAAGGTGGACTTTGAGCAACCCTAGCTGCACAAAAAAATCCCTCCGTGCACGAGGCAGGGAGGGACTTGGAAAGTTGGGTTCTGCGAAAGCTTACTTGAGCTTTGGCTTGCCGGCACGGCGGACAGCTCCGAAACGCTTCTGGAACTTGTCGATGCGGCCTGCGGTATCCACAAACTGCTTCTGTCCGGTGAAGAACGGGTGGGTGTCTGCGGTGACACCCGCAGAGATGATGTAGTGATCGACGCCGTCGATTTGCTCAATCTTGTCAGACTTGGCAGTGGAACGGGTGATGTAACGCGTGCCAGTGGTCATGTCCTGGAATGCGACGGGATGATACTCGGGATGAAAGTCTTTTTTCATGGTTAGTTATGGTTGTTTCGCCACGTTTCCAGCGCAGCGGGACGGGGAAATTGCAGGATTTCACGCAGGTGTCAAGCGAGAACCGATCGATCGACAAGGACTTGGCTCACTTTTTTCCTTACTCGACATCGATTTCGCGCAGCGCCAGCGACACACTCCCCTCCTTGAACGGCTCGCTGAACTCGAGGCGGATGTAGCGGACTTGGGTCGACTTGCTGAGGTCCACGCGGCGCTCCGCCTGATAGCCTTGCCAGGTCGATTCGCCAATCGTCACAGGCCGCTCTTTCATAGTCAGTGCGCCCTTGACGATGCATTTTCCGGCCGCGCCCTTGTCACGTGTGAAGGTGACCTTAACGGCGTTGAGGGGCATTGCCGCACCGAGATCGATGACGATGTAATGCGGGTATCCCTGGGCATCCTGGCCGATATCGGTGAGCCAGCTGTGGCCCGGTGAGTGATCGATTGCGTAGCCGGCGCGGCGGACGGCCTCGGCGGGATCCTTGTGCCCCGAGGCGGCGAGCACTTTCCAGCCTGCTTTGGCGGGGCCGAAGTTGACGGTGGTGATCTCACCCATCTTGATGCCCTTGCTCATGGCCCTTGCCTTGATCGTGCCCCCCGCTGGAAAATCGATGGATTTCTCGTAGATCGGAGAGTTCTTGCTCGGTTGGCTGCCATCGGTGGTGTAGCGGATTTTCGGTCCGGGCAACCGGCATTCGAGATCGACCTGCCCCTGCTTGTTCCTGCGCACGATCACGGGAGACAGCGGCGTTTCCAGCTCGGAAACATCCAGCCAGTCGCGTTTCTGGCCACCGGTGATCCACAGGGATTTTTTCGGTGCGGCGAAAACGAGAGCATAGCTGGCATTGATCAAATCCTCGGTGCCCATGTAGGGAGCCCCCATGTGCGGCATGGTGAACCTCAGGCCAAAGTTGGGATCCCACGCGAGGGCAAACCACCAGCTGTAATGATTCATGACCTCAGTGAAGGCATCGGGTCGACACAGATTCAGCGCCAACAGCCCAAGCGATCCGCCCGGCTCGCCGTAGGCGTGAGAGTTCCGGAACCAGGGATGGTGGCCGTGCATGAAGGAAATCATGGCATCCTCCATGTCCTGGCGTTCTCCCCGCAGGTGGGCAGCCATGGAGAACAGGCCGGAGCGCGACCAAAATTCGCGTTTGTCTTTGTAAGAGGCATTGTAACCCAACGCCCCGTGGCCGCCCTTGGCCGGATCCGACCATGAATACTCCATATAAGGTAGCAGGGCATCCCAAAGGCCCGATTCAATCCCGCACTTCTCGGCCAGGGAATCCAAGACCAGAGCATGGGTCGCCGGGGCGACGAGGGCTTTGTTTCCGTAGGGCAGACCACCAGTGCCGTGGCCCAGGCAGAGCATGCCCCACTTACTGGTGTAAAGTCCGCTGCGCACCCAGCGGAGAATTCCCTCGATGCGTGGCAGCACCCGGGAATCGCCAGTAGCGAGGTAGTATTCAGCGTAAAGAATGCCGGCATAGGAGGCGTGCCAGTAGCCAAGGTTGCCAAAATTTTCAGGCTCCGGGTATTTGTGAAGCATCCAATCGACCGCTTTCTTCACCCGCTCTGCATGCGCCGGATCCTCGGTGGCCAACAAGGCGAGGGCGGAGAAGGTTGTCTGGATCACGCCCTTCCAGTATCCGTCTTGGTTCTGGCTGTTCACCAGATACTCGATCATCTGCTGATGCATCTTGTCCTTGTTCTGGCTGCTGAGGAGAGGTTGGAAATCCATCGTCTGACTGAGCTGGCAGCGGATACGGGTCGGTTTCCCATTGCGCAGTAGATGCAGAGAAACGACGCCTTTTCCCTCGGGGGGCTTAGCGGACCAAGCTGCCAGCACGGCACGCCCGATCACTGCCTCATGGCTGCGCCGATACCAGTTCCAGCCAGGATCCACATCGTTCACAGGAAGCACACGTCCGGCAACGCCGATGATTTTATCACCATCTTTCAACCCCGCCTTCTCTGCCGGGCTCTTCTCGCGCACCTTGAGCACGGTGAGGATGTTTTGCTGATGCTCGGTGATGGCATCAAATCCCAGAGAGCCGACACCGAGTAAATCCGGCCCCTTTCCTCCGTTGGGTTTGCCAAACAAGCGGGAGGTCGGCTGACTGTGCAAGCGACTGAAGGAAACGCCAGAAACCAGAAGCGGCACGGAGCCCTCGACGCTGAGCTTCAGGGTGAGTTTTTGATCGACCAGCTCTGCCATTTGCTGCGCGTTCAACTCGCTCCACACCCGCACGGTTTGCAGCTTTCCCTCCACTACTTCGGCCTTCGCCCGGTTGCTGAGTGCGTGTAACTTCTTACCACTTGCGGCATCGTGCAGGCTGAGTTCGCAACGGCTGCTGCCTTTTCCAATCGTCCCCAGCAAATCCAAGCTCAGCACACCGGTCCAGTCCCTCTTCACCTTAGTTTCCTTCTCGGTGAGCGCACCGACACTGAACTCGCAGCTGAGCGTGCTACCGGGAGCTAGAATAACGTGAGAAAGCTCAACGCCGAGTGGGCTCTGACCCACCCACTTGCGACAGGATTCCTTGGGCCCGGAGAGTAGTTTCCATTCGCGCGGGACCCCGGCGGCTCCAGCAGCTACCTTTTTATCAAGGCTCAGACTGGGGTTCGGGATACTCAATTCCATGCCCGACACAGCTGAAACTGATAGAGCGGAGATGACATAAAGGCGGCAGAGGGTGACGAGTCTCATCATAACGATACTGCTTTTTACGCGAGGAAAGTAAACCCGTATTACAGAGCTACCTTTTTCAACCCCCGGAACCAAAAAAAAGCCCCCCGACGGATGACGGAGAGCTTGAAGGTCTTTGAGAGAGCTACTGACTAACAGCAACTATCACCGCCACAGCATTGTGAGGCATCGGAGGTGATGCGGTAGTTGGCGCCCTTGGTTTCCTGCGGATCGCGCTCGCGCAGCCCGGCTGAGTGATCGAAATCTTCGGCCTGCTCTTGTGGCACGGCCACCCGGGGATCGATGCTCTCGAACATGCTGGCGTAGGGTTCACGCTGATACATGGCGTAGTGCTTGGAGCACACGGCGTAGCGTTTGCCGCGCTCCATGGCGTGGCCTTGATCATCGAGCACCTTCTTGAAAGGCCCCTTGTAAATCACGGCTTGGTGACGCTCTTGGCCCACCGAGGGGTCAGGTTTCCACGCACGCACGGTGACCGAACGGAACTCAATCCCTTCGACCGTCTGCCATGGTTCCGACTCAAATTTCACATATTCGACTCCGTGGAATCCGGCGTCTTCAAAAGCACGGAGAAATGCCTGCTCGGTCATCGCTCCCGAAATGCAACCGCTCCAGAGGCGATCGTCTTGTTGCAAATGCTCCGGCACGTCTTCATCGGCGACGATGTCGGAAATCACCGCACGACCGCCGGCTTTTAACACCCGGAAAATTTCTTCAAACATCTGCGTTTTGAGCTGGGGCTCGACCAGATTCAGCACGCAGTTAGAGACGACGACATCGACGCTGTTATCGGCGATCATCGTTTGCTCCCGACGAAGTTTCTCTGCGATACCCTCCATGGCGAGCCAGCTGTTAGCATCCTGCACCGGTGCCGACTTGAGTTCATTTTCCAACAAATTCAGATCAAGCGCCAGGTCCTGGATACGCCCCTTACGGAACTCGACATTGGAATGGCCGATGTTCTCCGCGACGATGGGTTTATTACGCTCCGCCACTTCCAACATCGCATCGGTCATGTCCACACCAATCACCTGGCCCTCGGGACCGACGACTTGGCTAGCGATGAAACAGATCTTACCGGTGCCGCTGCCCAGATCGAGCACGGTATCGCCTGGCTCCACCCAGTTCGATGGATCGCCGCAGCCGTAGTCTTTTTCGATGACTTCGGCGGGGATTTTTTCGAGGTATTGCGGATCGTAGTCAACCGGGCAGCATAGGGCAGCTTCCTGTTGTTCTGCGGCGGCTGCGTAACGGTCTTTGACGGCGAATTCTGTTTTCATGAGGGATGAGGTAATTGCTTAGAAATAGCTCACCAACTCGGACTGACTGGCGGCCTTTTGCTTGGCCATGAGGATAAAGGTATGCTTCGAATCCTTCCAGCGAATATAGTTCCAAAGGCTGACTGGGCAGGTGTAGCAGTCTTTTTTGGCAACATTATCCATGGTCGGTAAATCGAGATCGCTGACGTCCTCGTTTCGCACGATGACTAGGTGAGCGGTCTTCTGCTCGCCGGCCACAAAGCACACCAGTGAGGCGACCTTGCCATTACCTAGCTGCATCTTGGTGCAGCCGCGAGACTTCATCTCACGCAGACCGGCAGGGAGCTCCGACAAGCTCGCCGGAGCGGGCAGATCGTGATCGGCCAACCAGGATGTCAGATGGGTGCTATCGCTGTCTGCCACATCGAAGGAAACTCCCTCGCTGAGCAGCTCGACGGCAGCTTGCTGGATCTGATTGGTCGCCAGAGCTTTCTTTTCCGCTCCGATATCCACTTGGAAAGCGAGGAAGGCACCCAGCACCAGGGCGGCTGCCACGGCGGCCACGCTCATCCATTTTCTGGCGTTAAAGGGCATGGGCACGATCTTGTCTTCGCTATCGTCCTGACGCGCGTTTTGCTCCACTTCCATGGCCGCGAGAATCTGATCGCGCAAGCCGGCTGGCGGCGTGACATCGGCTAATGCCTGCTGCAGGAGATGATCCATTTCCTCGTATTCCGCTGGGTCGTCGAGCGACTCACCGCGCATCACGGAGAGCAGGCTGAGACGCAGCGTTTCAGGGATTTCGATGTCCGCGAGGGCGGCGGCAAACTCGGAATCGGCAGCCCGCTCGTCGGCGAGCCACTCACCTAGCTCACGGTCTTCCACCGCGAGTTGCAAGGCCTCCTTGAAATCAGTATCACCAGCGTCGGCACCGTCTGGGCGGAAGCTGTGGAGGAGAAATTTGGCTTGTTTCTTATCCATGGTTTTCAAGATATTCGGGGTTCATTTGAATCACCTTTTTAGGGGCGCTGGCGGGTTCTTGGCTCATGTGCGAGCGAAGCTGTTTTTTGCCTCGGGAAATACGCGACATGATAGTGCCGATCGGCACTTCTAAAATCTTGGCAATTTCTTTGTAACTGTGTTGCTGCAGGTAAAAGAGCGTGAGTGGCACGCGGAACACCTCGTCGAGTTTGTTCAACATCGACACCGCACGTTTGCCATCGAGCTTGCGATCGCTCTGGTCGTCGTGCGAGGGCATCTGGTATTCGATCTCATCAATCTCGCTATCGGAAAAGCGCGATTGTTTCCGTGCCTGAGCCAGATGCTCGCGGAACAGGGTGGTAAACAGCCAAGTCTTGGCCTTGCTGCGATCCTTCAACTGATGCCCTTTCTGGGCCCAGATGCAGAAGGTTTGCTGCACCAGATCAGACGCTCCATCGGGGTTCTTTGCCAACGAATAGGCAAAGCGATAGAGCGGCTGGTAGTGCGCATCTACTAGTTCTTCAAACTCAGTCATTTCGCTATGTAGGATGACTGAAGCCGATGCTTATTCCCAGAAAAAGAACTATTTAGCCACAGGCTCCACCAAAGCGCGGATGGCGCTGACTGGAACGCAGTTTCTGATGACCATTTGGAACGGCCCTTTGGCTTCAGATTTTTTCTGCGATGGGTAGTAGATACTCTGGGTGCTGGAGACCATGCCCACCACGTTGCCTTTACTGTCCAGTGCCGGTCCGCCGCTGGAACCACGGGCGAATTCAGCGGTGACGGCCATGGCAGTGGCACCGTTGCGTTTTCTGGAACGCTTTTTGTAATAACGGGAAACCTTGCCGGAAGTGTAGGTGTAGAAGCGGGTGTCCGGGTGCGCGATGATGTGCAGATCGTCCCCCACACGGGCATCAGGTCCCAGAGCCAGCGGCTTAAACCCTTCGCCGGCGACGCGGAAGATTGCGACGTCGTCTTTCTGACTGGCGGCAAGAATTTCCACCACCTGCGCGATCCGACCATCACGGGTGCGGATGCCAAAACCGGAAACGTCCTTGCCGTCGAAAACGTGGTAGTTGGTCACCATCACACCGTCCTCCGTAAGAATCCAGCCGGTAGCCGCGCCATTGTGATGCCAGTGGGGGCATTTGGTGCATTTATAGACAGAAGCAATCGCCACCACGCTATCGGCACAGGAATCGTAAAGGTTCTCTGGTTTTTGGGTAGATGGGCTCGGCACTGTAATCTTGCACGTCTTTTTCTTAAGCTGCGGCGCCAGTGTTTTGGCTGTCGGCACTTTACCGGCGTCGACTAATTTCCCCAGCCCGTCGGCGAGCGATGAAATGATTTTGTTATCATCCACCACAGGCAGCATAGGACGGGCGGTGAGTGAGGTGGCCAGCCCGAGCAGGACTGCGGCAGAAGCGAGATACGTGGATTTCATAAAAATGTGATTAGGTGGATGTTAGAAGGGGGCTTCTTAGCGGGACAGTGACTGCAATACGTAGTCGGATGGACGGAAGTTTTCGATGATTTGCTCCACCTGCTCACCACGCTTCATGCGCACTTCGCGGATGTTAAAGTTCGGAGTCTTGTGCGGAGCAAAGAGGATGTCGTCGTGGGTGCTGTTCTCGTGTTTCTTGAACATGTCCGGCACGATGTCGCCGCCGAGGTGATCGTCGCGGCCGGTGGCGAGGTGGCAGGTGCCCAGCACCTTTTCGTCCTGAATATCAGAGTAGGAAACCGGCAGCACCTGCGTGCCGAAGCCGAGTTCGCCAAGGGTCCCCGTCATCGGATCGTCAGCAAGGCGTTGGTTGTGCTCGTCAATGGTGGACTGATTACCCTCGATCAAGGTGGAGCTGATGATGTTGCGATCCACCACTTCCAGCACACCGAGTGTGCCGTCATCGTATTTCATCGGGAACTGACCTCGGGCATCGACCGGCACGAAATACACTTCCCCGGCAGGAAGGTTCGCCACGTCGGGCTCCTTACCTTTGCAGAGACCGTGGCTTTTTTGTGCCTCCTGACCGTCCAGCCCAAGCCAAGCGGTGAGGATGCGACCATCTTCGAGCTCGAAATCGATTTCCACTTCGTCCGCCTTGGTCATCGCTTGGCGAACGCATTCGGCGTCCTCGGACACCTCGTCGTAATTCACCGCCAATCCGGAGTTCAGGATGATATCGTTCACTCCGTGCAAGGTGGCACCGCGGAAGCCATACTCTTTGCACTTCGCAGTCAGCGGTGCGGTGGCACTCCAGTCGGTGATGCAGAGAATGATATCGTAGTTGGTGTAAATGTCGTTATCCAAGGAAAGCTCATTTCCCTCGGCGTCCCAGCAGGGGTCTTTCATGTCGAGGTTGGAACCATTGGTGCAGTAGTAGGCGAACATTTCGCCACCATCCATTCCCAGCTCTTCCATCACCCCGTTGTGCAGTGCTTGATAGAAATGTTTGTAGGCATTTTTTTGCACCGGGAAACCATCGGCTTCGAGGTAAGCGTGGTTTTTCATCATCGCTGCCGGATCATCAAAATCGGTCAGGATGCAAATGCGACACCCGTCCGTGGGCTCAAACACAGTTCCCAGTAAGCGGCTCAGACTAAATTCTCCGAACTCACGCTTGGTGGGATCGGCCAGTATTTCCTTGGTGATGTAAGCAGGCATCGACATGCAGCCAACCTACGCAGTCCGGCAGGGTCGGCAAGTGGAAGTTGTAATGAAATCCTAGCCGCAGAGCTTACTCTTTCTTTTTCAAATCGAGACACCTAAGCTCAGCGCGATGATTTTCAGACCATTCTTGCTACTCTCCCTCTGCCTGCTTCTCCCCAGTTGCGGAGGAGTCACCTATTATCAGCACAAGAAACTGCAGAGCAGGCAGAGCGTTGAGCTGTCCCCCATCGAGCTAGCGCCAGGGCAGCGCATCAAGGTGCTACGGCACCGGCGCGGCCTTATTTGGGGAGGTTATATCGAAGGCTTATTCGTCGAAGACCCAAGCATCGCCCAAGTGAGCTATGGAAATCCTCCCAACGGTGACCGTTTTGATTCGAAGATTTATCTTCTGGGGCTGAAACCAGGACAAACTCGGGCAGCCTATGGGAATCGTTTGTCAGAATCGCCATTTTCAGCAGCTCGCGAACCGCGGCAGGTGTTCTCAGTCCACGTTCGCTGAGGAAGGCTGGAAGTGATTTGGCAAAAAAGCCTCCCCCTGTACGCACCTACGGGAGCCGGATCTCTCCGACTCCCGCATATGCCCTCCGCGAGGAGGAACAACAACGCACGTTCCCGAAGGAACACTTACATAGATTGATCGAAGTCAGGATTGGTCACTAAAATTTCCACAAATTTCACAAAAAATCCAAACCCCTCGGAAATTCACCGAAAAATCACTCCGCAGCACGTCCACGAACCGGCTCGGTGATGAGTTTTTCGTTGGGCACGATGACAAAGCCACCGTCGGGGCGAGTAAGTTTGGTGGTGACCGGTCCGACGCCGGCCACCTTCATCAGCTCACCCTCGTACTCAATCTGCGTCCCCACCTGATAGATGTCGCGTGAATAGACTCCCGAGACGATACTGCGGGCCATATCCTTGAGGCCAAGCCCCATGCACAGGGCAAGTGCAAGACCAAGAGCGCCCAGAACAATCATCACCGTGGCATTCAGCAGCTCCGTCTGGATATTCAGCTGAGCCAAGGCCACGGTGAGGACCAGAATGAAAATGAAACCAAAAATCACCTTGGCCAGGGTGCCAGCGTAACTCAGTCCGGCGGCGCTGAGGCTACCGAAGACGGCGGTCTTAATCATGTCCGCCACCACAAAACCAACCAGCATGATCAGCGCGGCGGTGATCGCATTCGGCATGAAGGCGATAATGCTCAGCACAATGTCCGAGATGTCTTTGATCGATGCCTCCTGGGCGGCCATTTTGACCACGAAGAGCATCGCAATCCAGAACAGCAGCTTGCCGACGAAGGCGCCAGGGGCCGACTTGATACCGGCCCGATTCAAGACGCCGGTGACGCCGGATTTTTCCAGCAGAGAATCGATCCCCAAACGGGCAAACAAAGTGCAAACCACCTTGGACAGCATCTTCGCCACCATGAAGCCGAGGAACAGCAGCACCACAGCCAGCAGAAGCTGGGGAATGAACTCCGCAAAGTTCTCTGACATCTTAATCAGAGCCTCACGGATCTTGCTGAAAAAGCCTGAAAAGGAAAGACTGTCCTGTGCGAGTAAGTGCATGGATGTTGTTAAAAACATCCGCTGCTAAAATCAAGCTTTGTAATCGCTGTCGCCGTGGTTGACCTTCCCAGTAGAGACAGAGAGCACACCATCGACCACGGAAGGCACGCTCTTGAACATAAAGGTCGAGAGATCAGCGATGACATTCTCGTGCATCGCCCGCTCCATGACTTTCTCCACCCGCTGCGGATTCATCACTGGCTCCTCAAGCATGCCGGCTTCCTCAAACAGGAGACGGATTTGGCTTTCATCTAAGCTGATGGCATCGGATGGGTTCATGACTCGGTTGGGACTGGGTTGGGCACAGGTGTGAGGGGTTTCCCGGTGCGTTCGAACGCCTCTTTGAATGACTCAAGAGCGCGGTAGTAACGCATCTTGGCCGCGGAGACTCCGATATCGGTGACATCGGAAATTTCCTGCAGCGTCATTCCAGAGATAAATTTGTAGACAAGAATTTCTTTTTCCTTCGGTTTGAGTTTGTTCAGCGCTTCGTGGATACGGGCCGTTTTATCAGTCGTCTGGGCATTTTCAAAATTCCCAGACGGCAGGTCTTCTTTGGCATGTTCCTCGTAGGCTTCCTGAACTTCGCGCTTCCGGATAATCTTAGAGATGCGGTTGCGGCAGTAATTGTGCACAATTTTATACAGCCACGTCTTAAATGCCGATCTCCCTTCGAACTGGTGAATCTTGTGGAACACTTGTAAAAGCGAGTCCTGCGCGACTTCTTCGGCATCTTCAGGCGACCCCAAAAATTTCATGCAAAGGTTGTAAACCATCGCCTCATGGCGCTGCACCAGCACTCGATAGGCCTCCAACTCGTGAGGCAACTGCTGCTGACAAACCTTCACCAGCTCTTCATCCGACAAATCACTGAGCGGATCATCGGTTGGGCTCGGAACAATCTGGAGCGGCTCGGTCATGCTACTTTTTTGTTACTAGACGCTTAGGTGCCAACGATCAATAAGTTTCCCAATTTATTCGCTGTGGATTTCGATTTCAGCGAAATGTTGCCGTATTTCGAAAAATAATCGATCACATCGCCACGATCCGCTATTTATCCTTACTCGAAATTTATTTAACCTAAACCCATGGATCATCCACAGACATCAATGCTGGATCAGCAGCATATTCGGCTGATTACCGAGCACCAAACGGAACTATCCGCCTACATTCGCTCGATCATGCCCAATGTGGCCGGGAAGGAGGATGTCTTGCAGGAGACGAACTTAGTGCTCTGGGAAAAGCGCGCCGATCTCCGTGACCTCGAGGGGTTCAAAGCATGGGCCTACCGAGTGGCCTATTTCCAAACCTTAGCTTACCTGAAAAGCCACAAACGCCAGAAAATGGTCTACCTCGAGCCTGATGTGTTAGATCAAATTGCCACGGAGCATACTTTCATCGGCAGCATCGAAAGCTTATCGAATATGGATGACGCCTTGCAAACCTGCATGAGCAAACTCAACAACGATGACCAACAGCTGGTGGCTTTCCACTATCAGAAACACGGAGGCCTCAAAGATTATGCCAAGAAGATCAATATGTCGCTCGGCCGCGTCAAACACGCTCTCATCAGGATTCGCAGCAATCTGAAAACCTGCATCAATCATCAGCTCCAGCACAACGTATAGCGCCATGGAAGATTTTGCCCATATCCCAGCCGCCCACCGCGAGCTTATCCAATCGCTAATCGACGGAACGCTGAGTCCGGTCGAGACGGCCCGTGTCAATGCTCTACTGCGGGAGTGCCCAGTCCTGAGGGAGTTCTACATTCAGCAAACACGCACCGATGAACTCCTTTCTGCGCACTTTGCCCACACGGGTAGCTCGGTGCTCCTCCGCCGCCCTGAACCTGTGGTTTCCAGACGAAAACACACCACAGCCATCGTCCTCTCGCTAAGTTTCGGAATCGCCGCCACGGTGGCGCTGATGCTGACTCTTGGAAAAGTTTTTTTCACCCCTGAAGCAGCGCCTGCAGAAGTCGCGAATTATTCCGAATTCATCCCCGCTCCCGACCGAACACCCATCGCACGAGTGTCAGGTAGCAAGGAAGTCACCTGGACTCAGTCGACCGGTAATTTGCGACCAGGCCACTGGCTGTCGGCTGGAAAAATAGAACTCAAAAGCGGTATGCTTGAACTCTCCTATGACTCAGGGTCCACCGTCTTGATCAAAGCTCCCGCCACTTACTACATCGAGGCAGAGAATCATGGTTTTCTGGAAAAGGGATCCATCCGGGCATACAGTCCGCCGACCGTTTCCGCCTTCTACGTGGATACCCCCAACAGTGAACTCGTCGATCTCGGCACCACCTTCGGAGTCACGGTTTTGAACGCCTTATCCACACAGGTTCATGTGATCGACGGACTGGTGAAGGCCCGCGCCATTGGTGCGCATGAAGAGGCATGGAAACACTTGCTCGCCGGTAAGGCTCTGCAAATCGACAACAATAATGACACCACCCAATATAAACCACTTGTTGCCGATACCAGCTTCTACGACTGGGCACGACCAGCACGAGCCAGACGCTCTGAAACCATTGCCCACACCCACTGGAGTTTCGACCAGCGCAACGGCAAGCAATTTCCTGAAACAGGCAACCATGGAAACGACAGCACATTCCCGGCGACTTTTGTTCATTTTTCCAATTCTGATCCATCGCCCCAACTGACTCCAGGCCGTTACGGCAGCGCGCTAAGGCTAGATGGCAATGAATCATTCCTGCGCACCGATTACCCCGGCATCGGCGGTGACAAGGCACGCACTGTGGCATTCTGGCTGCGGCTCGACCCGAATCAACCCAGCGACGAAGCTCTTCCGGGGATTGTTTGTTGGGGAAAAAATGCCAGTCGCGGAGCCAAATGGCAAATCCGCCCAATCACCCCGCTCCAAGAAGATACCAAAAAGGTGATTCGCACCGAATGTGCATGGGGAGGCAACACTGGGATGACGGATATTAACGATGGCAAATGGCACCACATCGTCAGTGTCTTCATGGGCGGAAACGGCGCGGATATCGCCACCCACGTAAAACATTATGTGGATGGCAGACTGGAAACCCGAGGCAGCATTACCTCTCGCCGCGTGGACACGGCGACAACCACAGACCCCAATACTAATTTCCCCCTCTGCATAGGACTGAAGATGGAAGAGTCCATGGCCAACAGCTTGGAGACGCTGATTCAGATGCGCAAGGAGGGGAAACATCGATTACCCACTCTCAAAGGCGATATCGATGAACTCTACGTATTCGATGACGCCCTGACCCCTCAGGAAATCATCAATCTCATGGCTCGAAATCAACCGCCCAAATAATATACCATTTTTTCGATCATTTGATTCATGGCGGCTATTTACCACGAGCAGTTGCCATTTTTATTCTTCATGGTGACGGCTCTTCGCCTTTG
The DNA here is from genome assembly GCF_016811075.1 of Oceaniferula flava. Lineage (NCBI taxonomy): Bacteria > Pseudomonadati > Verrucomicrobiota > Verrucomicrobiia > Verrucomicrobiales > Verrucomicrobiaceae > Oceaniferula > Oceaniferula flava. The sequence continues at coordinate 64,520 of NZ_JAFBGL010000004.1, forward strand.
CAAACTATCACAACCATGAAAAATACCATTCCATCTATCGCCATCTCAGGCCTTCTCACCATCACTTCTCAAGCAGCGGTTCTCGTTGATTGGGATTTCACTGGCCTAACCAATCCAACCACCGAAGGGAACGAAGTGACCTACGACACCAGCAATGATGCTGATGCCGCAACTTACGCCACGACGGTGTCCAACGTAACCGCCGGAAACATCGATACCGGATCATCAGCCATTTATACCCGCACCCTTGGATGGAGTCCGGGAAACCCAGTCACAGGAGAGCTCAATCTTCAAAACTGGGATTTAACTGGCACAGCAGGGAGCTCTGGAACAACAGGAAGCGCGGGCGATGGCACGGCGGACAACTGGATTCAGTTCAGCCTCACCGCTGGCGCGGGCTATGAAATGACCGTTACAGAGATTGACCTCAGCGCATGGCGCAACGGAAGCGGTGCCGCAGAAGATTTCACATGGGGATATTCGACCGACGGAGGAACCAGCTGGACTCAATTCGGATCGACCTACACTGAAACCAATGGAGGTGACTCGGTCTTCAGGGATACCAATTACACCGATAATGTCACGGCTTCGGACCTACTGATCCGTTTTGCTCCAACCGGTGGCTCTGGCAATATCCACATCGATGGTATCTCGGTGACTGGTGAAGTGAATGCCATTCCTGAACCAAGCTCCGCGGCACTCCTCGGACTTAGTGGACTGGCTCTGATTCTGCGTCGCAGAAAATAATCGAGGTCTCTATCTCTTGCTTTCATGAACGCTGAGGGTCTCGTGCTCTCAGCGTTTTTTAAACCATCACTCCCACTCTTGCCGTCTTATGCTGCCTCGACTTCGTGCTTCCCTGTATCGTCAGGCGCAGAGCTTGATGCTCACATTTGCGTTAGTGGCAGTGACATTCCCGGCTTCGGCCACCTGCGCTCCAGTGGCCTACTGGAGTTTGGATGGCAGCACGGTGTCAGAGAGGCTTACTGAGTCGCTGGGACATAGCGCCATCAATGCCACCGAACATGGAGGCAGCTCGACATGGAACACGCGCAGTGGCTTTGGCGAACTGCTGGCCAATGGCAGCGGCATCGAATACCTCAGCATTCCTCACCAAAGCATCCTTGATCCAGGCACCGGTGATTTTTCCATCTCGCTATGGGCATATCGCACCAGTAACGCGAACTCCGCAAAAGGACTTGTCGATTTCCTCAGCGCGTCTGCCGGCTCCGGATACCAGCTGTTTTATCAAGCGGATAACAGCATTCGCATCCGACTGGACGACACCGGAGGCAATACCATCAATGTCGATACAAGCGGCACACACTATGATCAGAATACTTGGCAAAACATCATCGTCACCGTTGACCGAACCAATAAGCTGACTCGTATTTACGTCAATGGCGCAGAGGCCACTCCCAGTGGAGGGATTGATATTTCCGTGCTCACCGAGAGCATCATTCCAGATCAGGACTTATGGCTCGGCTCCCTCAATGGATACACCGCAGCTCGTGGTCGGTTAGATGATTTCGGGATTTTCAATCACGTGCTCTCACCTTCGGAAATTGCGACCATCCAAGCCGGAGGAGGAACACCTCTGTCCGAGGTCTTTCCTGTGGAAACTGTCGCGGCCGTCACTTTATCGCCAGCATCCGGAGTAATCAGACCGGGAGACACCATCGCCATCACCCCGGATGAAGCAGTGGATAACATTTATTACACCTTGGACGGCAGTGATCCTGATACCGGCTCAACGCTATACAGCGGCCCCATCACCCTGCCCTCCGGAGGTGAGCTCAGGGCGGTTGCCTATAAAAACAATGCGGCTGGAGCCATCGCCTCCGGACACTACTCAGTGGTCCCGGCTTCCCCACCGAACATCGTGCTCATCGTGGCTGACGATCTTGGCTTCGGCGATCTCTCCTGCTACGGCGCGCCCACGGTGCATACTCCGAATCTTGACCAACTGGCAGTTTCAGGCACCCGCTTTACCCAATTCACTACCTGTGGCCCGGGAGATCTTGCTAATCAATACGCGCTACTGACTGGTCGCGTGGCACGACGAGCCGACCTGCCAGCATCTCTGGATTCAGGAAATACCGATGGTCTAGACTCCAGAGAGTGGACTCTAGCAGAATCACTGCGAAGAGCCAATTACCAGACGGCTATTATCGGTGAATGGCACCTTGGAGATACAGCTGGCAGCACTCCCTCTGATCAGGGCTTTCAGATTTTTTATGGCCTCCCCTACCACGCCACTGCCATTCCTACCCCACCACTTCAGGAGAATGAAACAGAGATCGACTCCCCCTACCATACGAACACCTTGCTCAATCAGCTCACCCAACGGGCGATAACATTCATCGCGACACAGGGCCCTGATCCGTTTTTCCTAGTGTTTCAACCACCATCGATACCGGCAACTGGCACATCTCTGTTAGGCAGCCATGGCGATCAAGTGGAGGCCATGGATGCATCCGTCGGAGAGATTCGCAGCGCCTTGGCGTCTGCTGGTAAGACTGCGAATACGTTAGTGATTTTCATCTCCGCTGGCACCCCTGATCTCTCTGCAAGCAGCGCTCCTCTGGGTTCTACCGGGCTCTTCACTGACGGCGGATCCACGACCTGGGAAGGGGGCGTAAGAACACCGGCGATTGCTAGCTGGCCGGGAGTCATTCCTGCCGCCACGGATAATTACGCCGTCCTATGGCTGCCGGACCTGTTTTCCTCCATCACCCAAATTGCCGATTCTTACACTCCCGATGACCGACCTTACGATGGCACAGCGCGAGCAGAGGTATTGCTCGCTGGCAGGCAACAACCGGACGGAGCAACAAGCCTCTTTCTCCATCGTCACAACGGCACAGATTATCAGCTGCAAGCGGTGCGCAAGGGACCTTGGAAATACCATCTCGCCTATAACAACTCGGACCCACAGAACACCACCTCGCTAACAGCTCCGCTACTTTATCATCTGGAATATGATCCCACCGAGCATATCGACCGCAGCTCCAGTCACACCTCTGAAATGACAGAGCTTCAAGAAATCGCCGCAAGCTACCAAACGAGCTTTGCTTCTCCCAACCTCCAATTACCACCCGCCAAACCTCCCTTTCTCGACGAACCTGAAACAGCCGTCGATGCCAGCACAGGAACATTCAGCGGCAAGCTAACAAGACCTATGGAGTCGCTGAATGACCACTACCAAATTGAGTATTCCTATGACCTGGTCAGTTGGACGCAACTTGCCATCGATGACTACATCACATCCGTCACACCTCTGGAGGGCAATGCTGAGACAGTGAATTTTTCTGTCGATTTAAACAACGAAGTCTTCACGCCCAGTCCGGTCTTTTTCCGACTTCGTGCATCACGTCCGTAAAAACGAACCATGAAAACCTTACTCGCCACCCTCCTCATTGTGAGCAGCACATTCGTCGCAGCTCCCCTCCATGCCCGTCCAGCATTGGATCACCCCAATATCATTATCATCTTTGTGGATGATTCCGGATACGCCGACTACTCGCACACAGGCAGCCCGACCATCCACACTCCTAACATCACTAAAATGACGCATGAGGGGCTCAATTTTCCGCAATTCTACTGCGCCTCCCCAGCATGCACAGCCTCACGCTACGGCCTCCTAACAGGAAGGAACCCAGCACGTTCCGGTCTTGGCAAATGGGTCATCGGGCCGACCGATGCCAAATACATCCACCCCAATGAAGTGACCATTGCCGAAGGTCTTAAAAACCAAGGTTACGTCACAGGGATGTTTGGCAAGTGGCACCTCGGGAGCCCAAATAGCAACAATAGCTTCACCGCAGACAGCCTACCGTTGGCTCATGGCTTCGATGTTTTCGAAGGCACGACCGTTTCCCATGATTACGATAACAGCATGCTGATCAAGGGACCATCCACCGTGAATGATCCCACCACAGGTTACGAATCCATCGAGTCTGATGTGGATAGCAATGTTACCATCATGCGCGGACTGACAAAACGTTACACCGAGCGTGCTGTGGATTTTATCAACACTCACAAGGCGTCACCTTTTTTCCTCTACGTCGCCCCTAACATGCCACACCTCCCCGTCTATGCTTCCGAAAATTTTCAAGGGAAATCACTCCGCGGGCCACTCGGCGACTGCTTGGAAGAGATCGATGCCTCAGTGGGTCAAATTCGAGACGCCATCGACGCTGCCGGCATCACTGACAACACGCTGATCATTTACAGCTCTGACAACGGGCCGTGGATCAAATATGCCCATACTGCCAACCATGCCGAGTATGGTGAAGCCCGCCTCCACGTTGGAAGTGCACTACCATTCCGCGATGGTAAAGGCTCTACTTGGGAAGGAGGCGTCCGTGTTCCAGGCATCTTTTGCTGGCCGGGAACGATACCGCCTATGAGTCGGGAAAAAACTCCCGCTAGCACGATGGACATTCTGCCCACGGTCTTTGCTTTAGCTGGTGAAAGCTTGCCCACGGGGCGCACGCTTGATGGTCGTGACATTCGTCCTTTTTTCAATCCCTCTCAGTTCACAGCCACGGTTCCTGATTTCACCTACATCTACACGGGCAATTCTAACAATAGTCGATATGGTGTTAGAAAAGGCGCGTGGAAAATACACACCAAACTCTACTCGCAGACAGGCAATAACTACGGATTCACAGCGTCCGAAGCCAGCCCTCTACTCTTCAACGTGGAACAAGATCTGGGGGAACGCTTCGATGTGTCAGACGCCAATCCGTCAGAGGTAAGCAACCTCAAAGCCATCCTTGATGCCTTTAACGCCAGCCTCGCCAGCGAAGGCTCTTTTTGGGATTAAAACAGCTCGTCGAGCGGTAACTCGATGCTCTCCTGTTTAGGTGCGCTTGGCGCCACACCCGGACTCGCCGAAAAGTGTGTTAGAGGTGTCACCAGGCTGGCTGGCAGTGGGAACTTCCTCTCCTGAATCCCGGGCGCCAGCTCCGGTGAGCTTTCGTAACCCTCGCTCATCATTTCATATTTGGCATCGAGGTTATCGATGTAGTGCAGCGCCATCGCTTCGGGAGTGCGCGGCAAGGTGGGCGATCCCCATTCGTGGGTGCCGTGGTGGCTGGCAATGAGGTGCAGCAGGTGCAGCTGCACATCCTCGCTCTCGGGTGTCAGCTCCTGCCAGGCTTTCGACTGCGGCTGATCCTTGAGGTCACGCCAAATTTTATTCGCCGTTTCGATGCCCAGCGGAATGTGGCCCAGCATCTCTCCGTGGATGTTATGTGGCTGGGTGAAGCCGGCTTCCGGGTAGTTGTTTTCCCACATCTTGCCACAGTCGTGAAACAGGACACCGGCAGTGAGCAGGTCGCGGTTGAGCTTGGGATAGACGCCACAGATCGCCCAGGCGGAGCGCATCATCTGGGCCACGTGCTCGACCAGTCCGCCGCGGCGCGCGTGGTGGTTTTTGCGGGCTGCGGCCGAGCGCCGAAAGCGATCGCCGTAATGCAGAATAAACTCAGCACAGAGAGCATGCAGCCGAGGGTCCGCGATGTCACCGGTCATCTGCAGAATATCCGCCCAATCGGCGTCTTGCTTCTGCCGCGTTTCCGGATCGCCCGCGAGGAAATCGCGCCCTTCGGATTCGTTCAGCAGGCGCATGTCCCACTTGGCAGAGTCCATGCCATACTGGTTCTGGGTCCACTCACCGCTGACACGCAGCAGGCTGCCCTCGGGGAGGTCGTCGAGAGCACGAAACTGGGGACGATTTTCCCAGACCTTGAGCTTCATGTCCCCGGTGCCATCCACCAGGGTGATCTCATAGAAGGGCTTGCCGGTTTTGGTTTCCCGCTCGGCCTTGCGCTCCAACTGAGCATCAAAGCTGGCGCTCAGTGGAGAGTCGGCGGTGGATTTTCGAAGCGAGGAAATGGACAAATGCTGCACGTTGCCAGCATAAGCTCGCCGCGATTTAGATCACAAGCCAGAAGATCAAAGCAGCCATTCACGGCGCCTTATTTCAGCGTCTTGATCCACTTGATCACCGCCTTCTGCTCTTCCTTCGAGAGGTTGGGGTTAGGCATTGCTGGAGGGAACCCCACGGGGTGCTCGAGCATGGGGTTGGCAATCGCGCGGCGCAAATAGGCATCGTTCACCGTGATGGTGGAGGTCTCACCGTCGCGGATGACCTGCTGTTTTTTTCCGAACAAACCCTTGAAGCTGGGGCCCACGAGGCGGGAGCCATCGGTCGAGTGACAGGCTGCGCAAACCGCCTTGTGCTGGGACTTGGCGTAGGCGATCGGCTCGGTCTTGGGGTCGAGCTGCTTTTTGATCGGCGCCTTGGCTCCACCACCTTGATGCTTCACCATCGTGTACCACGCGGCATTTTTATAGAGGTCCAGTTGATCCACGGTCAGATGCACCACCCAGCCGACGTTCTCGCTGGTGTAGCCGCCTTTGCTAACAAACGGTGCTGAGTTATCGCGGATGCCAGGCAGGGTGAGCATGATGCGTTTGCCATCCTCGCTGAGGGTTTTCTTCACCAGGGTCAGTTTTTCCGTGCCCATGTTGCGACCGCCGTAGCCATTGGTCGGCACATAGGTCCACTGCTTGGCCTCGATCTGAGCGGCATCCAGTTGCGCTTGGGTGATCGGTTTGAACAGCTCGATTTCCAAGCCGCCGACACGATCGCGCACGGCGACCATTTCGTTGAAATCAGCGGGGATTTCTTGGGGTGCTAGGTGGCTCAGCCGCTGCAGTCCGTAGGGTGGCTTGGGGTCTTCGCCTGGTGCCGGAAGGAACTGCCAGAGACCACCTTCGCCGATGTGGCCGAGATAGATATTGCCATCGGGGCCATGTTTCAGTCGGTTCGGCCCGGCGGTCAGGCCGGTTTTTCCTTCGGGGTCATGCCCGCCGCTGTGAAGGAAAGCTGCGCCCTGCCATGTGCCATCCACCTCCTCGAGGAAGATACGGTTCAGTCGACCCAGGGTCACATCGCCCACCAGCCACTGGCCGTTGTAGACAGACATCGGTCCTTTGAGGTCCTTGAGCACCACTGGCTGCGATGGCGACCGGCTAACCTCGCCCTGCGGCAGGTGCACGGTAGGCGGCGATTGATACTTCGACCCTCCTTTGACGTCGTCCACGTCCTCCGGTTGGAAGGCGGCAATGTTGGTGTTATCCTTTTTCAGCAAGAAGTGACCGTAAAAGCCACCGGGGGTGAGACGGATGAATTCGTTAGACGGGTTGAACACCCCTTGGTTATCGGTGACGATGATCTCATCGTTGGGGCCCACAGCGATCCCATTCGGGGTGCGGTAGCCGCCGGCGTAGTAGGAGATATCGACCTCGGACGGCTTTTCCTCACCGGTCACGGGGCCAAACATAAAGGTCGAACCTCGGTGTGTCTTAGGGTTAACGGTGACGTTGAAGTCGCGCGCTCCGCCAGGGCGGATGGAGGTGGTGAGGTTCCCCACCAAGTAGGTTTTGCCATCCTTGGCCAGCTTCTCAAAGCCCACGGTGTAGGTGTGAAAATTGACATGTGACAGGCCGTCCATCAGCACCACTTTTTCATCTGCACTGTAAACGCCGTCGCCATTTTTGTCCTCCAAACGGGAAATCTTATCCTTCTCGCCAATGTAAATTTTGCCCTTGTGCACGGCGATGCCCGTGGGTTCGTAGAGATCCCCCATCAGACGATGCGCCTTGATTTTGGAGCGATCCGAGTTGCCTATCACTCCAGTCACCTTGTAAACCTCACCTTTTTTGAAGGGCGCCTTGTTGAGGCGGTCGGGGGTGAACACGGTGACGTAAATATCATCGCCACCAAACGCCAGGCCGGAGACCTTCAACTGCACGTCCTGGTCCGGGTAAACATTTTCCATGCGCCACAAGGGGTGCAGTTTGTCCGCGGCCGCTCCTTCAGAAAGTTTTGGACCTGATTTTTTCTTCTTAGGTGCGGCTTCGGCCAGGGGGACGAGGCCGAGAGAGACGATGAGGAGACGGGGCAGGAAATGCATATTAGGTGATGGGGTGATGACAGGAGGCAAGCCGCATTCTCTTTTGCCATGGCGACATTGCAATGGGAAATGAGGACGGACGTGTCAGCATTACGCAGGCGGCATCCACGATCTGCCAAAAAAATTTTCCTCTGGCGACATCCTCCCTTTCGAGAGATGATATGACGCAGGTGAAGATTTTGTTAGCCTTTAATCTACGCATGATAGCTCTCCCTCTCTAACTGCCACTAACCGATACCTCACTGTCCGCATGCGCTACGCCCTCGTCTCTGACATCCACGCCAACCTGCAAGCATGGTCGGCGGTGCTGGAGGACATGCAGGCCTTGGAGATCGATCAAATCATCAACCTCGGTGACGTCGTCGGCTATGGCCCGAACCCTGCGGAAGTCCTGGCCTCGGTGCGTGAGCTCAGCCGCATTTCCGTCATCGGCAACCACGACGCCGTCTGCGCCCAACGCATGTCCGCCGATGCCTTCAACGAGCAGGCACGGGCAGCGATCGAGTGGACCCAAAGTCAGCTCGATGCCGATGCCTGCCAATTTCTCGAGGCTCTACCCGACATGGCTCACCCCGAGGACGAGAGCTTCCTGATCACCCACGCGGAAGTCGTTTCCCCGCTCGACTTCGGCTACATCCTCACGGAGGAAGAGGCGGCGAGCAACTTTGCCGCCTGTGACGATCGTATCATTTTCATCGGTCACACCCACCGCCCCGGACTCTTCCTCCAAGAAGAATCCGGCGACATCACCCTCCATGAGCCCGGTGAGTTCGTCTGCGATCCCAACTGCCGCTACATCATCAACCCCGGCTCCGTCGGTGATCCGCGCAGTGAAGACATTGTGGCAAGCTACTGCATTTTTGACAGCGAGACGCGCAAGGTGGAGTTCCGTCGTGTGGAGTTCGATACCGACGCTTACCGCAGCGCCATCGATGCCAGTGGTTTGGAAACTCGACCTTTTTTCCTACGCTATCTCGATAGCCTGCAGGAGCCCGGCAAACGCCTCATCCCACCTCTGGCAGAAACCAGCGCCATGCCTCGCATCGACCTTTCCGTGAAAGCCCCGGTGCTCGTTCCCAAGAAAAAAATGAGCCCGCTAGTGCCCATCGGACTCATCACCTTGGTCATCGGCTGCGCAGGGATCGCCTGGATCGTGGCATCCGGAAGAAACCAGCCCGCGGAGGAAACATCGAACAAGCCCAGCGACCTCACGGCCGAGCTAACTACCACCGACGACGCGTCTGTGGACCAGACACCGGAGGATGACAGCACGCAACTCACCAGCCAAGCCGAAGCCCCAGTCACGACACCTGCCGAACCCGAGGTGAACAGTCAGTTTCCTGTGAAAGCCCGTTATGTGCGCATCCGCCAACCCAATGGACCCTCTCTGGCCTTGGCCGAAGTGGAAGTGATGCGGGGGAAAAAGAACATCGCCCTCCGCCGCATCGCCCGACAATCGTCCACCCTCTTTGCCACCACCCCCGCAGCCCAGGCGGTGGATGGAAACCGCAGTGGTAAAAAGAACAATTCCATCAGCCACACAGCCAAAGGGCCGAATGAATGGTGGGAGGTCGATCTCGGAGAAGAACAGCCGATCACTGCCGTCGTGGTCTGGAACCGCAACCGCAGCGCGCCGCTGATGAAACGGCTCGACCAATTCACCCTGGAAATCTTCGATGCCGAACGCAAGCTCGTCCTCCGCCGAAGCAATATCCCAGGCAAGGGCTACAAGATTGTGCTGAAATCCCCGCCTGTGGAAAAATAGCACGCGTCTTCGGCCATGAGCGCCTAACTCAGACGAGACACTAAGCCCCCATGACTCAGCATGAGGGCTGACTGACTACCACCCAACAAGAGCTGCTCGATGGCAGCTGGAATGTTACAACGGCAGGTCGTAGCTCCGGCCTTCGGCTCCTTCGAACCATTTGACGTAGGCGAGGTTGACGGTGGCGAAACCTCCGGGAGTGGGGTAATCGCCAGTGAAATACCAGTCGCCAGTCGGGCCCTTGATACAGGCGTGGAGGTTTTCGATGGTTTGGAAAATGACTTCCACTTCGCCATGCCAATCGAGATCCTCGGGATACACCATGCGGCTGACCTCGGCAGAGATTTCCTCATCGCTGAAGCCCTCGTAGATGCCCTTGACCTGGTTCACACGCTCATCCTCCGGCTTTTTCAGCTCGGCTTTACAAGCGAGGTAAACTTTCTCAATCACGCAGCTTTTCCCTGCCTTTTTCAGCAGATTCACAGCCGCTTGGAAGGCGATGAACTTGCCCATCTCCGACATATCGATGCCGTAGCAGTCCGGGTAGCGAATCTGCGGAGCCGTGGAACAGACCACAATCTTGCGCGGATTGGTGCGGGCGAGAATTTTCAGAATCGACTCCTTGAGCGTGGTGCCGCGGACAATCGAGTCGTCCAATGCCACCAGAGCATCTCCCTCTTTCACCAGATCATAGGTGATGTCGTAAACGTGGGAGACCAGCTGGGCGCGACCTTTTTCCTGGGAAATGAAGGTCCGCATCTTGATGTCCTTGTGCACCGCTTTCTCGCCACGTGGCCAGTTGCGCATGATCAGGTTATCGAGGTTTTCCTCCGTCAGTTCCCCCTTAGCGCAGGCGTCCATGATCTCGGCGCGCACTTGCTGGCGACGAAGAAGGCGGAGGCCATCGAGGAATCCGTAGTAAGCGGTCTCGGCAGTGTTCGGGATGAAGGCGAAGACGGCCTTGTCGAAATTGCTGCCGATGGATTCATACACCTGGTCGACCAGAGCGGCGCCCATGGCCTTGCGCTCACGGTAGATATCCGGATCGTTTCCGCGGGAGAAGTAGATCCGCTCAAACGAGCATGGGCTCTTCGGTAATTCCGGGTGGAAGCGATGGTTGCTGATGCTGCCATCACGGCGGACGATGGTGCAGGTGCCGGGCTCCAGCTCGTGCACGTCCTCCTTGTTGGCTTCGAAAACAGTCATCAGTGGCACTCGCTCGGAGGCGAAGGCGACGACTTCATCGTTGATGTAAAAGTGACATGGGCGGATGCCGCGCGGATCGCGCATGACAAACATATCGCCATTTCCGACCACCCCGCTGATGCAGTAACCACCGTCCCAAGGCTCGGCGGATTCATTGATGATCTCAGGTAGATCAATCTGCTCGGAAATCATTTCCGGGATCTCGCGACCATCGATGCCTTCGTCGCGCAGCTTGTGGTAGAGATCGGTGTGGTGCTCGTCGAGATGGAAGCCCACTTCTTCCAGGACCGTTTGGGTATCGGTGCCGAAAATCGGGTGCTGTCCACGATCGATCAGCTTCTTATTCAACGCACCGGCGTTGGTCATGTTGAAGTTCCCCATCACCATCAGGGTGCGGGTGGGCCAGTTGCTGCGGCGCAGGTAGGGGTGGCATGACCCGGAGTCGAACTGGCCGGAGGTGCCGTAGCGCAGGTGCCCCATGAGGATCTCGCCGCCGAAGTCGAACTTGTCTTTGACGGTCTCCGGTTTCTCCGGATCGAAGACGCCCTTGCGGACCATCTTGTTGTATTTCTTCAGCTCACCGCGAAAAACCGAGGCCATGGAGTCCTTGGCCGCGTCACGCCGACGGAAGATGTAGGGCTGCCCGAGGGGCATGTCCAGTTTGCAGCAACCGATCCCGATGCCGTCCTGGCCCCGGTTGTGCTGCTTTTCCATCAGCAGGAACAATTTGTTCACCCCCCAGAGTGGGGTTTCGTATTTGTCCTTATAATATGAGAGTGGTTTGCGAAGGCGAACAACGGCGATGCCGCATTCGTGTTTGAGAGAGTCGCTCATGAAAGAAGTTGGGTCGTTTGCAGTGTTTCAGTGTGCAGACTTAGGACTCCATGCTCACTCGCACCCCTTGGGTATCAGTGATGGTGCCAATCTTGACTCCGCCAGGTCCGGCGGCGAGGGCCTTGTCCACGTCCTCGGGAGCGACGATGGTCACCCAGCCGAAGCCCATGTTGAAGGTGTGGAACTTATCGTCTGAGTCCACAAATTGGAACACCTTCTGCATCGCAGCATTTTCCCAGTTCGGGATCACGATGTCGGCACCGTGGTTGGGCAGCAGACGCTCCAAGTTCTCCGGCAATCCACCACCCGTGATGTGGGCGTAGGCGCGGGGTTTGATGCCCGCCGCTTTGATATCGTTCACCACATCGTGGTAAAGACGCGTGGGAGCCAGCAGGCTGACGATTTCTTCCTTGGAAAAAGCATCACCATGCTCGGCAAAGACGCGGCGAATCAGGCTCCAACCGTTGGCGTGCGGGCCGTCCGATTGATAACCGATCAGCACGTCACCGGTGGCGATGGTGGTGGGATCGATGAGATTGGGTTTTTCACAGCAGCCGATGCAGAATCCGGAGAGTTCCACCACATCTTCCGGCACGATGCCGGGCATTTCCGCGGTTTCACCGCCGGCCAGAATGCAGCCACAGTCTTCCAGGTAGTCACACATCCCTGCGATCAGGCGGGTGATGAGGTCTTTGTCCAGAGCTGCGATACCGATGTAATCGAGGAACATCAGCGGGTCTCCACCAGTGGTAATGATGTCATTCACGCTCATGGCGATGAGATCCTTACCAGCGGCTTCCAGCTGATCGTGCTCCAGCAGGAGCTCCAGCTTGGTGCCTACACCGTCACAACCAGTGACAATGACAGGTTCTTTATAAGCGCTCAGATCATAACAAGCAGCAAAAAGCCCAAAGGCTCCGTGTAGTTGGCGCTGCTTCTGCGTTCTGCGCACATGGGTTCCGATGTCCCCAACGAGGGCGGCGGCTTCCCTGGTATCAACGCCCGATTCTTTGTAGGTAAGTTTGCCCGACATAGCTCATTTGCACGATAACTCGTGGAGCGCTTTGTAACACCCCACGGGACGGTGGCAATGGTTTATTTTGTACCGATGCCCGAAGCTTTCACCCTCATGGCTTGATTTTTGCTCCGCATTTTCCCAGCAATCTTAATAAATTATAACAACTAAGTGCCGCGACGGCGGTTTAATTGAAGGATTATTGTCTTCTGATTAAGGCAAGCCTGAGTTTACAACCTACCCGTCTCCTCGATCTACCATGGAAAACACCGAGCCCACCACCCCTTTTCAAGCCCCATCTCTGGAGGAACTCGCACCTCTGTTTCCCGCCTACGACATCGAGGCCTTCATTGCCCAAGGAGGTATGGGGGCGGTTTATCAGGCGAAGCAAATCTCGCTCGACCGCGCTGTCGCGATTAAAATCCTGCCTCGCGAGTTCGGGGCCGACCCGGAATTCCGCGAGTCTTTCGAGGCCGAAGCCAAGGCGATGGCCCGCCTGAACCACCCGAACCTTATCGGCATTTATGACTTTGGCGATATCGACGGCATGCTCTTCCTGATCATGGAGCTGGTTCATGGCAAATCGCTCTACCACTCGTGCTACGGCAAAGCCATCGATCCGGTCCAGGCCTCAGAAATCATCATTGCGGTGTGCGAAGGGATCGACCACGCGCACGATGCCGACATCCTGCACCGCGATATCAAACCGGCCAACATCCTCCTTTCCATGGATGCCACTCCCAAGATTGGCGATTTCGGACTGGCCGCCCCCATGAATGCCGCCGCCAACCCTGAGGACGTGATTTATGGCACCCCGGGCTACACCGCCCCCGAGGTCATCGCCCGTCAACCCGTGGACCGCCGCGCCGATATTTTCTCTATCGGAGTGATGCTGCACGAGATGCTCACCGGGCAGATGCCGGATGAACATAGAACCCGTCCCTCTTCCATCAGCGGCTGCCCGATGGGATACGACACCATCGTCGCCCGCAGCACCCATCCAGACCCCAACCAACGCTACAACACCGCCGCAGAGCTGGCCGAAGCTCTTAAAAAGGTCTCCAGCCAACCGGCCTCCGTGCTCAACGTTCCTGCCGCCCCGGTGCGCTCCGCGGTCACTATGGCAGCACCGCAGAAAAAATCACCCGCACTGGCACTCACATTGATCGCTCTGGTCGCCATCGCAGGAATCGCCGTGCTGGCCAACCGCAAGGACAAGGACCCAGCGCCTGCCACCACCGACATCGACAAGCCCGCTACACCGGTATTGCCCAGCACTCCAACTCCAGGTTCCGACACATCCGAACCGGTCGAGGCAACCTCCACAGTCAACACCGCCCCCACCCCAAGCAAGAAGACCCTTCCACCGATCAAGCAGCTTGCTCTTCTCAAAGCCCGACTGGCAAGCGGTGCACGCGACCAATTTCCAGACACCACCGTCGAGCGAAACGGTAGCCATTTTCTGCTACTAAAAACTAACTTCACACGTCCCAATGCGGAGAAACTTGCCGAAGAACACGGAGCTCATCTTGCCATACTCGCTGATACGGATGATCGGAAATGGCTGATGCAACAATTCTCAATCACCCGCCCGACTTGGATCGGTGCCGGACTCGCTGCAAACGACAGCTGGCAGTGGACCGATAGCAGCCCTTGGAACAGCGCCGACACACCAGGCCAAGCTACGGTCGGTGAAGGCTTCCTCGCACTGAATTCACACGGCGAACTGATCCCACAACCAGAGAGCGGCAGGCGTCCGATCATCCTGCAATGGCGCAATGACGGCAGCAACCCGTGCACCATGGAAGAGCAGCTGAAGCGCACCACCGCATCCATCGAAGAGAACGGCCTGCAAGAAGCTCGTTACCCCGTAGGCACACGCACACTCGGAGAATCACATTTCCTGCGGATCAACCAAAAAGTATCATGGGACAGTGCCCGCGAGCTGACCACGAAATACAAAGGTCACCTCCCCGTGCCAAGCTCACCGGAAGAGAACCAATGGCTCGCTAAAACCTTTGCAAGCGAGAGCAAGACGCACCGGTTTTGGCTCGGCGGATTCCTACTCACCCCAACTTCGCCTTGGCAATGGATCACCCAAGAAGCTTGGCACTCCACCGGCTGGGCGAGCGGTCAACCTAGCGATGACAGCGCCAAGAACCGCATGATCATGACACTCCGCCCCGGCGGCAGCGCTGAAGCGTGGTCGTCCAGCGATGGCAAAAGCGGCGAGGCCAACTGCCTGATGATCGAGTGGAGCGAGCCGAAGAAAGCCGCCACCGCCAAGATTGGCGATTTTGATCTCGATCAATGGCTCGCCAGCGTGAACAGCAAGATTCAAAAACGTGTCAAACCTGACGTCGAAGAGTATCAACAAGAACGCGGTCAGATTATCAACGGCTACATTCGCGCCATGAAACGTGCCGCACGCCGAGTGGAAGTCCCTGGTGGGCGACGCGGAGGCCGTGGCAATGACCGCCTCACAGAGATGGTAGAAAACTCGATGGAAGAAGTGGAGGAAAGCGGAGAGCTGCTCACCACCCTGCCCCGCCTTGCTCCGGACTCTTTCCAAGAAATTCAAACCGAGTCGACTGCCGAGCTGAAAAAACTCGACGACATCTACCAGGCGAAACTGAAAGCCCATCTCGATTTCTACACCAAAGGCCTGTTAGGAAAAGCCACCTCACTCACAGAGGAGGGGTTCACCCAGCAGGCACGCGAGCTGCAGGAAAAAGTGGCAGCGATCGGTGAAGACACCTCGTTGATGCTGAAAGCTCTCGATCTCGATTAAAACCGTCAAAAAAAGACACGCAAACGGTGAGATGGCAAGGACTCAGGAGAGCCGTGTTTTGATCATACAGCAAGCCTAACACCACAGCTCGATGATGAGCTATGGACATCCCTCCTGCCGGTGAGGAAAGCATCCGCTTGACCCAACAGCGAGCGGGTCTAGCGTTTTGTTCTATCTCGCAGATTCCCTTGCATCGGTATGAACGAATTCCTCCAAGCCAGCCTGCTGGCCCTGCTCGCCGGCATCACCATTCCTCTGGGTGGGGTGCTGGCACGCTTCGAGCGCATTCGTCCGAACTGGCTGGAAACCGAGTTTCGGCACTCGGTGATCGCCTTCGGTGGAGGTGCCTTGATCGCTGCCGTAGCCCTGGTCTTGGCTCCTCACGGGATGGAGCAGTTTTCCGCCGGTCCAGCAGGGCTCTTGTTCATGACCGGTGGGGTGGTGATGATGCTGGTGGATCGCCAATTAAGCCAAAGCGGCACGCCGGTCTCGAACCTGATCGCGATGCTCGCCGACTACTTACCGGAAGCTCTCGCGCTGGGCTCGGTGATCAGCGGAGATAGCCAAGGCGCGATTCTGCTCGCCGCACTCATTGCCATGCAGAACCTGCCGGAAGGATTCAATGCCTACCGCGAAATGATCAGCGCACCGCGGCTCTCGTCCACGCGCATCCTGCTGATCTTTGCGGCAGCCGCCTTGTTGGGACCTATGGCAGCACTGGTCGGGCTCGAATTTCTCACCCAGGCGCCCGCCGTGCTTGGCGGTATTTCACTCTTCTCATCCGGGGCAATTCTCTACCTCGTATTTCAAGATGTGGCTCCTCAGGCGCAGTTGAAACGCCACTGGGGCCCCGCATTGGGCGCCGTCCTGGGATTTACCTTGGGGCTGGTCGGCGAGATGTTGACTTCCTAAGCAGGTTCTCTATTTCCAATCCATCCATGCAGCCACCATCTTTCAGCCGTATTGATTTTGACTCCGATGCCTACCGGGAAGAATGCCAGCTGCGCGATCGCGTGCTACGCCAGCCTCTGGGCCTCAGCCTATTTGACGAAGACCTCAGCGTCGAGGCCTCGCAGCTGCACTTTGGAGGTTTTGATGACTCGTCATCCTTGATCGCCTGCGTCATTGCCATGCCACTGTCCGAGACCGATGCCAAGATCCGCCAGATGGCCGTTGCGCCGGAGCACAGTCGCCAAGGTCACGGCTCAGCCTTACTGCGTGCCGTGGAGTATTTCCTGCATCATCGAGGATACAGGAACATCCACCTGCACGCCCGGGTCAGCGCACTGCCATTCTATCAGAAAGCCGGCTACCGCGAACATGGCAGCCCGTTCACCGAGGTCGGCCTGCCGCACCTCGCGATGAAGAAACGCCTGAGCCGCGCCTAGTTTGGGGCGGTGCAGAAATTTGACCTCCGGCTGAAAATTGACAGCCCTAGGCCTGCTGATAGGGTCGACGGGTGATGAATCGTCTCCTTCTCAGCCTCGCGGCCCTACTCGCCAACCTGGGCGCCACAAGCGCGGCCCCAGCGCCTAACGTCATCGTCTTTTTCATCGACGACCTCGGATGGTCCGACCTCGGCTGTTATGGATCGACCTTCTACGAAACTCCGAACCTCGACCGGCTGGCCAGCTCCGGTGTCCGTTTCACCCATTCCTACTCGGCAAACCCCGTCTGCTCGCCAACCCGTGCGGCCGCGATGACGGGTAAAGCACCACAGCGCGTGGGCATCACTCAGTGGATTCCCCAGCCATCGGATGTCACCTTACCCAAGGAAGAAACCACCTTGGGAGAGGCCTTTCGTGAGGCAGGCTACGCGACGGGTTACACCGGCAAGTGGCACCTCGGTGAGAAAGACGACCAGCTTCCGAACTCCCACGGTTTCACATGGATGAAAGCAACCAACCGCGCCGGACAACCAGCCAGCTACTTCTACCCCTACGCCAAGAAAAACAAACGCGGCAGCTACTGGAACGTGCCGGATCTCTCCAGCGGAGAACCAAGCGACTACCTCAGCGATGCGCTCACCGATCAGGCGATCCATTTCATCGATCGCCACCAAGCCCAGCCCTTCTTCCTGTACCTCGCCCACTACGCCGTGCACACCCCCATCCAAGCGCCCAAGTCCCTGGTGGCAAAGTATCAGAAAAAACGACATCAACGGTATGGCGACAGCCCCACACCCACCGTGCCGGGACCTCATGAAACGGTCTCCCGCGGTCGTCAAGACCACCCCGCTTACGCCGCCATGATCGAAAACTTGGACCGCAATATCGGCAGGGTGTTAGATCGGGTGAAGCAACTCGGACTGGAAGAAAACACCATCATCGTCTTCACCTCGGACAACGGCGGCCACTGCCATCTGAAGAACAGCCCGGGGGTCACCAGCAATCTCCCCTTACGCTCCGGCAAGGGCTGGACCTACGAAGGCGGAATCCGCATCCCCACCATCATTGCCTGGCCGGGGAAAATCGCACCCGCCACCTCGCAGGTCCCCAGCATCACCATGGACCTTTTCCCTACCTTGTTAGAACTCAGCGGTCAGCCGCTTTTGCCGGAACAGCACCTCGACGGTCGATCTCTGGTGTCCGCCCTCGACGGTCAGCCGAAGGCAGCGCTGAAAAGTCGAGCCCTTTACTGGACCTATCCTCACGCGCACGGATCGGGCCACCAGCCGTCCCACGCCATCCAAAAAGACGGTTGGAAACTGATCCACTTCGACGCCGACCAGAGCGATGCCCTCTATCACCTTGAGCGTGATATCAGAGAACAGCACGACCTCGCTGGCAAGCATCCGGAAAAAGTCCAAGCGCTACGCGAGGAGCTGATGGACTGGATCAAAAAGACCACACCCTGAGGTTCCGGAAGGTTCCCAAGCTGTCACTCGGTGGTGAAGTGGCTCGAGTGCTCGTCCCAACTTTTCCCATCGTCGTGGCTGACAAAGACGCGGTAAAAATACTGTGTTTTCGGCTTCAAGCCACTGAGCTGAAAATCCACCACCGCCTCAGCCACCGCCAGCTCGGCCGTGTGCGATTGCCAAGTCCGCTCCTCGCTGAAGATTTCCTTTTGCGCCGCAGACCCGCTCTGAGCCACGTTCGCTAGGAAGGTGATGCAGTCCTTGGTGCCGTAGTAGAGCACCGCTTTGGCATTGGGACCACTCTTCACGATGGGGTAGTGCACGGTCGCTGATGTTTCCCCCAGCGCCGTGACCTTCGGCGTGCCGAATTCCACAGGCAGGTGAAACAACTCCGCGGTCTTCTCCGGGCTCATGTAGGCGGGGCGTTCTGAATCTGCATCCTCTTTGCCGTAGGCCGCCTGATGCTGCTGCAGCGGCAGGAAATTTTCCATCCCTCCAGTGGCGGTGGCGACCCAACCCTTGGACGCGTAATCATCGGCGTAGTAGTTTTGTTCCGAATCCAGGCCGGGGTCTTCTCCTGCGGCAATCGCGGCCTTCGCCATTTCCAGCCCCCGCAGGGCCTTCGCCGATGGTTTCGCAATTTCTGCGCGGTGCCATTTCTGATCACTGCCGTAAAACCAGCCCCGACGCTTAATGACCCGCTTGATATCGCCGCTGCGCTCACGCTGCGGTGGCCCGGGGACTTCGCAAAAAGATCCGGTGCTGCGGAGTTCGCCGCTGCCCTTTTTGTTAGCCACTTTTTGACCCGACCCGTAGAGCCGCCAGAGCTGCTGGCTTTCATCGTAAAAATACGCATAGTAGGTGGTCACTCCGTTGCGCGTCTCCGTGCGCATCGCTTGGATCAAACGACCGGCGCCATCCGGATACGCCACCGCATTGCGGAATTTCAATCCGGTCCCCTCATGGCCAAAACTGCTGTAGACGGCATCGCTGATCCCCGTGCCGATCAAGCGTGGCATTTGCTCCACCGGCGGTGTCTTGGCATTGCCCCGCATACTCACCGCCCACATAGAAAAGTTGAACCCCGCGCCCTCGTTCACCTTGCCCTCGGCATTGAACACCGTGCCGTAGTAACCAAAGGGGGTGGTGATCGGGGAGTAGCTGGAGGACTGGCTGACGCTCACGCTTTCAAAAAGCCACATCTTCGGTTCAGGGCACTGGTCCGGAGCTTGGAAGCGCAAATGAGCTGCCGCGGGTCGCCAGCGGGCGCGCAGTAGCTTGGCCTGCTGCACCGCGGCTCCCTTCAACTGGATTCTGTGAATTTTGCTCAGCTTCGCCGGCGCCTGCTCCGAGCAATCGATCGCCACCGTCACCTTACCAGCCTCAGCCACATCAAACCGCAGCCCTTGATCTTGCGCTTTCCTGCCGTCACTGCTGTTGGTTTTCAACCTTTGCACCTGATCGCCCACACGGATGGTCCACTCGGTCCCCCGCTCCGCCTCAGGAACCGTCATCAGGAAACGCAGCTGCACTGTGCCGGGTTTCGGCAACCAGAGGTGCCAGCGCGCGGAGCCATGATCGGCCGAGCCTTTCCGTAAATGATCAAAGGTCGCCCTGATCATCCCCTGATCCTCCGGGTCCGCCGGGCCCATGCCACCCGCTTGAAAACAGCGATCGAAAAAGCCATTGGTCGCATTGAGCTCAATCACCCCGTCTTCAGCCTCCTGTCCATAGTAGTAGGCGCGATCCTCCTGCGGCAGAACGTTGAGGAATTTGATCGGCGCACCGAGCAGGCTACCGACCGCACAACCTCCCATGATTATGGCAACAACAGAGCTTTTCATCGCTCCACTTAGGACGATATCCTGTCATCCGACCACGCCAAAGTAAGATCCCAGCCCCCCAGCCGTAATTACACCCACGTTTATGAAAAAAGCCACCCGCCTCTCTCTCTTAGCCACTCTGCTCGCGTCCACCAGCCTGCTGGCGGACAAGCCTAACATCATCTTCATCCTCGCCGATGACATGGGCGTGGGTGATGTCTCGCACAACGGAGGCAAAGCGGCCACGCCCGGTCTCGATCGCATGGCCGAGGAGGGCATGCGTTTCACCGATGCCCACAGCACCTCCGCCGTCTGTTCCCCCACCCGCTACGGCATCCTCACCGGTCGTTACAACTGGAGATCCTTCCTGAAAAAGGCGGTCATCATGGAGCCTTCGAAACGCGGTGCGATGATCAAACCGCACACCGAAACCGTCGCCGGATTTCTCAAAGACAACGGTTACCACACCGCCCTGATCGGAAAATGGCACCTCGGCCTCGATTGGAAGTATCTCGACAAGGCGCGCAAACCCAAGGTCATGGGGAAACACAAAAAGGCAGGCAAAGGCTGGGACATCGACTTCAGCCAAAAAGTCGGCGGCGGCCCGAACTCCGTCGGGTTTGATTACTCGTTCTACATTGCCGGCTCACTCGATATGGCCCCCTACGTGTATCTGAAAAACGATCTCGCCACCAGCATCCCCACCCATGTCAAAGCCTTCAACCGCCCCGGCCCGGGCGCCGCTGACTTCGAGGCCGTGACCTGCCTTGAAGACTTTGCCCGCGAGTCTGTGAACTACATCAAAGAGCGCGCCAAGACTAAGCAGCCGTTCTTCCTCTACCTGCCACTGACCAGCCCCCACACCCCCATCGTTCCTTCCAAAAAGTGGAAAGGCAAATCCTCCCTCGGCCAATACGGCGACTTCCTGATGGAGACCGATTGGGTCGTGGGCGAAGTCCTGAAAGCGCTCGATGCTAACAAGATCGCCGACAACACTATGGTCATCTTCACCACCGACAATGGCTGTTCACCTCGAGCTGAAATCCCCAAGCTGCACGCTAAGGGTCACAAACCTAACGGCGATTACCGAGGCCACAAAGCAGACATCTACGAGGGTGGCCACCGCGTGCCATTCATCGTCCGCTGGCCGGGCAAAGCCGCCGCCGGCAGCATCACCGATCGCACCATCACCTCGGCCGATTTCTTCGCGACCGTGGCCGATGCCATCGATACGAAAGTCTCCGAGAGCAGTGCCGTGGATTCCTTTTCCTTCCTCCCCACTCTCACCGGCAAGGAGCAGGAAGCGCGCCCGTTCACCATCCATCACTCGATCAGCGGTGACTTTGCCATCCGCCAAGGGAAATGGAAACTCGCCCTCTGCCCCGGATCTGGTGGCTGGTCCGCGCCGCGTGGCAAACAAATCCCGGCCGATGCCCCACCGGTGCAGCTCTATGACCTCGACGCCGATCCCTCGGAACAAAACAACGTCGCCACCAAACACCCGGAAAAAGTGACCACCCTCATCAAGCTGGTCAATCAGGCCATCACCAACGGTCGCACCACCCCCGGACCGAAGCAGGAAAACGATGGCCCGGTGCCGCCGTTTAAGAAAAAGCTCATCGAGCAATACCCTGCCGCTAAGCGTTAGATGACATCAAACAACCCTGAGCCAGCTACTTGGACTCAGGGTGCACCGCGATGGTTGGATCGCCTAACAAATTCAACTCAGCCAGGCACATGTGAAAGTTAGCCGACTTCACCGCGCGCTCTGACAGCGCCGCCTTGGTCCGCATCAGCGCCTCGCCGGTGCTGAGCTTCTGCTTGATTCCTTTTTCCCAGAAAAGGGTCATTGTCTCCGTGGTTCCGTCCATTTTCCCTTGGCGCACCATCAAGGGGAAATCTTCTTTCGGGTTGAGAAAGTGCGGTTTGCCTTCGCGACACGGAGCCACGATGGCGATCGCTCCCGCCTTGGGCATGCGCAGCATGGATTCACTGATGCAGGGGTCTTTGGCCGCATCATAATGACCGGTGAAACACGATACCGTGGTGATCACCGGATAGGCGTCTTGGTTGGTCAGGCGGTCCACGTGCTGCTTGCTGAATTTCTGATGTCCTTCTAACACCCAGCAGTCGATCAAGCCGTGCCCATGGAAATGGAACTTGCCGGTTTTCTTGGCGTTGATCATCGCGATCCAATTGCTCGGATCGATTTCAAAGTCGCCCGGACGTTCCTTGTCCCAAGGCGTCTTGTTGGCGAAATAGCGCGACATGTTACCGTTAGGAAGCGCGCTGGAAACGTGGTCGTCCCAACTGCGGCGCACCTTGGCGTAGGCTCCTTGAACCGTGCAGGTGTAGACCATGGTCTCGGCGAACTTCCCGGCAGGATACTTGGATTCATAGCTGATCACCTTGTCGGTGTATGCCGCCACATCCGCGGCGGTCCGCACCGGAATACGCCCCAGCCCCACGCTGCCGTCAGGGTAGCTGATCGCCTCGCGGTCGTCTTGAAACTCACCGTAAACCCCATCGCCATCGGCATCCCAATTCGTGGTTGATAGATAGTAAATGTCCGTGGGGATGTCGGTGGATTTGCCCCACATCGTCCGATGCACGGTGTCCCTATCCGGCACCACGCCCTTACCGCCCGGCAAACTATCGCCCCCGAGAATCACCCAGCGGGTGCCCTGATGATCGATGTGATCACGCACACACAGTCGGATTTTTTCCTGTAAATCGACACCCTGATACGTAGTCGCTATCTCAGCGGTGGTCACTACCTTGGTCGGCTTTTCCCGCTTCGCTTTCCAAGCCGAAAACGGCCCCCATGCTGGAGCCAGCTCCTCGGAGGTAATCAAGAGCACCGTAGATTCCGGCGGAGCCTCCTTCGCCTCTTCAGCCAGGCAGGAAAGAGGCCAGGCCACTGCCAACAGGGCGGAGTATAAAATGGTAGCGTTCACCAACTAAAAGCGATCCGGCACCACGCTTTTGTGCGGCAAAAAAATACCTGAAGCAAAGTCGCAGCGCGCTTCACTTCAGGTAGGAGTTTGTTGAATGCGAAACTATGCCACATCCATCACCTTGGCACTCGCCCAGAGGTCTTTGAACTTGTCGACGAAGACATGATGCTCGGCGTGGTCTTGGTAGATGTTGTGCTGCTCTATGCTGTCGAATTTCAGCGACAGCGCGTAGTCGAAGCTCTTGTCGGTCACCGGGCGCTCGGGGGTCGCCGCCGACTTGCCCCAGATTCCGGAGGCAATGTTCTCAATTTTCAACAGCTCGGTCATTCCCTGCTCAAAGGCAGCGCGATCGGCGTCGTTTTGGTTCTCTTCTTTCAGCCAGAAATATACGTGATGTTCCATGGCGGCAGCTTTGCGCCTCACCCACATTTTGCCAAGCGCGAAAACGACTCAGCTGCGGTCGTCCTCGTCCACGGTGGCATCGGCATCGAAGGACTCGATGGTTTCCGTCATGGTGAAGGTCGCCGGGATGACCAGGAGGATGACGATGGCTGAAGCGAGGGTGCCGACACCGAGGCTGATCGCCATCGGCACTAGGAACAGCGCCTGCTGGCTGGTTTCCAGGATCATCGGCACCAGCCCCACAAAGGTGGTGATGCCGGTCAGTAGGATGGGACGGCAGCGGCGTGCCGCTGCCTCGCGGGTGACTTGTTCGATCGGCATGCCATCCTCGATGAATCGCTGCCGCGTCACCGCCAGCACAAAGCCACCATTCACCACCATGCCGCAGAGCGCGATCATGCCGAAGATGCTGAAGATGGAAATATTGAAGCCTAACACCACGTGCCCAATCACCGCGCCGGCGAGGCTGAAGGGAATGGCTAACAGGATGATAAATGCCTGCAGATAACTGCGCAGCAGCGCGGCCATAATCCCGAAGACGGCAAACATCGAAACCACCAATCCCCAGCCGAGATTTTGCATTGCTTCGCTCTGTTCGCGTTGGTCCCCCTCGAAGCTGTAGCTCAGGCCCGGATAGGCTTCGATGATGCCGGGCAGCTCATTTTTTTCCAATGCCGAGAGCACCTTGTTGCCAGTCGTTTCACCGGCGACAACATTGCCGCGAACTTTCAGCACCCTTCCGCCATCGACCCGTTCAATTTTCAAAGGCGCGGTGGTGGTTTTGATCACAGCGGCTTCGCCAAGGGTGATCTCACCGCCACCGGGGGTGCGGATGAGGAAGTCTTTCAAGCCCTCGAGCGACTTGCGCTCGGACTCCGGCAGGCGAACCATCACACGCACCTCTTCGCGTCCGCGCGGTTGGCGCAGCGCTTCGGCTCCCAAATAAGCATCGCGCACGCGGGCGCCGAGGTCCTCGCTGGTTAGGCCGAGCGCGCGACCTTCCGGTGAAAGCTCGAACTGCAGCTCGGGAGTCTCCCGGCCCGACCCCTTGCGCACATCCGCCGTGCCTGGGTAGGCGGCCACCGCTTTGGCAACGTCGTCGGCCGCCTGTCGCAGCACTGTGAGATCCGGATGCGCCAGCTGAATGTCAATTTCCGCCTCGCCGCCGGGGCCCACGAGGTAATCGAAGAAGATCGATTCCATGTCCGGAATCACCGGCAACTGATCACGCCAAAGATCGGCAAACTCACCGCCGGTGATCTTGCGCTGGCTCTGCGGCACCAGGGTCACGGCCACTTCGCCGAGGTTGGCACCATCGTTGCCGACATCCACTTCAATGCTGGTGGTGAGCTCGCGCACGCTACCTTCGTTCGCCAGCTCCAGCGCCTTCTTCGCAGCCTCCTCGACCTGCAGAATGACCTCGCGGGTGCGCGCCACCGGGGTGCCTGCGGGCATCGCCACTTCCGCCTGGATGAAGTCGGCTTCGATCTGGGGGCGGAATTTAAAATCAATCCGACCACTGGCCAGATACGCCCCCGTGATCGCCAAGGTCGCCAGAAACATACAGACGGTGAGCAGGCGGTGACGGATGGAAAAATCCAGCACCGGCTGGTAGGCGCGGTCCATCAGGTTCTCCATTCTGTGACGCAGCTTCGTCTGCGCACCATTAATTTTGATAAACAGGCGATTCCTCTCCAGCCAGCCACCGTCCGAGGCTAGGTGGGAGGGCAAGATGAACAGACACTCCACCAGCGACACCGTGAACACCGCGATCACCACCGCCGGCAGCACTTCGAAAAATTGGCCATTTTCCCCCGGCACAAACAGCAGCGGCATGAAGGCAATGATGTTGGTCACCACGGCAAAGATCACCGGCATGGTCATCGCTCTGGCACCCGCGATGGCGGCATTCACTCGCGACTCCCCCTCGGAGATGCGGTGGAAAATTTCCTCACCCACCACCACGGCATCATCCACCACAATCCCCAGAGTGATGATGAAACCAAACAGTGAGATCATGTTAATGGTCGCCCCTCCAATCGGCAGCAAGGCGATCGAGCCGAGGATGGAAATAGGGATCCCGATGGCCGTCCAAAAGGCGACTCGGAGATCGAGAAAGAGACCAAGAACTAACAGCACAAGCATCAGCCCCATCGCACCATTGTCCATGAGCAGGCCAAATCGCTCGCTGAATGCCTGGGAGCGATCGCGAGAGAGATCGAGGTGCACCGACTCGGGGAGGTTTTTCTTTTCTCGCTCGATGAATTTTCTCACCGCCGCAGCGACCTCCAGCGGTGCCTGACTTTCGGAGCTGTAGACGGAGATCACCACCGAGTGCTTGCCGTAGAAAAAGTTCTCCGCTTCGGTTTCTTCGAAGCCGTCCGTGATGGTAGCGATCTCACCCAGCCTGACCTTGGTGCCATCGGTGCTGCTGATCACCGGGATATCGCGAAAATCGATCGCCCGATCGCGCCGTTCCTTGGTCCGCAGTTGGATGTCGCCGCCGGGAGTTTTCAGCGTGCCGCCCGGCACATCCATCGCCGTTTCCCCCACCCGCTCGGCGACATCACCGAGGGTGAGCCCCAGCGATCGCAGGGTGGCGCTGGGGATTTCAATTTCGATTTCCGGGTCGCGCACGCCCTTGAGTTCGACGATGGAGATGTCCGGTTGCGACAAGAGCCCGGTCTCGATCTGTTGGGCAAAATCGACCAGTTCCCGCTCGTTGAGATCGCCCGACACAGCAATCTTCATCACCTCGCGGCGACGGCCGGTGCCGAGCTTCACCACCGGAGCCTCGATGTCATCGGGGAAGACGGCGATGCGCTGCACGGCGGCAGTGATTTCCTGCAGGGCACGGTTTTTATCGAAATTAGGATACAGCTCGGCGACGACTTTCGCCCGTCCCTCCGAGGCCGTGGCCTCCACGCGGCGAATCATTTCCATGCCGCGCAGCTCGGCTTCGATCGGCACAATCACCGATTGCTCCACCTCCGCCGGTCCGGCACCGCGGTATTGCACATCCACCTCCACGGTATCCAGAGCAAACACCGGGAACACCTCCTGCTTGATCTTGAAAATGGAAATGATGCCCACGGCGAGCACCGCAATCATGAGCAAGTTCGCTGCGTGGTGATTACGCGCGAACCAAGCTAACAGACCTTTGTCTTGATGATCGATCATTTGGACTGAGGTTCGGTCGCGATAGCTTCGGGAGCGAGGGCCATGCCGGGTGCCGGAGCACTGAGCGAGGAAACGATGAGCGCCTGATCGGCGGCGATGTCATTCTTGATCACCACGGTATTCTCCCGCCGCCAGAGCACTTCGGCATCGTGGATGATCAGCTTTTTCTCGGGACCGACGAGCCAGACACGGTCGCCTTCGCGGAGGGCCGAGCGTGGGATGGACAGTGAGTTTTTCAACACTCCAGCATCAATATCCACTTTGACATAGGATCCTAACAATAAGGGCTGAGTGGGGTTGGCATCGAGGGGATTGGGCACTTCCACCAACACCCGCGCCTGACGACCCGCTTCTTCCAGATCGCCTAACAGGCGAACCACCTTGCCCGACCATTTCAAGGGAGCACCCGCTGAAGAAGATTGCTCAATCTCGACATCGGCACCCGCTTGCCGGCCTTGCGGGAGCTTCACCCAGGAGAGCTTTGAGAGCGGCACGCTGGCTTGGATCCAGTAGGCGTCCGAGCCAACAATCGTCGCCATGTCCTCGCTGCTGCTGGCGAGCTGACCAGCTTCAACACTTTCCTCAATCACCACGGCATTGAACGGCGCGCGGAATCGCACACGTTTCAGATCCAACTCCGCCTTCGCCACCGCAGCCGCAGCGCGATCGAGCAGTGCCTGGGTGCGGTTCTTAAACGGCTGACGCAGCACGAGGCTTTTGTTGATCACCGAGTCGGGGAGATCTTTCTGCAGCTGCTCCAGCTCGCGCTGGGCGACGGCTTGTCGGCCGGCTTCGATATCCACCTCCGACTGCGCCTCGGCGAGTGCCGTTTTCGCCTCACTCAAGGCAATGCGGTAATCGGCATCGTCGATGGTGAACAGCACCTCACCTTGGGCGATGCGACCGCCGGGCACCAGCTTGGGATGCAGCTCGACGAGTCGGCCCGTGATCTCAGGCCGCACCACCAGCTGTCGGGCCGGCACCACACTGCCGTAAGCGGTCACCGACACCGGGTAATCACCCGGCTTGAGCTGCACCGTCTGGACGATCTTGGCTGAGCGCGTTTTCGCCTCGGGCTTCTGCACGGGCGCTGTGCGCAGCAGCCACCAGCAGACGATGCCTGCCAGCAGCAGGATCACAACGCCGAGGATGATTCCGGAAACATTCTTCTTCATGATGGATTCAAGGGTGGTTGCACGCGTGGCATCGGTCCGCCGAGGGCGCGATGCAGGCCCACACGCAGGGTGAGCGCCTGACGCTGCAGCGACACCATGGAAAGCTCTAACGACTGCACCGCACCAAGAGCCTCGATCACCGGCAGGTAATCGGTGAGTCCCTGGCTGTAGCGGATGCGAGTTTCCTTGAGGGTCTTGCGGGCGGTCGCCAGCTGGCGTTCGGTGAGTTGGATTTGCTGCGCTTGCTTGCGCTCGCGCACGAGCGAGGTTTCGACATCGCGCACGGCTTCGAGGTAGCTGTTGGAATACCCTAACAATGCGGCACGCAATTCGGCCTGACTCCTGGAAACTTCAGCCCGTCTTCTGCCACCGTCGGTGATCGGCGCGGTGAGCTCACCGAGGAGGCTGGAAATCAAGGAGCTCACACTGTCGGTATTTTCCACACCGAGGGAGGCACCGATGACGAAGCGCGGCATGCGGTCGGCCAGTGCCTCGCCCACCTTGGCATCGAGCGTGAGAATCCGGTTCCACTGCGCCAGCAGGTCGGGGCGGTTTTGCAAAAGGTCGGAGGGCACGCCGGCAACGGGTCGCGTGGGCAGTGACGGCAGGATATTTCTAACGTTCCGTGACCGCTGACCGGGAGCGCGACCTGTTAGCACATCGAGCGCATACTCGGCGGCGGCCAGCTCCGCCTCGGCAGGTGGCACCAAGGCCCGGGTGGCATCGAGCTGCCGCTCTTGCTGCAATAAATCCACCCGCGATGATATCCCCTGCCCGACCCGCAACTGCACCAGATCCAGCAGTGTCTGGTTGGTTTCAATCTGCTCGCGCAGCACCTTCAGTCGGGCGCGTTGTTCCAGTGCAATGAAGTGCGTTTCGGCCACCGCGGCGGACAGTATCAATCGGCCGCCCAGCCAGTCCTGAACCGTTGCGTCCAGCTCACTCTGGCTGGCACGCACGCCGGAGCGGAGTCGACCAAAGACATCCAGCTCCCAGGAAAACAATCCGCCGAAAGACGACTCACGGTAGCCGCTCGATTCCGCCTCTCCGGTCGCCGCCAGATCCACCTGCGGAAACAAAGCCGCTCCCTGCACCCGCAGCGAGGCCGACGCCTGGTTGATGCGCTCCCCGAGCTGTCGCTGGGCCAAGTTCGCCGACAGCGCGGTGTTAACCTGTTTGTTTAACGTGGCATCAGAAAAGCTGCGCCACCAAGATCCCTGACCAAAGGCTCCAGACCGAGATGATTCCTGATAGCGCACCCCGCCAGACACCATCGGTCCGCGGCTATCCAGCGATGACGGCGGGACACAGCCTACCACCCATCCTGCAAGCAAGACGGGGACGATACGGCTGTAGACGGATTTCAGGTTCATGTTCAATGTTAGAGCCAAAACTACGTAGACTACTTGCCATTGCAACCAGAACTTACGGAGAACCGTCACACGATTTCGCCACAGAAGAACAACCGGCTCGCGACACCCGCCGCGTCTGCTCACTTGACTCGCCCTGTGACTTCCTAGACGATGTAATCCATGGATATGAAAAAGGTGAAATACATCGGAGCGGGCATTGTCATCCTGCTCATGGGCATCGTCATTTTTCAGAATTTTGAAAAGCAGGAAGTCTACATCCTCTTTGCCAAGATTGAGATGCCGCTCGCGTTTATGTTTCTGATCACCTTCGCCATCGGCATGATCGCCGGGTGGATTCTGAACATGCTCGCTGTCAGAAAACCGGCGACGCCGAAAAAGTAGACCGACAGCCAGTCCGCTCTAGTTGGAACCACGGCCCGTTATGCACAGTACACAGGATGCACTCCGCACTCACCCCTCGATGCTTCAACGCGCTGGGCTGAGCACGGACCACCCTGTCTGGGATGAACTGCTAGAATACTACGATCCCTTTTTCACCGCCGTCCTGCGCAACATGCAGTTCAAGAGCCCGGCGATCGAGGACGTCAAGCAGCTCGCCTTCGTGCAGCTGTGGAAAAACCTCCCCGCCTACCGCAAGCTCTCCGATAATATCAAATTCCGCAGCTGGCTGGCCAAGCTGATCCGCAACGTCGCGCTGAACTGGATTCGCGACCACCAGAAACAACAATCCGAGAGCACTCTGCACGACGACAGCCCACCGAACGAAGAGCTGGTGCACAGCCCAGAGATCGAAGCCAAGATCGAGCGCGAATGGCAGGCTTATGTGGTCGAACTCGCCATGGAGCGACTGCAAACCGTCTTCACAGGCAAGGCCTTCGAGGTGCTTCAGCTCTCGCTGGAAGGTTGCAGTGGCGATGAAATTAGTTCCCGTCTTGGCATCCGGACCGACAGCGTCTACGTGCTCAGAAACCGGGTGAAAAAACGTGTGCAGCAGGAAATCGCCCAAATCCGTCACGAACTGGAAGGAGGCTCTCAGCCATGACATTTCCTGACTCAGATCCGTCTGCCGACGAGAAGGATGACGCCGCCTCGCCATCGCGTGCCCCCAGCCATAGGCTCTCGCCCTTCGCCGATCTGCTCTACGAAGAAGGCGATCCGGCACGTGCCAAACAGGATGAGGGCGAAGCCACCCAGACACCACTTTACGACAGCCTCTGCGGCCTCGAACAGCGATACACCGACCACATCCTCATCGCCCAAGGAGGGATGAAGGAAATTTACCGTGCGTTGGATTTGAAAACATCGCGCCACGTCGCCTTTGCCAGACCGTTGCCACATTTGGGAAAAGATCACTACGATGCTTTTTTAAGAGAAGCTCACCTCACCGCCAAACTCGACCACCCGGGCATCATCAAGCTGTTCGGCATGGACGTCGACCCCAATGGCCGACCGTTCTTCACCATGGAGTTCAAGACAGGCAAGTCACTGCGCACGCTACTGAAAGATTACACCCAGGGTCGTGCTAGCTCTGCCTGGCCAATTGCCCAGCGACTGAGTATCATCCTCCGTGTTTGCGAAAGCCTTTCCTACGCCCACTCCCAGCGCGTCCTCCACCTCGATATCAAACCTGACAATATTCAGGTTGGCTCGTTCGGTGAGGTTCAGCTGTGCGATTGGGGTATGGGGGTGGTGATGCAAGGTGATGACCGGCAGCAGTCGGACACATTGTTAGACCCCGATCTCTACGGCTCACTACAGCGCAATATCAAGGGAACCCCCGCCTACATGGCACCGGAGCTCTTCGACTCGATGAACCCGAAAACCGTGCAGATGGACATCTACGCACTCGGCTGCCTGATCGAAGAGCTGCTCAATGCCCAGGCCCCGGAACCAGGGCTCGACGAGCCGCTTTCCAAAGACTCCCCACTGCACGCCGTGGTCGCCAAGGCGAAGGCAAAAAATCCAAACGACCGCTACCGCACTGTAGCCAACATCCACGATGACATTTCCAGATACCTGGAAGACATGAGTATGTCGGTCGAGGATAGCACGTTGCTCCGCGAGCTCACCTTATTCTATCGGCGCCATCGCACTGCAAGCAACCTCACCGCATCCTTCCTCGTCATCTTGGTGACCGCAGCCAGCCTCTTCCTGCACAGCCTGAACACCAGCAAGAATGCGGCCAGCGATGCGAGAGACCAAGCACTGGATTCGCTCAAGCAACTCGAAGCAGAACAACGGATCACCGAGGCCCGTTTGATCCAACAGGCCAAGGACGCGCAGATCACCTCCATGCATCTGAACCACCTCGGATTCACCGACCGGCTGCGATTACCCGTCCTGGTGGACAAGTTGCACCAGCAACTGGATGCCGTCATCGCCAACCAGCCAGCCGATGAGGATCCGATTTGGGAGGAGAAGTTCTGGCTCAATTTCCTAACACAACAATTTGATCAAGCCATGGAGTTGCACGAGGAAGGGAAGCTCATTGCTGAAGACCTCCTTCCAGCCGCCAAGAAATACGCTTCACGGAACACCAACACTGAGTACTTGAGCACCGGTGATTTCCAAGAGCTTCTCAGCGATCTATTTACCCTGACAGAAATCGATCGCACTCCATTGATGGAAAAAATGATCCGTTACGACCTGGCGCACCCACGCTCTAGCAGCGACCGATTAGCACTCGCCAAGACCATGCTGGCATTGCTCAACCCCGAGTGGAAAAACCCAGTGTTCAATTACTCAGAAACAGAGCACAGCCTGCAACTCAGCGGGAATGGGCTACAGCGCCTGAGCAGCCGAAACAACTTCCCGTCCATCCTCATCAGCTTCCAGCCGAGGAAACTCGATCTGAAACACTCTTCGGTGGAAAACTTACAGACCCTCAAATCGCTGAATCTCGTGGAAATCGACCTCAGGCACACCCAGGTCAAATCGCTGAAGCCCCTGGCCGACATGCGAACGCTCAGTCGGGTCATCGTCAGTCCGGGACAGTTCACCCCGGCCCAGCTGGCGCCACTGCCAAGCTACATCGAGGTGCTCACAATTGAAGAAGGCAGCTAAGGCGAATCATCGATGGCTCTCCGCCAGAGCCTTCTCTGTGGCTGACTGTGCAAACGCCGAATTCCAACGTCTCCGGCCCGTTTATACCCACTGTCCCAGTGTCTTCTATTTCTCTATGACAGACAAAATGCCCCTCTCCTGTTTAGGTCGACCTCCTGCTTCGGTTTCTATGACTGATGGCCATGAGCGCATCATCACCTGTCGTACTATCTCAACACTGTCACAACGATCATTAATCACACTATGAAAATTAACACGCATACAATACTCACAGCGATGGCAAGCATCGGAATGATCGGCTCTTCGGGAGCTGCTGTCATCTATGAAGCCAATGATTCCAACGTCTCTCTCTGGAATAATAGCGCCGCCATCTCTGGCTCCTCATCCTCCGTCAGTGGCGACAGCGCGTCCGGCGACATGGCATTGACCGTCACAGGCAATAGCTTCTCATACGCCGGCTTTGCCAGCACTCAATCCATTAACACCCTACTGGGAAGATCTCTCCTGGACTCAGAAACGGTCACTCTCACCTTCACGACAGGGGTTTTGAGTCAAAATGGCGACGGAGGTGAATTACGTTCCCAGGGCTTCCAGATGGGTTTGTCAGCGTCGACGGCCGCGGACGGTGGTGCTAGTGAGGACCAGCTGATTATTTCTTTAGGGGGGGGCGGTAACAGCTCCGATGTAGGTCTTAAAGCTTCAGCTAATGCAGGACCCGCATCTGGCGGAGGCTTTGAAATTTCTAAAGCAAGTGCTAACGATGGCCTGACAATAACGATCGTTGCCGACTCGAGCGGATGGACTGCCTCGTTCTCAGATGTCTCAGCAGAAGCTGCTGCTGACTCAGTAGCCGACCTCACTGGATCCTTTGATCCCGGTGAATTCACCTCCTTCTTTGGCAACGGATATCTTTATGCAGGATTCCAGCAGCGTAATGGAGGTGTGAATGGTGTGACAGTCCCCTTCGAAGTTGCAAGTATCGACGTTGTCCCAGAGCCATCTTCCTCCGCCTTACTCGGCCTTGGTGGACTGGCCCTGATCTTGCGTCGTCGCAAGTAGTGCTACCCTCACTCTTCCAGCCCTCGGCGCAGCAGTGCCGGGGGCTTTTGTCTATTGAGGGATAGCAGTTTCGCTCTTTCTGCCAGAAGTCCCCACCATCCAGGCCAAGCTCACAGCGTCATTTTTTGAGAAAAACAAGATCCCGTGTTAAGGTCATGGACTTATCCTGTTTTCTAATCGTAAGGGGAATGAACTGATTTCATTTACATCATGTATTGGTGCCCCAGTCAGTATTCCTTCATCAACCACATATCCATCATGACTCGACATAAAAAAACATTATCCTTCTTGGCCGGAACCGCCATTCTCACGGCCTGCGCCATCCCATCCGTCAGTGCTGCCACGACCATTATCAACGCGACCCTCGAAGGGCGGGCGATTGACAATACAAACGTGACAGGTGGCGTGAAAGGCAACGGATCCGGCAACGCATTCAACTCCGGTGCCGCTCAAGCTGGAGCCTATAACAGCGGTGTCGACCTAGTAGGCGTCATCTCTTTTCAAATGACCGGAGTGGATCCCACCGATATCGTAAGCGCTGATTTCAGCTCATTACAAAATACTGTTAATCTCAGCGATACGTCACTGTTCAGCATTTCCGCTAATGTCATTCGTATCGACGCTTCCTCAGCAGGCCAAAACAGCGACTTCGAAGCTGCACCTCTTACAACCCTGATGACCGGCTTCGATGGCAACGCCACAACGGATACAACAGCATCCTTGGACGCCGCTGGCCAAATTATTTTGGGGGACTGGCTGAAAAGCAACTGGGTAGAAGGTGAATATGTCTTCATTCAGCTCAAGGCAGATAACACCGATATGCAAACAGGTTCGAACAACCTTTATAACTACTCGAACTCTACGTTGACGATCACCACCGTCCCTGAGCCATCCTCCGCGGCCTTACTCGGCCTCGGTGGCCTGGCGCTGATCATGCGCCGTCGCAAGTAATTGCGGCACGGCATTTGCCAAAGCTCACTTCCCAAGACCCGGCACCGTGGTGTCGGGTCTTTTTGTTGTCCGTTATCGTTCGGGGTGAGCCCATCCCAACCAGCGCTACATTACGTCCGTGTAGGGATCGTAGTGCACCGGGTGGTCGTCATCTTTGGCCGCGATGTCTGGCAGGCCTTCACCGGACCTGACGATTTTCTGCTCGGCGCGGTTCGGGTATTTCACTTGGGCAATGTGAAACAGGGCATCGCCCTCGTCAGCCTGGCCTTCGTTGGTGCGGCCAATCAGAATGCCGCCGTAGCTGGCTTTGATCTCTTCTTCGTAGTCACCCAGCGGATCGGCCACAAATCCCAGCACATCACCTTCTTTCACCGCTTTCCCCAAGGCAATCAAGGGGGTAAAAAGCCCGCCAATCTGCGCACGCTCCCAGTAGCTCTTTTCACAGACCACGGCATTGGCGGCACGTTTTTTGGCCGCAGCCGCGCGCTTGGGCAACATGCCGATATGGCGCATGACGGTGAGGACGCCCCGCTTTCCAAAACGAATCGAGGCGGTATCGAGTCGCAACGCCTCGCCACTTTCATACAAAATCACCGGCACCTTGGCTTCATTGCAGGCCGAGCGGAAGGTGCCGCCACGCACTGGCGACAACAGCGTCACCGGAGACCCGAAGGCCGTGGCCAGCTCCAGCGCCGGCTCGTCTTCCGCCGTGACACGGATCTGCGGCAGGTTCGGTCGGTTGATCGCGCCGGTGTGCAAATCGACCACCGCGTCGCAGTGCGGCAGCAGCTCCGTGGTCAGCACATGGGCGAGTCGTCCGCCCAGCGAGCCCTTTGGCGAACCGGGGAAAAGTCGGTTCAAATCCCGCCGATCCGGCAGGTAGCGCGAGCGGTTCGAGTAGGCGGGCACGTTCACGATCGGCACCGCAATCAAGGTCCCCTTCAAGCCGCGCCTGAGCGTTGGCGAGTTCACCAATCGACGAATAACCTCCGCGCCGTTGATTTCATCGCCGTGCAAACAGCCGGAAACCATCAGGGTGGGGCCATCTTTTTTCCCGCGGATCACCCAGACGCGCATGGTGACGGGTTCATGGGTGGTGAGCACGCCGACTTTTAAGCGCAGCAGCTTCCGCTCGCCTTTTTTGACCACTTGGCCCTGAATCTCGATATCTTTCATGGGTATTTGCTGGCTCCCATCGTGACAGGAATTGGCAGCGGTGACAAAATTCTAAATCAGAAAAATCAAACCAGCACCCACTTCATCCCCAAGGCAATGATCAGCGGCATGGAGATCAGGCTGACCACCGTGGTGACCACCACCACCTGGATCGCGATGTCTGCTCGTCCTCCGTAGTGGCGTGAGATTACAATGGGAAAGACCCCCGCCGGCATCGCCGCCTGAATGATCATCACCTGCTTCAGCTCGGGGGCCAAGGGCAGAAACTTCGCCAGACAAAGGATCACCAGAGGCACCATCGCCAGACGCACCAGGACACCGCTGGTGGAAACTTTCCAATCCAAGCGCACATGCCGCGCCAGGTCATACATTGTCGTGCCCACCAGCAGCAGGGAGACCGGCACCGCACAGAATCCCAGCATGGAAAACGCCCGGGTCACCACCTCGGGGATCAGGTGATCGGTCCGGGTCTGCAGCATCAAAATACCCACCACCACGGCGATGATCGGGCCTTTGATAAAGGATCGCCACGATGGCCGACTATTTCCAGAGATCAGCATAATGCCCACCGTCCACAGCGCCACATCCACGCCAAGGTTGTGGGTGAACATCACGGCGAGTGCGGTGTCGTTGTTTGGAAAAACATACACCATCAGCGGAATGGCGATGAAACCGTAGTTCTGCACCCCGCAGGAGGCGGCAAAGGTGCGTAGTCCGCCACCACGTTCGTAGCCCAACAGGCGAGCGACCACATAGGCGAGCCCCATCGCCAGCACAATCATGCTGAAACCAATCCCCGCCGAGGAAAACACCACCGAGGCATTACGCAGCAGCTCGACACCCAGCATTTTGTCGAGCACCAGGCAGGGAAGAAAGAGATGCACCGACATCGTCATCAGCCCCTTGTCCATCTCCGGCGTCAGCGTTTTTGTCCTACGTAAAACGGCTCCCAATACAATAATCAGATAAACCGGCATCGCCGCCGTAAGAACCAAGATGGTGTGCTCCATGCGCGCACTATGCACATCGAGCCCACATACTCAAACCTAAGCAGCAACAGCCTTGCTTAGCCAAAATTATCTGAACGCGCAGAATCAGAAAAAATTAGCGACTATTCGCATCCATTCGCGGTTAAAAAAACACCCCAAAAAACCTCATTTCTTGACCCACTCTGCCCAGCGACTAGCCTCACCCTATGGCTGGTAAAAGATCGCTAACAACCCTGCAACTCGACTCCTTGCTCGAACAACAGGATATCGACTCCCTCGTGCAACAGCTCGAATCCAAGCACGATCCCCCGGTCAAACCCTTCCTGCCCAATTCCAAGGTCAACGCCCACCGCACGAACCGACTCTGGAAAGCGATCGGCGCCGAACCTCATGCCGACTTGTTAGACAGCTGGACCGAGGAAAACCTGGAAATCTTCGATGGCAATATCGAGAACTTCATCGGCACCACCAAGATTCCCACCGGCATTGCCGGCCCGCTGCGCGTGAATGGACTTTTTGCCCAGGGCGACTACCCAGTTCCCCTCGCCACCTCCGAGGCCGCGCTGGTGGCGAGCTACCACCGTGGTGCCTGCCTGATCTCGGCCGCCGGCGGCTGCACCTCGATGATGCTCTACCAGGCACTCAACAGGTCGCCCGCCTTCGCCTTCGAGACCATGCGCGAGGCTGGGCAGTTTGTTGCTTGGTCAATGGAGGTCTTCGATGATTTTCAGCAGCAGGCGAACGCCACCACCCAGCACGGCAAGCTGATCGACGTCGGCACCACCATCGAGGGCAACCACGTCTATCTCAATTTCGAATTCACCACCGGCGACGCATCGGGCCAGAACATGGTGACCATCGCCACCCAGGCGATCTGCGATTTCATTCAAGAAAATTGCCCCGTGCCGATCAAACGGCTCTACGTGGAGGGCAATCTTTCAGGCGATAAAAAAGCCAGCTCGCAGGCCTACACCTCGTGCCGCGGCAGGAAAGTCACCGCCGAGGTCATCCTCACTCCAGAGGTGTTAGAAAAATACGTGCACGCCACGCCGCGACAAATGATCGATTACTGGCGCATGTCCGCCATCGGTGGCGTGCTCAGTGGCACCATGGGGGTGCAGGGGCATTTCGCCAATGGCCTGGCCGCACTCTACATCGCCACGGGGCAGGACGCCGCCTGTGTCGCGGAGTCCGCCATGGGAGTCACCCGCTTTGAAGAAACCTCCGAAGGAAACCTCTACGCTTCGGTCACCCTGCCGGGGGTGATGGTGGGAACCGTGGGAGGCGGCACCGGACTGCCGAGCCAAAAAGCCTGCCTCGAACTCATGGGCCTGCACGGCTCAGGCAACAGCGCCGCCCTCGCCGAAGTCTGCGCCGCCCTGCTACTCGGCGGTGAGCTGTCGATCATCGCCGCACTGGCGACCGGCGACTTCACCAAGGCCCACCACAAATTGGCGCGCTGAAACATCGATTCAGTCGATACTTTTGCAATCATAATCACTTTCACAAACTCCACCATTTCAGCTAAAACTCCCTCATGCGTTGGTGGACTTACCAGAAAGAACGATTCCCAATTTTCCAGCACGGCCCATTGGTCGCGGCCTTCAGCTCCTGTGCGATTGCTTACTCAGCGATGCTCACCGGAGAAGCTCCGGAGTGGCCGTCGTTTGTCGTCGCCGGTGTCACCTGCCTGTTGTTTTTCCTCCAGCTGCGCATTGCCGATGAGTTCAAGGACGCCGAGGAGGATGCTCGATACCGCCCCTACCGCGCGGTGCCACGTGGCTTGGTGAGCTTGCGGGAACTCGGCTGGGTCTTTGTCGTTTCCTGCATCATCCAGCTGGTCATGGCGCTGCTTTACGCGCCGATGTTAGTGATCGTGCTCGCCATCGCCTGGCTCTACCTCGCACTAATGAGCGTGGAGTTTTTCGCCCGCGATTGGCTCAAGGCCCGACCCATCACCTACCTCTGGACGCACATGCTGATCATGCCAATTGTCGATTTCTACGCCACCGCCTGTCACTGGCTGCCGCAGGGTGAAAAACCGGGGATCGGTCTCGGCTATTTCCTCGCCGCCAGCTTTTGCAACGGTCTGGTGATCGAGCTCGGCCGCAAGCTCCGCCAGCCATCCGCCGAGGAAGAGGGCGTGCCGACGTATAGCAAACTCTGGGGACTGAAAAAGGCCTCGCTGGTCTGGCTGGGCTGTCTGATCGCCACCTGTGTCTTCGCCACCCTCGCCGCCGCCATCATTCAGTTTACCCTGCCGGTGCTGATCAGCCTCGGCCTGCTCATTCTCTGGGCCATGGTGCATGTGCTGCGCTGGCAGAAAACCGAATCCAAAACCTTCGAACTCGTCGCCGGTGTCTGGACACTTGCGCTCTATCTCACCCTCGGCATCGTGCCACTCATCCTTCGCTAACATGATCATTCCATCGTCAGAAAACAACCCTCTGTTAGGAGGCAAAGCGCAAGCGCTGGGCAAGCTCGCCGAGACCGGACTGCGCATCCCCGCCTGGTTCGCCGTGACCGCCGACGGCGAACACTCGGAGGAGGAAATTCTCGCGTGCGCCAAGAAGCTCGACGGCAACAACTTCGCCGTGCGCTCGTCCGCCCGTGGCGAGGACGGCGTGGAGCACTCCTTCGCCGGGCAGTATGATACCTTTCTCAATGTCGAGCTGGATGACCTGCTTGAGAAAATCCAATGCGTGCACCGCAGCCATCAGAGCGCTCACTTGCAGACGTATCAATCGAGCAAAGCCATCGAGCTAGCCCACGCCCCCACCGCGCTGGTGCAGGCGATGTTGGCACCCGATGTCAGCGGCGTGGCATTCACCGCCCACCCCGTGACCGGAAACCGTCGGCAAGCCATGGTCTCCGGCCTCTGGGGCATCGGCAGCGCCCTGGTCTCCGGTGAGGCCGATGCCGATGTCTGGACAGTGGACGACAACAATGAAATCCTCGAGCGCACACTCGCCGATAAAACGCAGCAACACATCCCCTGCCCTGATACCGATGAAGGCGTCCGACTGGTCGAGACACCAATCAATCAACGCCAAGCCCCTTGCCTAACAGACCAACAAATCATCGCAGTCGCCGCCATGGCGCGTCGCTGCGAAGCCCACTTCGGCTGCCCTCAGGATATCGAGTGGGCGATCGAAAACGGTCAGCTATTTCTCCTGCAAAGCCGCCCGATCACCACCCTCGGCCACCTGCCCGACCCTGACGCCCCACTCACCGTTTGGGACAATAGCAACATCGCGGAAAGCTACTCCGGTATCACCTCGCCGATGACCTTCTCCTTCGCAGAGCGAGCCTACGAGCATGTTTACCGCGAGTTCTGCAAACTGCTCTCGGTGCCAGAACACCGCATTGAGGAAAACGATCACGTCTTCCCAAAGATGTTAGGTCACATTCACGGCCACGTTTACTACAATCTGAACAGCTGGTATCACGTGCTCGCCATGCTGCCAGGCTTCTCGGTCAACCGCTCGTTCATGGAGCAAATGATGGGGGTGAAGGAACCCATGCCAGAGGAAGTGGTGCAGGATATTCTCCAGCAAACCCAGACGACCAAGGTCAAGGACAGCATCGCTCTGGTGAAAACCGTTGGCGGCCTGATCAAAAACCATCGCAGCCTACAGCGGCAGATGGACGCCTTCTACCGGAGGCTCAACACCGCCCTCCAATTAACCGGAACGCCCCTAACCGAAATGAGCGGCGAGGCACTCACCAGCCACTACCGCGACCTCGAAGCCCAGCTTCTCAAGCGCTGGGACGCACCGCTGATCAACGACTTCTTTGCCATGATCTACTACGGTGTGCTGAAGTCCCTGTGTGAAAAATGGTTGGGCGATGCGTCTTTGCAAAACACCCTCCTGGTGGACACCGGCGACATCATCAGCGCCGAGCCACCGCGCCGGATCAAAGCCATGGCCGAGCTGGCCGCCACCGACCCCTCCCTCACTGTGCTGTTAGCTGACGCAAGTGCTCCTGTGGAAGACAAGCTCCACGCTATTTCCCAGCACACCGAGTTGCACGATGCCTATCAGAACTACCTCGAGGACTTTGGCGATCGCTGTCTGGAAGAGCTGAAACTGGAATCGCCCACCGTCGGCGACAACCCACAGTCGCTACTCTCAGGCATCGGCGTGATGGCGGCCCGACCCGACAAGGCGCCGCTGCCAGTGCAGGAAACACCCGACCCCACCATCTCACTCAGTCCGACCAAACGCCGGATTTTCAACTGGGTACTGAAACACGCCAAAGACCGGGTGCGCGACCGAGAGAACCTGCGCTTCGAGCGCACCCGCCTGTTCGGTCGCGTCCGCCAGATCATCGTGGAACTTGGCAAACGCCTGCACCACGACCAACGACTCGCAGCACCTGAAGATGTCTTTTTCCTGACCATCAGCGAAGTCATGAGTGCCTATGATGAGACACCGACAGTCAACCTAACGGATCTTGCCGAAAAACGAAAAACCGAACAAGCCAGCTTCACCACCCCACCGCCAGACCGCTTTGAAACCCGCGGCGACATCAGCCTCTACCCATCCTTCACCGAGACCAGCACCCAAGAAGCACACGATGGCGAACAGCTCAGCGGCACGGGCGCCTGTCCGGGCATCGTCCGAGGCCCAGTGCGCGTGGTCACCGATCCCCGCGACGCGGTGCTGAAAGAAGGCGAAATTCTCGTCGCCCAACAAACCGACCCAGGCTGGGTGGTCCTCTTCCCCGCCGCATCCGGCTTGTTAGTCGAGCGCGGCTCGCTACTCTCGCACTCTGCCATCGTCGCCCGCGAACTTCAGCTGCCCTGCATCGTCTCCATCCGCAGCGTCACCACCCTGCTGAAAACCGGCGACATGGTGGAAATGAACGGCGCCACCGGCGAAGTCAAATTACTCAATGAATAGAATGTCCATCCATCACAACTCCTCAGCGGTCACGAGTCGATAGCTAGTGCTCCTACCCCCGCCAGCATTTTGAACAAACACCCCACGTGCTACCAAATCCTTGATGTCCCTCAATGCCGAATCAGGCGATGTTTTCGCCAGCTTGACGTATTTCGAGGTGCTCATGAATCCTTTAAAATCATCTAACATCCGATTCAATACCAACCTCTGCCGGTCATTCACCGCTGCGGTGTTCACCTTCTCCCACAGCTTGGATTTATAGAGAACAAACTCAAGCGAAGCACCTGCATTCATGATTGCACGCCCCAAACAGGCCAGAAACCAATCCAGCCACTCCGTCGCATCAACCCCACCCTTTTGCTGCATTTCGAGATGATGATAATATTCCTTTCTCTCAAGTTCTATCTGAGACGACATACTGTAAAACCGATCAGGTATGCCATCAGATCGTGCCAGCGCCATGTCTGCGATGGCTCTGGCAATTCTTCCATTGCCATCGGCAAAAGGATGAATCGTGACAAACCAAAGATGGGCCAGACCCGATTTAATCAACGAATCAATGTCATCACTCGATGCAAACCAATGCAAAAATTCACGCATCTCACCGGCCAATCGCTGAGCGGCAGGAGCCTCGAAATGCACAAGCTCTCTTCCAATCGGCCCCGATACCACCTGCATCGCTCCAGCCGACTCCAATCTCCACTTCCCTACCGTGATTTTGTGCATGCCGCTGTAACCTGTTGGGAAAAGCGAGGCATGCCATGCAAAGAGACGTTCTACGGTCAACTCCGCAGAGTAATTTCTGGTAGCATCCACCATCATCTCCACCACCCCATCGACATCACGACCCGCCGGGACTAGTCCACCAACATCCAATCCAAGTTTTCTAACAATGGAAGACCGAACCTCTAACTCGTCCAATTTCTCACCCTCAATTGCCGAGGATTTAACAACATCCTTGGTGAGCACGGCAAGGCTTGCTTCACTGCGTAAATCGAAACCCACACCTGCCATCCGGCCCAACAACAAACCTTGCTGGTGCCGAATTTCTGACAATTTGGGCGCCAATAACGCCATGTCCCAAGTAAACTCAGGCCAATCATCCAGTTCGTGTATCCAAGTCATTACCTTCTCCTAATCCACCCCATTTACTCACTAATCACCGCAAAGTCAATTTATTCACTGCAAAATTTGCGGTGATTAATGCCTCTATTCCCCGCAAATCAGATCAAACCTACGAGATTCCCACATTCCACCCATAATCATGCAGTCCGAAATCCAACAACATGCCGACTTCAGCAAGGTGCGTTATGCCAATTGCTGGGAAGATGCTGACATCTTGATCGAGGCGCTTGCTCCCCAGGGC
Source organism: Oceaniferula flava (assembly GCF_016811075.1). NCBI lineage: Bacteria > Pseudomonadati > Verrucomicrobiota > Verrucomicrobiia > Verrucomicrobiales > Verrucomicrobiaceae > Oceaniferula > Oceaniferula flava. Next base: position 107,400 of record NZ_JAFBGL010000004.1, read on the forward strand.
CGGCACTGCGTGAGCATTGGATCGGCGGGAGACAATTCCTTTTCCCTGCTCGCCGCGGGGGCTGAAAGTGTGACCATTGCCGAGATGAACCCGGCGCAGATCGCTTGCATCAAGTTGCGCATCGCAGCTTATCAATCGCTGAACCACCGAGAGTTTCTGACACTGCTCGGTGAGCTCGAGGGCGACCGCATTGCGCTCTATCAAAAATGTCTGCCGTTGCTGGATGATGCCACCCGCGACTACTGGGGGCACTTTCAAGAGCACATCGTGGAGGGCTTTGGGCGGGTGGGAAAATTCGAAAGTTACTTCACCTTGTTCCGCGACAAGCTGCTGCCGCTGGTGCATTCGAAAACGACCATCGCCGCCCTGCTGCAAAGCCGCTCCCGTGATGAACGCGAGACCTTCTATCAATCGACCTGGAACACCTGGCGCTGGCGACTGCTTTTCAAGTTCTTCTTTTCCCGCTTTGTGATGGGCCGACTCGGGCGCGACCCTGCCTTTTTCAAATACGTCGAGGGCTCGGTGGCGGATCGGATTTTATCGCGAACAAAACACGCCTTGGTGAAACTGGATCCCTCGAAAAACCCCTATCTTCACTGGATCCTAACAGGCCGCTATGGTAGCACCCTGCCGCACGCCTTGCGGGAGGAAAATTTCCAGACCATCAGAGATCGGATTCACCGCATCCACATCGCCCCCCGCCCGCTCGAGTCCCTGCTCGACGATGCCCAGCAGCCATTCGATGCCTATAACCTCAGTGACATCTTCGAATACATGTCGGAGGAGAACACCGCTGAGGTATTGCAAACCATCCACCGCCACAGCTCCAAGGGCGCGCGACTGGCCTACTGGAACATGCTCGCGCCACGGTCACGACCGGCATCGATGTCAGCCGATCTCAACCCCTTAGACGACCTCGCGGCTCAACTTTTCATCCAGGACAAAGCCTTTTTCTACTCCGCCTTTGTGGTGGAAGAAACCACCTAAGCCATGCACCCGCTGATCTCCATCGTCATCACCCTGACCTGCCTCAGCGCCATCTTGGCGGGCTCGGCCTGGGCGGTGTCGCGGGAAATCATCTCCGGCGAGCTGGCTCGGAAGTCGGTGCATGTGGGCATGGGGCTGCTGTGTTTGAGCTTTCCTTGGTTGTTTGATTCGGTGCTGGCGGTTCAGGCACTGGCCGCGGTCGCGGTGCTTTCGCTGCTGGTGGTGAGGATTTCCAAACTTCGCCAATCCGTCGGCTCGGCTCTGTTCTCGGTGGAGCGTTTATCCGTCGGCGAGTTGCTGTTTCCCATCGCGGTGGCGTGGTTGTTCACCCTCGGGTGGGATCGACCGGTGCTGTATGCCATTTCTTTGCTGCTGCTCACTCTCGCCGACACCGCAGGGGCTCTGGCTGGCAGCAAGTATGGCAAGAAATTCTATCGAACCATCGCCGCGACCAAGAGCCTTGAGGGATCGCTGGCCTTTTTCGTCACCGCCTTCATCTGCACGGCGCTGCCGCTGTTCTGCTTCACTGATCTAACATGGGGGCTGATTGTCTTTCTATCACTCACCGTCGCGCTCTTCACCATGGCGGTGGAAGGGGCGTCGGGGCACGGACTGGATAACCTGCTCATCCCCATTGGAGCGTTTCTCTTGCTGGACTACTACGGCGAGCTGGGTGGTCACGAATTGTTCCTCCGCGCGGCGGCTCTGGTCATTTTGTTAGCCTTGTTATTGTTCACACACAGGCAGCACACCTTCGACGGCGGTGCGCTGCTGACGGCGCTGTTGTTTGGCTTTGCCGCCTTCACGCTCGGTGGCCTCCCCTGTTTACTGGCAGCCTTCCTCGTCTTTGTTAGACACCTCGTCGCCCAACGCTGCATGCCGGAGCACGGCAGGGTGATCCACTCGCAGGTCACCATCATCGCAGTGGCGATTCCTTCCTTATTCTGGCTGACCCTAGCGCGTGGTGATGTCATCCCCCAAGCGAGCGGCCAGGCCGGCTTTATCATCACCCAGGCCCTCACCATCGCGATGCTGCATAGTGTGACACAGAAACATCTGGGAAAACCATCCGCCTCACTCTTCGTCTGCCTCCTGCTCTCCCTCGTGGTGCTCAGCTCGGCACTGTGGCTCGCCATCCCACCGCTCCATTTCGCTGTCGCCCTAGCGCTCAGTCCGCTGTTGGCCTGGGTGCATTTTCAGTGGAAAAACGAACATGTCACCACCGCGACACACGCCTGCAAGCTGGGCATTCTGGCCTCGGTTTTCTCCCCCATCGCGATGCTCCCAATTTTGTTATGAAACTCATCACGCCCACTGACCATCAGCTCAACGACCACCACCGCGACCTCTTCCAGCAAGGCGCGGGGGTCATTGCCACGGACGGCGACCTCAGCGCCGGACTGTGGTTCGATCATACCCCGGAATACCAGGGGAGAAAAATCGGCACGATCGGTGGCTGCGAGATCAACGAGGCGGCGGCTGGTTTCCTGAGCGACTGCGCCGACTACTTACATCGCGAACATCAGTGCCAGACGGTGGTCGGTCCGATGAATGGCAATACCTGGCAGCAGCATCGGCTGGTGCTCGATAGTAACGGTCGCGATCCCTTTTTCATGGAACCGATCGAGCCTGCTCACTTTCTGGAAACCTTCCGCGCCGCCGGCTTTGAGGAGCTTTCCAGCTATTCCTCGTCCTCGGTCGACCTCACTGCCACAGCACGCGACTTTGCCTCGTTGGAAAAGCGGCTGCAAGCTGCCTCCGTGACGATTCGTCCGATCGATCCGGCGAAATTCGAGAGCGATCTCGGTGCGATCTTTGACCTCAGCCTGATCAGCTTTGCTAACAACTTTCTTTACACTCCTCTGAAGAAATCCAGCTTCGTGGGCAAATACATGTCGGCGCAGGATCACATCGATCCGGATCTGGTGCTCCTCGTCGAGCGCGATGATGACTTGGTCGGTTTTGTATTCTGCATGCCGGATCTGTTCGCGGTTAAACAAGGAAAGCCGCCGGCGATCATCGTGAAAACTCTGGCGGTGCTGCCGGAGAGAAACCTTTCGGGGCTGGGAAGCTTGTTAGTTTTTAAAGCTCAGGCCATCGCGAAAAGCAAAGGCTACACCGAAGCCATCCATGCGCTGCAATACCAGAGCAACAGCTCGCGGCGTATCAGCGATCGCTTCGATGCCAAGATCTTCAGACAATACGCCCTGATGGCAAAAACCTTCACGCAGATATCATGAACCTTGTGAACCATCTCGCCGAGCGGGCGCAGCGACATCCCGACCGACTGGCACTGATCGATGCCGATCGGTCGATGAGCTACGCCGACCTTTACCGTCACGTCTGCGGAGCGTCGCAGCAGCTGCGGGGTGATGGTCTGGGCGAGGGCGATACCGTGCTCATCCTGCAGCCCGTCGGCATCCCACTTTACATCAGCCTGCTCGGAGCCTTCCACGCCGGGCTGACGGTGATGTTTATCGATCCTTCGGCGGGGAAAGCCATTATGCGTAATAGTCTCTCGCTACATCAGCCGTCTGCCTTCATCGGGGTGGGAAAAGCACACCTGCTGCGACTGACGACACCTGAACTCCGGCGTATTTCCCACCCGTATCATAGCAGTGGATGGGTGCCGTTCAGCCGCAAGTGGTCGCCACAGGCTGTTGATGTCTTTGACCCAGTCGAGAGCGCTGCCGACGCACCGGCCTTGATTACCTTCACCAGCGGTAGCACGGGCATGCCGAAGGCGGCGTGTCGGAGTCATGGGTTCTTGTTAGCCCAGCATCAGGCGCTGGCGGAGTCGTTGCACTATCAAGAAGGGCAAGTGGATCTGGTCACCCTGCCGGTGTTCACCCTGGCGAACCTTGCCTCGGGTTTGACCTCGGTGCTGGCGGACACCGATTTGCGCTTTCCGGCGCTCGCCAATTCGACAGCCGTTGCCGCCCAGTGCAAACGTCACCAGGTGACTCGCTGCGCGGCCTCGCCGGCATTTTTTGCCAAGCTATTTCGCGACCAGCAGCTCCCGGAATTCACCTCGATTTACACCGGAGGCGCTCCCGTGTTTCCCGACTTACTCGATCGAATTCAAGCCGCCCGACCCGAGATGGATGTCGTCACGGTATTTGGATCGACCGAAGCGGAACCGATCGCCCACATCGCGTGGAAAGAGGTTTCGGAAAGCGATCACCAGAAGATGTTAGCCGGACAAGGTTTGTTAGTGGGAAAACCGGTTCAAGCGACCCAACTGCGAATCGTCACCGACCAATCGGGGCAAAGCAACACAGTGGATTTCGATGCTCAGGAACTGCCCGTGGGCGCGATCGGCGAGATCCTTGTCACGGGTGATCATGTGCTGAAGGGTTACCTCCATGGCAAGGGAAACGAAGAGAGCAAGGTGTCCATTGACGGTGAAATTTGGCACCGCACTGGCGACGCCGCCTGGCAAGATGAGACCGGTAGAGTCTGGCTAGTAGGACGCTGTGGCGCAGCCATTGCCAGGGATGGCCAACCGCCGCTCTACCCCTTTGGCATCGAGTGCGCAGCGATGAGTCACCCTTCGGTGCAGCGCTGTGCTTTGTTAAAACATCGCGACCAGATCACCCTGTTTTACGAGGGTCAGCTTAGCGAGGATGACAGGTCTGAGCTATTCGACACACTGAGTCTGCTCGGCGTGGAAGCGATCGAAAACATGGATCACATCCCCGTGGATAAGCGACACAATGCCAAGATCGATTACCCGGCACTCAGAGCCACGATCAAAGATCGATGATGCTCACCTGTTGCCGTATTGCTTGTAGCCGTAGGATTCGTAAATGTGGCCCTTGCCTTGCATGCGGAGGTCGCCTGATGCGGTGAGCTCTTGCATCAGCTGCGTTTTCAATCGCACGAGTGTCTCAGCATATTCAGGGTTCTCGGCGAGGTTGTGCATCTGATGCGGATCAGTGCTAAGCTGATAGAGCTCGTCCTGCGGGCGCTTGCCGAAGCTGAGCTGATAGAACTGTTTCCCTTGGGGATCGTTTCGATGTTTCAAAATCTCATTCTTGGTCGGACCGTCATCACAGTCGCCCCAGTTCGATCGATGTTCGGCTTTCGGCGCTCCGGCTGGCCAGCGGTCTGGGAAAAAATTATGGATGTAGAGGAAGTCCACGGTGCGGATCGCCCGGCAGGCTGCCGCGAGTTGACCCGTCTCCTGACAGGGCGTGTGTCTTTCTTTCCCGAAGATCACCGAGCCACGGGAGCTATCTAACCAGCCTTGTTGCTCGGACTTGAGAAGCGGCAGCAGGCTGTGCCCGCTCATGCTGTCCGGTCGTTTCAGCCCAGCAAGGTCCAGGAAAGTTGGCGCGAGATCGACGAAGCTGACGAAGTCCTTGATGGTCCGACCGTGCTTCAATTGATCGCCCCACATCATCGCCAGTGGCACACGGGTGCCGGCATCGTAGAGGTTGCTTTTTCCACGAGGAAATGGCCAACCGTGATCGCCAGTCATCACCACCAGGGTATTGCTCAGCTCACCCATTGCTTCGAGCTTTTCTAACAATTCACCAACTTCGCGATCGAATCGCTGCACTTCGAAATAGTAGTCGCAGATGTCACTGCGGACTGTTTCGGTATCAGGATAATACGGTGGCACTTGCACCTCCTCCAGCTTCATGCCGCTGGCCACACCCGAACCTTTTTTGTAGCTGCGGTGAGGATCGGAGCTGCCAAACCAAAAACAGAACGCTTGGCCGGCTGGCCGCTTTTTGAAAAATTCATCCACGCTCCTCACCTTGTCGCCAGCCACTGGCGATGGCAGGTCGCGACCCGGGCCGAATGCTTTGCGATACGATCCCACGTAGTAGCCTGCTTGCTCCAACATCCGTGGATAGGTGTCGATCCCCTCGGGAAACTGGCTCCACAAGTTCGCCCCCGGGCCGAGTCGCCAGTGGTATTGCCCGGTGAGTGCCGCATTTCTCGACGGCGTGCAGGAGGGTGAGGCCACAAAGGCGTGCTCGAACAGCACGCCCTGCTCCGCGATGCGGTTGAACGTGGGTGTCTTGACCACCTTGTCGCCGTAGACCGAGGCGTGAGGCCAGCCCCAGTCGTCAGCGATGCAGAATACGATATTCGGTGGCTTAGTCTCCGCAGCAAGACTGGCGGCAGAGAACATCAGAACGAGCCAACAAGACATCCATTGGGTGAGGGAATGCATCTAGATCCATACCGCCGAAGATGGCCGATTATTTCACGGCCCAACCACCACCTGGGCAGGAAATGCGTAATTGGGGTCGCCGCGCTGCGCCAAATTCTTGAGCATGGTGTTGCGGCTTCGTGGAAGCTTTCCTTTGAAAACTTGCTTACCGTTGAGCATGATGGTGACCACTTGATCGAGGTCTACCAGTTGATCGTTCAAGTTGACGATGATCTTGGAAGACTGCAGGGCTTTGCGTATCGATACGCCCCCTTTTTCCTTCGGCGGAATCACCTCCTCGGCGGTGATGGTGATGAGGTTCTTGGTCTTGTCCGCGCTGGCGGTGATGGCGAACTCACCTAACTCGGGAGTCTGGGTGAGGCCGAGCCAGTAGAAGCTATCGCGATAGACCTTGGCTTTCTCGTGACAGCGCCAGACGATTTTTTTCGGGTAGGGCTGACGGGTATGTTGGGCGAGCCAGGCGGGGGAATGTTGGTAATCGATCCCATGGCCACGCCCCTTTTGAATCGCCAGCTGATTGACGTAGCCTTGCGAGTCGGCGGCCTTGTGGGCATCGATCGCAGCGTGCAATTTCTTTGCCAGCTTGATCCGCTTATACATGGTGTCGTTCTCACCAATGTCCGAGCGGAATGGCAGGTTACGCAGGTTTTCGGTCACCGTCATCATGCCTCCGGCCATCGATCCGGCGGCGGCAAATTGGTCCGCCATGAAAGGTGCCAAGTGGCAGGTGCCGTAACCACCTTGGGAGATGCCCATGATGTATATTTTGTTAGGGTCGACATCATTGAACAACACCGCATCGCGGATCACGCGGGTGAAGATGTCGATATTATGTTTGTGCCACCAGCGGCCTAAACGGTCGTCGGCCATGCGCGGGATGAAGTAGAGTCCTGCAGGCTGATAGACCCCACGCGTCAGACGCATCTGGGCCTGCCATTCGCGACTGTTCACGCTCCAGCCGTGAGCTGTGTCCACCTTGTGCTGGCCGCCCCCGTGCAAACAAATGAACATCGGCCAACCGGTGGCCGGCTTTTCGCCCTTGGCCATGAAAACGTAGGGCATGACATGGCCATCCGCCTTCAGCTGGCCTCCTTTCAGCTCGAGTTTTTCCCCCTTGGCGGCCAATTGCTCCAAGGTTTTCGGAACCGGCAGCAGGTGCTTGTCCCAGCCGGCCCGTTTCGCCGAGGCGCTGTAAGCTTGCCACAGATCCGCTTGCACGGCCTCGACCTCCGCGGCGCTGAGCGCTGGGGCGTCCGCTGGGAGGGTGGTGGTCTTACCCGCGAGGGAAGCATCCAGCCACGCTGGCACGCTCGCTTGGGGGGCTGGTTCGGCTTGAACGACGGCCATGCACAGAAGGCTGCAGGCGCTGATGAGTGAGAAAGATTGGATCATAACTGCTGTGGATGCCATCCGTAGCGACACCGGCGGAGAGACTTGTCTCGCTACATCATGCCCTCGGTGGCAAAGGAATGATAACCGACCGCCCGATCGTCACTCGGCCGACCAACAATCAGGTGATCGACAAAGCGGATCCGCATCAACTGCGCAGCTTCGGTAACCCGACGCGTCAGCGCGATGTCGGCCCGACTCGGTGAGGGGTCGCCCGACGGGTGATTGTGCACCAGCACAAAGGCGGGCGACTGATTGAGCAGCACATGGTGCATGATATCACGCGGCTCACAGAGTGCTGTATCGGTGTTGCCCTTGCTCAGTTCAATGGTGCGCACGCCGCGCAGCTTGGTGTCTAACAACACAATCAAAACATGCTCTTTCCGCTCGTGCGCCAATCGGGGAGCTACCGCCTCGTAGATAGCATCCGCGCTGTTCATCGGTGCGCGGCGCATCTTTTCATTGGCCGAGCGGGCACCGAGTTCAAAAGCGGCCAGCAGTTGCGCCGCCTTGGCAGGCCCCAGTCCGTGTTCTTTCGACAGCTCCTTGACACTCAGGCCGCCGAGATCGGTCAGGCTGCCGTGTTTCTTCAGCAGCTGCCGTCCCAGCTCGATCGCGCTGGTGCCCTTGACTCCGACTCGGAGAAAGATCGCCAGCAGCTCGGCATCACTGATCGAAGCCGCCCCCAGCCTCGCCAAGCGTTCACGCGGGCGTTCATTTTCTGGCAGGTCGGGGATTTTGGCCATCGTTCAGTCCTTGGTTAGTCCGGCACGTAGATCATGGCGGAGGCAAGAGCGGCGATGCCTTCGTGGCGACCCACAAAACCCATGGTCTCGTTAGTGGTCGCCTTGATGCCAATCTGGCCGGTGGTCACCCCCAGGGCTGCAGCAATTTTTTCCTTCATCGCCTCGGCATGGGGCAGCACCTTGGGTGCCTCGGCAATCATCGAGGAATCGACGTTCTGGATCACCGCCCCGCGCTCATCGGCGAGCTCGCGGCACTTCTCCAAGATTTTCAGCGAGGAAATCCCCTCGATGCTGTCATCGGTGGGTGGGAAATAATGACCGATGTCCGGCAGCCCCATGGCGCCTAACAAGGAGTCGGCAATGGCGTGGCTGAGCACGTCGGCATCCGAGTGACCGGCGAGGCCGTGGCTGTGTTCAATTTCCACACCACCCAGAATGAGCGGTCGGTTTTCTGCGAATTGGTGGACGTCATATCCTATGCCTGTGCGATACATGATGAGTTGAAATGATTGAGGTGCTCGGCAGCCACGGTTTCGTGACCATAAAAAAAGCTGCCGGATTGTCTCCGACAGCTTTGATAAATTTCAGTGAACTTGCAATGCAAGATTACTCGGCAGACGCCTTGTTGCTCTCTTTCTTAGGTGGTGCGGGGACTTCCACAGGTGGAGTCACAGCACTGGCAGCCGGACCGCGAGGTGCTGCTGGAGCCGCTGGAGCTTCTTGGATTTCGACAAGCTCAAGTTCGAAGATCAGCGTGCTGTTAGCACCGATCTTGGGACCGGCAGCGCGTGCACCGTAAGCGAGCTCGGAAGGAATAAAGAGCTTCCACTTGGCGCCGACTGGCATGGTGGTGAGTGCTTCTTTGAAACCGGGGATCACCTGCAGGGTCATTGGGTAAGGCTGACCTTCAGGAGACTTGTCGAACTCGGTGCCGTCGATGAGTGTGCCGCGATAGTTCACCAGGAACTTGGTGGCGGTGTCTTGGGCGTTGGCTGCACCTTGGTAGGTTTTCTCGCTGCCTTTGTTAATCACTTCATACTGGAGGCCACTGGCGGTGGTGGTGACACCTTCGCGCTTTTTGTTTTCCTCGAGGAATTTCTTGCCTGCTGCGAGGTTGGCCTCGGCTTTTTTCGCTTCGCGACCTTCCACGATTTGCTGCAGCTGAGTCATGGCAGCGCGGATTTTTGCTTCGTCGTAGCTTGGCTCGTCACCTTTGAGGCCAGCGAGAAAACCTTTGATCACTCCGTCGTTATCAACATCAGCTTCAGAAAGACCGGAACCGCCAAGACGTTGGCCGTGCTGGTATCCAAGGATGTAAGAGCTGATTGCTTTCACCTCAGCTTCAGGGAGAGTAGGAGCCGGGGCGGCTGGTGGTGTGGCTGGAGCACCGGCCTGGGCACTGAGAGAACTGATGCCAATGAGGCTGGACAGTCCTACCACTCCGAGAACGGAGACGATGTTTTTGTTTTTCATATCTTGGTATTTACTGGGTAATTCGCGGGCAAACTAGGGGTGAAATATGCCCCTGTCGAGCGGTTTATCAGGATTCTAGGATCTCCCGAGCATTGCATCTGCCGCTGGCAATGCTAGCATCCGCGCCACTATGCCCCACGTTTTACTCGTCGAAGATGAGACATCCATCGCCGATACTTTGATCTACGCCTTGGAAACCGAACACTTCCGCGTGACCCACTGTAGCACCGCCGGAGCCGCTCTCGACGTGTTGCAAAACGATCCCCCGGAGTTCGCCGTCCTCGACGTCGGACTGCCGGACATGTCAGGATTCGATCTCTGCATGGAAATCCGCAAACACTCCAGCCTGCCAGTGCTATTCCTCACCGCCAGAGACTCGGAGATCGATCGTATTCTCGGGCTGGAGCTTGGCGGGGACGATTACGTCACCAAGCCATTCAGCCCGCGGGAGGTGGTCGCCCGGGTGCGCGCCATCATGCGCCGTTCCTCCGCGGCGGTGACATCAGACCACGGGGCCGACCGCGACAAGCCGGCCACTGCCCCCGCAGGAAAACTGGTCCACGACTCGGATGCCATGATGATTTACTGCCACGGCGGCCAACTCAACCTGACTGCGCACGAATACAAACTGCTCGTCGCGCTGATGTCCCAGCCGGGGAGGATTTTCAGTCGAGAACAGCTGCTGAACAAAGCTTGGGAGGACCCCGGCTCGGCCATGGACCGCACCGTCGACGCCCATATCAAATCGCTGCGTGCGAAGCTGCGGGCACTGACACCGAATGGGGACGACCCGATTGAAACCCGCCGTGGGCTCGGCTACACCCTTGCGCCTGACTCCATCTAACACCCGGAACCATGCGTCTAACACGAGTCACCCTCTTCCTGCTGGTGCTGATCATCGGCTTTGGTTTTTATCGCTTGGCAGTCTATTTGTTAGACGACGTCGACGCCCAGACCTTTCAAGCCACCGAAGAAGTGATGGTGGACACCGCCCACGTGATGGCTGGCATGGTGGAACAAACCATCGCAGACAGCGACAGCCCACTGGATGCGGAAACGTTGCGCAGAGCCTTCGAGCACGCGCAGCGTCATTCCATCGAGGCTAAGATTTACAATCATACGAAAACCGAGCTCGGCCTGAATGTTTACCTCACCGATGCCAACGGAAAGGTCATTTTCGACTCCGATCGCAGCAGGCGTGTCGGTCAGGATTTACTCGAATACAACGATGTCCGACGCACTCTGAGCGGGCAGTATGGCGCGCGCTCCTCGAGGGAAGATGAAAACGACCCCAACAGCTCCGTTCTCTTTGTGGCCTCCCCCATCCACGCTGGGGAAGAAATCGTCGGTGTGCTCACAGTCTACAAAGCGCAGGCTGACGTGCGCACCTTTATTTCCGGACGGAGAAAGGATATCCTCACAGCCACCCTGTTCATCGGCGGTGGGATCACGCTGTTAGTCGTAGCCGTTTTCGTCTGGGTGTTTCAACCGCTGGGAAAACTCACCAACTACGCGCAGGCGATCAGTCGGGGCGAACGCCGACCACTTCCCAAGCTCGGCAAAGGCCGCGAGGTGAACACCTTGGGCAATGCCCTGCACGACATGCGCGAAACTCTGGAGGGGCGGGAGTATGTGAAAAACTACATCAGCACACTGACTCATGAGCTAAAAAGTCCGCTGGCAGCGATCGGCGGAGCATCTGAGTTGTTAGAAGAAGACATGCCCGCTGAAAAACGGCAACGCTTCCTCGAGAACATCCGGCGCGAAACCGTCCGCTGTGAGAACTTGGTGCGCGATCTGGTGCAGCTTTCTGAGCTCGAAGGGCAATCTTATCTACAGCACCACCGCCCGTTCAACCTCGCCGAACTGTGCCGGGAAATTGCGGACGAAGCTGGACCGCGAATGGCAGTCAAACAACTCACACTCAAATCCGAGCTCGACGACAGCCTCCAGCTCATCGGCGACAGCATGGTGATCAAGCTGGCCATCAAGAACTTGTTAGAAAATGCAATCGGCTTTTCCCCGGAAGGTGGAAGCGTGCTCCTGAAGCTCGGTCGGGAGCATGAATATGCCGTCCTGAGTATCGAGGACGAGGGGCCTGGAGCGCCGGATTACGCGCTGGAGCGGGCGTTCGAGCACTTCTACTCCCTGCCCCGCCCAGGCACCGAACGCAAAGGCACCGGACTGGGACTGCCCCTGGTCGCCGAGGCAGCGAAACTGCACGACGGCTGCGCACAGCTTGCCAACAAAGCCGGTGGCAGCGGCTGCGTAGCCAGCTTGAAGCTCCCTCTGTCGCGTCCGTGACTACAATTGGTCGGCAACCAGATCGATCGGTTTCGGCCCCCAAGTTTTAACATCGCCTCGCGTTAGAATCACCGATTTCCCAAAGTCTTTCACAAAGAGGTCGCGAACCAATTTCTGAACGGCAGCACGATCTGAAAAGGCGATGTTCAGCTCCTCATTGATTCTGAAACTCAGGGCATCGAAGTTGGCGGATCCGACGCAGGCCCAGTCGTCCACCACCACCGCCTTGACGTGGGTAAAGGGCTGATACATGTAAACTTTCACCCCTGCCTCGACGAGGTTTTTGGCCACGGTTTGGTTTTTCGACTTCAACAGTTTGGAATCGTTGTCCTCCGGAAAGACCATCCTAACATCGACACCGCGACGGCGGGCGGCGATCAGTTCGCGCTCGAGTTCCCGCGAGGTGAAGTAAGAGTTTTGCAAATAGACCCGTTTGCGGCTCATCCGAATGGCGGTGAGGATGGAGCGTTCGATATCGCGCCGACTCGCTGAGGTTTTCAACACCCGGATATCGATTTCCCCGGGCTGCTTTTCTTTTCGATACGCTTTTTTATAGTAGAAGGGGATCGACCAATCGCCCCAGACGCCTTGCAAGCGCCACGCGCGGTTGAAATCGTTCTGCAAGGCTTTCACCACAGGTCCAGTGACCTTGATCATCATGTCGTGCCACTCGTAGCGATACTCTCTGCCGATGTTCATGCCGCCGAGATAAGCTAATTTTTCATCGATGGTAATCAGTTTACTATGATCTGCCACGAGCCATGGGTTGAGCGATTTGCGCACCTGGATGCGGCTGTCTTGCTTCAAATACTTCACCATGTCCGACTGGAAATCTGCAGGTTTCAGATCTCCTGTGGCGGGCGCGGCCGACCATGCAGCGATCGACCCCATCTCATCTAACAAAATTCGACACCGCACCTTCTCCGCCTTTCTTTTCAGCACGTCAGCGAAGTCGACAGCGACGTCATCGTTATCGAAGATGAACACACGGGTATCGATACGGCGTTCGGCATCTTCGATCTCAGTCAGCACGTCACCGAAGAAGTCCTCGCCATCGATGAGATACTCCACCGTTCCTGGCACAGGAGCAGGCATGCCGATTCGGTCGAGAGCATCATCGATCGAGTGGGCGTAGCGGTAGACCGGGTCGAGATCGGGAATCAGGCTCAGCAAGGGATCGGCAATGATTTCCCCTCTGGCGCGGGTCATGGAAAACCCCTTGTGGGTGCTGGTGAACGGGTTTCGATAGATCGACACCGCACTACCGCGGATGATCACCCGGTCGATGATCTTGGCAGGCAGAGCCACGGTTTTCGCTCCTGGGTTCTCATGCCAAAAATTGGCCTCAGGAAAACTGCATGCCGGCAGCAGGGAACAGAGCATCAGCAGGATCAAAGGGCACTTCATGTCCTGACTCTAGGGCAAAGAGCTCTTGAATAAAAGCTCCACCTGATCGGCGACGGATTTCACATAAAATTCACAGAGCATTCATCATGGATTCACCGCCGCGGTGCAGCATTCCAATATCACGATAACCCAAGCCAACCATGATTAAGCACCTCAACCTTCTACTCATCCTTTGCCTGCTACCGATGGCAAGCCGGGCGGACGATGTCCGCGCACCGTATTTTGCCCTCAACTCCTCGGAAAGCTCGCTGGACACACTGCCGCTGAAGGCCAGCAAAGCGAAAGTATCGATTTCCGGCACCATCGCCCAGGTCGAAATCCGCCAGACCTATGCCAACACCGGGGCAGTTCCCATCGAGGCGACTTATGTCTTTCCCGGCTCCACCCGCAGTGCGATGCACGGCATGGAAATGAAGATCGGGGAAAAAGTCATCGTGGCCGAAATCAAGGAACGCGAAAAGGCGCGACGTGCCTATGAGCTCGCCAAGGTGGAAAAGAAAACGGCATCATTGTTAGAACAGCAGCGGCCGAATGTCTTCCAGATGCAGGTGGCCAACATCCTCCCCGGCGATGAGGTGGAGGTGCTGCTGCGCTACAGCGAGCACATTCAAGCAACCGACGGCCGTTATGCCTTTGTCATGCCCACGGTGGTCGGTCCGCGCTACAGCCATGGCAGCAGCGCCGGTTGTTCCTCGAACCAATGGGTAGCCAATCCCTATCTGGAACAAGGCAAAAACACCGCCACCGACTTCGAATTCACCTTGGACCTGAGGGCGGGGCTTCCTCTGAAGCAAGTCACCTGCACGAGTCACCGCAGCGAGGTCCAATACCTGGGAAAACAGCATGCCAGCCTGGTGATCAACTCGGAGCAAGATCCCAGCTGCATGAACCGCGACATCATCGTCCGCTATCGCCTGGCCGACGACCAAATCTCCAGCGGCGTGCTCCTGCATCAGGGACAGGGCGAGGGCGATGAGAACTTTTTCCTCGTCGATATCGAACCTCCCGCGCGGGTCAAGCCGGAGCACATCACAGCACGTGACTACCTGTTCGTGCTCGATATTTCCGGCTCGATGAATGGTTTCCCATTGCAAACCGCCCAAAAGCTTTTCAACCAACTCGCCAGCCAACTCAAGGCCGAGGACTCCTTCAATGTGCTACTTTTTGCAGGCGGCAGCGACACCCTATCCGACACGCCCTTGGCCGCAACCCAAGCGAACATCCGCCGGGCGAACCGCTACTTTTCCGCCCACAGCAGAAGATCCTCCGGGGGCACCAAGCTGGTGCGTGCACTGCAGCGTGCGGTGAACATGCCGACCGACGTGGAAAAATCTCGATCGATCGTGGTGGTCACCGACGGCTATGTGGACTTCGAAACGGACGCCTTCGATCTCATCCGCGACCATCGCGGGTCGGCGAACGTGTTCTGCTTCGGCATCGGCTCCGCGGTGAACCGACACATTGTCGAAGGCATCGCCCATGTCGGCGGCGGTGAGGCATTTGTCGTCACCAGCCCATCGGAAGCGGCCGCCACGGCGCAACGCTTCAAAACCTACCTCGAGGCACCCGTGCTGACTCAGGTGAAGCTTGAGGCACGTGGTTTTGACGCCCGTGAGATCCAGCCCAAAAACCTGCCCGACGTTTTCGCCAATCGGCCGATCACCATCTGCGGCAAGTGGCAGGGTCCTGCCATCGGAGAATTGGTCATCAGCGGTATCCGCGGAGGCGGTGAGCGCTACGAGCAAGTTATCTCCATCGATCAAAGCGCAGCCGAAGGCCGACACAATCCGGCGCTGCGCAGCCTCTGGGCTCGTGAGCGCGTGCGCGAACTGAGCGAATACACCAAACTCAAAGGTGACGAAGATCGGAAACGTGAAGCCGTCCAGGAAGTCACCAATCTCGGTCTCACCTACTCGCTACTGACACCCTACACCTCCTTTGTTGCGATCGACGATACCCCGCGCCCCATCGATGATCCCGCCACGGCGGTGCAACAAGCCAGCCCACTCCCCAAAGGAGTCTTAAGCAAGGCCGTGGTCTCGAGCCACTCCGCCCCGCTGGTCAAGGGTGGCAGCGTGCCGGAGCCTGGATCGGCCACCTTGCTGCTGCTCAGCCTGTGCACCCTGCTGATGATGCGCGTCCGCCGTTGCCAAGCCTGAATCGATCAATCTAACCGACGCTTTTCTTGTGTGTGAAACCCGCCTGAAAAAGGCTCTGTCAGTCGCTGCGACGACCATCGGTCTCAGTGCCGCCTTCTGGCCACTGATCCTCTGGTATCTCCGGCGGCTGACAGATGGCGGTGACGAGCCACTTGGCTTGGCGGTGTTAGGCCTTCTGGCACTCGTCATTTTCAAAGACCGGCATCTTCCGCGCCGACCGCACCTCGTGGCTGCGGCCGTCTGTTTCCTCCTCTATCTGATCAGCGGCTTCTACCTGCCGCCGATGCTGCGCTCGTTGCCGGCCATTGCCTGTCTCATGTTCTACTTTGGCTATCAGAACCGGCCCTCATGCTTGGCGCTGATGCTGCTCTCGCTGCCCCTGGTAGCCAGTTTACAATTCTATCTCGGCTACCCGATGCGGCTCTTCTCTGCCGAGGTGTCACGCTGGCTCGTGCTCCCCTTTGTGCAGGAAATCACGCGTGAGGGAACGAACCTCACCGCCTTTGGCAAGGTGGTCGGCGTGGACCCTCCCTGCAGTGGCGTTAGGATCCTGTGGATGGGGCTGGTGGTGACCAATGTCATCGCCTCACTGAAACGTATGCCGTGGCATAGCACAGTGCTCTTCAATCTTCTCGCCATGGTTCTGCTATTGCTCACGAACAGCCTGAGAGCCGCTCTCCTGTTCGCCCCCGAATGCGGTTTTCTCGAGATCTCCGACACCCTGCATGCCGCCACCGGGTTACTCTGTTATCTGGGAGCAGTGATCATCCTCATCAAGGTCGCCTCATGGCAATCTGCGGTATCGCGCACTCGCTTGGTTTCCTGATATGCATCGTTCAATCATCATCTTTTTGTTAGGTTTGAGCTGTGGCTTTTGGCAGTGGCTGCAACCGCCGGTGGCCAGTCGGCATGCTCCAACTCCCCAACAACACCTTACCGCCCCATGGCCGGAACACTTCGAGGAGCAACCGCTGGTGCCGATTCCCCTGACGGCCGCCGAGCGTGCTTTTTCCAAGGATTTCCCCGGCAGCATCGCCAGCTTTCGCTGCGGAGATCAACAGGTGATCCTGCGACAAGTCACACGCGCCACCCGCAAACTGCACCCCTCTGCCGATTGCTTACGCGCCTCCGGACATCGACTCGAATCGGTCAAACTCCACCGCGACGTGCATGGTCGTCACTGGGCAGGCTGTCATGCCCGCCGAGGCACTGAACGTTATTTCATTCGCGAGCGCATCATCGCGATGGAAAATCCTGATGAGGAATGGACCGATGTTTCCTCCTGGTTCTGGCATGCACAGATGGCTCCGGATACGGGCCCCTGGATGGCAATCACCTTGATTCGCCGGGAGCCCTAATCGGTCTCCATCACGTATTCTAACAACATACTCTGCAGCATGAGGTAAAACCGGTTACGGAAGTGCGCGCTGCGCAGCTCCGGGGCGGCGTCTTCAATCGCGTCTTCTGTGGCATCCAACTGATAGCGGGCTTCCAGTGCCAGGCGGGCTTGATTGATCGCCCCATACCACATCTCGGCCTGCTTGGGCTTGATGAACACCACGGGCTCATCATGTTCTCGGGCGTGTTCGATCGTTTTTTCGACCAACTTGCACTGACTGTTGAAGCTCGATGCCAGATCCGGCACCACGAACTCCTCCCAATCGCTGTCCTCATCCATCAGCCCTGCCAACGACTCCGCCAAATGCGCAGGCCGCCCGACGTCTTGGGTGATTTGCTCCAACACCACCCAATCGGTTTCCGAAGATGGCTCGATGGCCAAGCCTCCTTCCAGTGTGGGCATGATATTCATCCTGATTTCTCCATGGTGGTTTGAAGCTGCCAGCCATGAAGCTGCTGCACGTAAAACTCAGCCTTTTCCTTGGCTCCCGACCACACAATCGATCGGCCCACAGTGTGCACTTCCATCATCAGAGTTTCCGCTTTGGTCTGCGTATAACCAAAGACTTTTTTGAAGACCATGGTGACGTAAGCTTGTAGATTCACGGGATCATCTAACACAACCACATTCCATGGCACATCCTTCTGAGTCTTAGGTTTGGGTTTTTTCTTGATCGCAGGGATTGGCATAGGGCGCTGGGTTGAAGCTTATAAACACTTGTTTTGCAAATGTTTATATCACAGAATCTCACGAAACGCGAGACCTAGCGACACTAACACATCCGAGGCTGTGAGTGATGGTTGGGACTGGTCGCCATGACTAATCGCCAGCTCTGCAGCTCTCCCACAGAGCCACGCTCCTGCCCGAGCAGCATCCATGGGGGCGATCCCCTGCCCAGCCAAGCCAGCAATCACGCCGGTGAGGACATCACCTTGCCCTCCTGAGGCCATTCCCGAGTGACCACTGGCATTCACTTGGAGCGGCTGTCCGTCCTGTGCCACCAAGCTGTGAGTGCCCTTGAGCAACAAGGTGGTGGAAGGAAACTGCTGGGTAAAGGCGGAGACTACCGACTCACGGCTAACATCGCGACTATCTGGAAACAGCCGCCGCATCTCACCAGGGTGAGGAGTTAGAATCATATTTCCCCTCACATGTGTGCTCACACCATCAGCCGCTATGCGGTTCAAAGCATCTGCATCCACAACCATCGTGCGTGAAAAATCCTCGATCAGTCGAAAAAATTCCTCGTCTGACCACGCCGAACCCATCCCCGGTCCGATGGCCAAGACATCGAGGTCTTGTTCCATGACAGCAGTCAGAGATGTCACAGGTTTGACCATCACTTCGGGAGGCAGCATCGGCACCAAGAGCGAGTAGATATTTTCCTCTACAAACAAGGTCACCAGCCCGGCGCCCGACCGTAATACCCCAGTGGCACAGAGCACAGCTGCTCCCAACATCCCTCTGGAACCGGCAACGATTCCCACCCTGCCAGCGTTACCTTTGTGGAACTCGTGAGGGCGGCGTAGTGGCAGGGAGCGCAGGGAGAAGCGATCGCTCAAGCTCGGCGATCCGTCATCAGGTGCAGGAAGTTCATCCACTGGGATGGTTTCCATCGATCCGGTGTGACTGGCCGAACTGGACTGCAAGAGGCCACTTTTCGCAACGCCGATCGTCAAAGTCAGATCCGCGATCACGGCTCCGTCATAAACTTCACCGCTATCACCATTCACTCCCGAGGGGATGTCCATGGCGATCACATCAGCCGAGCAGCTTATTCGAAGGTCGTTCATCCAGGCGGCGGCGCTGGCCAAAGGTTCGCGCAATGCACCGCTGGCACCAATCCCTAACAAGCCATCCAAGACAATGACTTTCCCCCGGCCTGGTCGTGACATAATCGCCTCAGGGCTGGGCATGTCACCGAGTGCTCGCCATTTTTTCCATGGAAGCTCAGCGAGTTTGGCGCTGGCCACGGTTGGCTTCACCGCGATGTTCCAGCCAGCTTGTGCCAGGTGTTTCAACGCCACCAGAGCGTCGCCTCCATTGTTGCCGCTGCCGATGCAAGCAATGGCAACTCCGGGTCGTGGATAGCGGCGTAAAATCTCGCGGGCAATTCCTGCACCGGCCTGATCCATCAAGCCTTCCGGCGTAGCACCTTGGGCAAAAGCCCGGTGCTCGAGATCCCGCATTGCTTGACAACTTAAACTCCCCATCACGCTCTTAGCCAAGCATGGTTTAGTCTCTGCGACACGCCTATTTTTTGCACTTCACTGCCCCAGCGACTATGCATCAGCTATCGCGGCGAGCTTATGGTTCAGCGCGATTGAGGTATGCAGCGTCTGCATCTGGGCAATCAGATGCGCGTGCTCCTTGCAGATTTTTGTGCAAATTGGATCCGTGCCTGCGTGGTTACTAATGTAGCGTCCGATTTCTGAAAAATGTTGGGTCATCTCGGCTTCGAGCAATCCGACTTCAGCGGTTAACTTGGACTTGTCACGATTGGCTTTACCGATGTTTTGATACGCTCCAGACGCTTCCTCACGGTGACGTTTGCGGTCGGTTTCGATTTGGGTTTCCAGCTCACTGATTTTCGCCTCAAGTTCAGAGATCTGCACGCCGACTTCCTCCCGTCCTTTTTTCAGTTTATCAAAACTGGCCTTATACTCACTAAGCTTGGCGCGCTCCTCGCGGATCACTTCCTGATGATCGCTGCCACCCTCGTCCTCCTCTCCGGTCAGCACCATCACCTTCGTGCGTGATGCCTCAAAGTTACGTTTCACCAGTTGAGCACGGCTGACGATTTTATCACGCTTCGCATTCAATTGCTCCAGCTCTCTGACCAGCTCATCGCGTTCGGTCTCGATCACCTGGCAGACTTCGTTCGAGTGGTTGAGTATCGAATTTCGCTCGTCGTGCGACTGCTGTAAAATTGCATCCGCTTCTTCGATGGCTTTTTCCAACTTCCCCACGGACATCTGCAACTTGCGCAAATTCCAGTATTCCGAGTTAAGCGCCTCGATCCCCTCGGTCTGCTCCCAAGTGTCCTCACCGAGGATTTCCTCAGCTTGGCGGAGCAGGTGCATCTCATCGGCAGCCTCGGAGAGTCTCCGGTTTTTCCGGTGAATACCGAAGGCTGCAGCGATGCGAGCAAGGATGTAGCGTGAGCTATTCATAATGAATGATTACGATTAGCCCCGCACAAATGGTTTTGCGGAGGCTATTTCTTAGCCACCTGCTTCTGGAGGCTTTTAACGACGTTAGCGTCCTCCAAGGTGGTGGTGTTTCCTGTGACTTTCCCTGTGGCGACCAGTTCTTTCAGCAGGCGCCGCATAATCTTCCCGGATCTTGTTTTTGGCAAGACCGGAGTGAAATAGACATCGTCCGGTTTGGCGATGGCTCCAATGACCTTACCCACATGATTACGCACTTCCTTGAGTAGTTCGTCAGTGCCTTCAATGCCGCTCTTGAGAGTGACAAAAGCACAGACCGCCTGACCTTTGATCTCGTGAGGCCGCCCCACCACTGCCGCCTCAGCCACAGCATCATGAGAAACCAGCGCACTCTCCACCTCCGCGGTGCCGAGACGGTGACCGGAAACGTTGAGCACGTCATCGAGACGACCGACAATCCAGAAGTTCCCCTTGCGATCGCGGCGTGCGCCATCGCCGGCAGTGTACATCCCCGGGTAATCGCTCCAGTAGGTGTCGCGGTAGCGTTTTTTATCTTTGTAAATGGTGCGCAGCATTCCGGGCCATGGCTTGCGGATGACAAGTCGGCCGCCCTCGTTGGCTTTGCACTCGTTGCCTTCCTCATCGAGGATGGCAGCATCGATACCGAAGAACGGTTGGGTCGCGGTGCCGGGCTTGATCGGGGTGCAACCCGGCAGAGGGGAAATCATGATGGCTCCGGTCTCGGTCTGCCACCAGGTATCGACGATCGGGCAGCGCCCACCGCCGATTTTATTGTAATACCACATCCAAGCTTCCGGATTGATCGGCTCGCCGACGGTTCCCAACAGTCGGAGTGAGGAAAGGTCATGTTTGTCCACTAGCTCATCCCCCGCCTTGATGAAGGCACGGATGGCGGTGGGGGCGGTGTAGAAAATTGTGACGCTGTATTCCTCGACAATCTGCCAGAAGCGGGAGAAATCCGGATAGTTCGGCGCGCCTTCATACATCACCTGGGTGACGCCGTTCAGCATCGGTCCATAAGTGATGTACGAGTGCCCGGTGATCCAGCCGACATCGGCGGTGCACCAGTAGACGTCATCGTCTTTCATATCGAAGATGTATTTGCAGGTGGCGTAGGTGTTCACCATGTAGCCCCCGGTGGTGTGCAGGATCCCCTTGGGTTTCCCGGTGGAGCCGGAGGTGTAGAGAATGAAAAGCGGGTGCTCGCTATCGAAGGACTTCGCCTTGTGGGTGGCAGCTACTTTGGCGGTTTCCTCATGCCACCAGACATCGCGCCCCTTGGTCATCTTCACCTTGTTCTCGGTGCGCTTGAGCACGATGACTTTTTCGACCGACTTGTCCTTTTTCAGCGCTTCATCGATGTTGGCTTTGAGATCCACCACACCACCGCGGCGCCAGCCACCGTCGGCAGTGATCACCACCTTGGCTTCGGAGTCGTCGAGACGGTCTTTGATCGACTCCGCGGAGAATCCACCGAAGACAATCGAGTGCACCGCACCGATGCGGGCGCAGGCGAGCATCGCCACCGTGGCTTCCACCACCATCGGCATGTAGATCAGCACACGGTCCTTCGACTTGACGCCATTAGATTCTAACACATTGGCAAAGCGGCAGACCTCGCGCTGTAGTTGCTTGTAGGTGAGAGTGCGTTTGTCACCGGGCTCACCTTCCCAGATAATCGCAGCTTTATTGCCCCTGCCTTCGGTCACATGGCGATCGACACAGTTGACGCAGACGTTGGTTCTGCCACCGACAAACCACTTTGCGTAAGGAGCCTTCCACTCGAGCACCTTGCCCCACTTCTTATCCCAGTGCAGCTCTCTGGCCTCACGTGCCCAAAAGAGGTCGGGCCGTTCCACCGATTCTTTGTGCATGCGCTTGTATTGCGCCATACTGGAGACGCGTGCTTGTTTGGAAAACTCTTTGGAAGGTTTGAATTCGCGATCTTCGCTGAGATGACTTTCGATATTTTTACTCATGGCTAAACAGATGATCTAAAAGGTGAATATGATTCATAACAACTAACCACAAGGTCAGCTGGGGACAACACTCCTTTTGGAAAATGTCACATCACGAGTAGGCTGACACGTTATCTCCACCCCACGAGAACACACAAGAACCTCACTGACAGAATGAGTTAGGATTACTGTCTCGGATTACTCTTCTCTATTGAACTGTTAGTGATTGAGGCATGAAAGCGCACTTCTTTTTGTTTCTAACACTCCATTTTCACGAAATGCCAAAATCCTCTCAAGGCACAGTCAGAAAAGGCTGTGCTCCCGTGATTGCGGCTGACTTCACTCGCATGAAAAGGAACTGATAATTTCTGAACTCCACCAGCTGTGGCCTGTGTCCTTACTCTGAGACCCTGCCATTCGCCACATTCGGGAATGGAGGGTGCCGCCACCGCCGAGTTTTTTGCCAGCTACTTCTTAACGGTCACCTTTTTCATCGCCTCGAGAACCTCGTTGATCTCGGGAATATGACCGTAACTAAGCTGAAGTTTTTCAACGGCGGAAACCACACGTTTCGGTGGTTTATGCCCCATTTCAGAACCGGCATCTTCACCTAGCGGAGCGTAGTATTTTCCGGAGAATTTATCGATGGCCAGTAAGGCTTCGTGGTAGAGGACATTGTCTTTGTCTTCCGCGAGCTCTTTGATCAACTGCTCCAGTGCCCGGCCATTGCTGCCTTCCGGCTGATAAATTTCCTGGAACACGATGGCATTGGAATACGCGCGCTTGGGATTGTCTTGCTTGAGCGTGGCGAGCCACTCGAGGGTGCTGATTTCAAAGTCCTTGGCTTCCTCCTGGTGATCTTTCTTAGCATCACCGAGATACTTGCAGTGCATCCAGAACATGCCATCGCCGCGATGATCGGCCGGGGCGCGGTTATGGCTGAGCTTGGTCATCCGGTGAAATCCATCTTTCTTATAGCGCTCAGCGGCGTCTGCGGTGAGGTAGCGGTTGTAATCATAACCGCCACCGAGAGCGTAAACGACGGTGGTGCGCACCTTCACACTCTCAAGTGCGTAGCTGGTGTTCGGCAAGATCCCGTATGCCGCCATCGTCTCGGAGTTCAAAAAAGCCACAGCCCCACCGCCTGAGTTCCCCGTGTAGTGGATCCGCTCGTCGTCCACCGGCAGCGTGGCCATGATGTGTTCTAGCGCCAGTTTGCAGCTGGCTTTGCTTTTTTCATACCCTGCTTTGTTACAAGATTCCACAGAGATTGCGACCACCCAGCCAAAGAGCTCGGCATACTCGGTAAGTTCCTGAATCCACTTGCCATTGCCATTGATCGAATTGGTGTAGAACAGCAGCGGGGCCTTGCGACCCTGCTTGAGGCTCTTCGGCAGATAAACATAGTAGCTGGAGTTTGTGCCGGCCTGCACAGGTCCCGTGATTTCACCCACCGGGTGGGGCAGCCCCTCCGCAGCTTTGGCGCCACTACCGTCTGCCAGTGCGGGCTCGTCCGAAATTTCAAAATGCTTTTTCAGTCGCTCTTGGTCGGCGGCAACAAATTTCGCAAGCGGCACGCGAACGACTTTGCCGTCCTCTTTTTCCAAATGCACCGTGCCTTCGTCCACCTGCGTGGCCTTTGCCTGAACTTTGTGACCCGACGTGGCTTGCCAGGTTCTCAGTTCGGTCGGTTCAGCCGCGATGGCGAAACTGATCTGCAGCAGAAGACAGCAAAAGCTAACAAACATTTTCATGCCTGTTAGTTAGACAAAATGGAAGCCCCCATCCAATTCTTATCTCAGGCTTGATCCTTCGATTTTGTGCCGATTCTTTAGTGGATCGACCATGGATTGAGCGCCCACTCCTTCCAGTAGCCGGGCAGTCATCCGGCTAGGGGCGAGAACTTTAATCGGCCGAGCCACGGCCATGACGCCACTAACGGCGACCGCGAGGCTTGCGCTTTTGGCTGGTGCCGCGGCCGGTTTTTTTCGGAGCCCGCTTGGTGTTTTGGAAATTTTTGGTGCCCTTTTTCTTCATAGGCGTCCGGCGTTGCAGGCCTTTGGCTCCACGCGGGCTGGACTTGCGGGCCGGTTCGTCGCCAGATTGACCTCCATCGTCACTGACGCGAGGCTGGCGTTGACGTGGGTTCTGTTGCAGGGCTTGGATTTCCTCGGCATCGAGCGTGCGCCACTGGCCGGTTTCCAATCCTCCGCCGGTGAGGGTGCCGATGCGGATGCGGACGAGCTTGGTCACCTTGATGTGCACGGCATCAAACATGATGCGGATCTGGCGCTTGAGGCCGGTTTCCAAAACCACTCGGAGACGGCGCGGGGAGATACGCTTGATCGACTTCGCGGCGGCACGACCTTCGACCGTGTGCACGCCTTTAATGAGCTTATCGATGATCTCGTTATCAAAAGCTTGGTTGACCGTGACGAGGTATTCTTTCTCCACCTTCTGGCTAGGGTGGGTGAGCTTCAAGGCGAGGTCGCCATCGTTGGTGAGGACGAGCATGCCCTCGGATTCCTTATCGAGTCGGCCCACATTCTTCAAGTGATGCAGCTGCGGTGGCAGGGCGGCGTAGATCGTCTCGCGACCCAGCTCATCGCTGGCGGAGCTGACGAGGCCACGGGGTTTGTTGAAAAGGATGACCTCGGTGCTCTTTGGGGTGACGGTTTTCTTACCGACCCGCACCACATCGTCCGGCCCGACGCGCAGGGCGGGGTTATCGACGCGGGAGTTATTGATGAAGACGTCGCCTTCCTTGATGATGGTATCGCATGCCCGGCGGGAGCCGACGCCGCAAGAGGCGAGGTATTTATTCAGTCGAGTGCCAGTGGTGTTATCGGACATGGTGGTGTTTTTTAGGTTTTAAGATTTAAAATTCAAATACCAAGTGCTTGCAGAATGAAACACGTGGCGATGAAAAAACCCGCCCGGATGTGGTGGTCCAAGGGCGGGTTTGAAAAGATGGATTTGAGCCGTGGCTTACGCCTCTGGCTTGGTTTTAGGAAGGCCGATTGGGCTCTTACCTTTTTTCCATTGGCCGCGTTCCTTGAGGAGCTTAATGCGTTCGAAACGCTTAAGAACCGAACGCTTGCCGCCGGCTCCACCGGATACTTTGAGAGATGCGTGTTTAGACATAATTCGTTAGTGTATAAGGTTGGATATTGGCTGGGATTAGCGTTTGGAGAACTGGAACTTCTTACGTGCACCAGGCTGACCGTATTTCTTACGCTCTTTCTGGCGGGGGTCACGACGCATCAGGCCGACTTCCTTGAGGGCGGGACGAAGTTCTTCGTCGTGCTCGCAGAGGGCGCGGGAGATGCCGAGGCGGATGGCTCCAACTTGACCGGAAATGCCGCCACCTTTGGCCACGACTTTGACGTCAAATTTCTTGAGGAGATTGGATTTTTCGAATGGTTCGAGCACTGAGTTCTGGAGAGTCAGGGTAGGAACGTATTCTTCGAAAGGTTTGTTGTTGATCGTGATCTCGCCGGTTCCGGCGGTGACCCAGACGCGGGCGACGGATGTCTTGCGACGACCAGTGGCGCAGTATGTAGTTGCTTCGCTCATGAGAATGTAAAATTTAAAGTGTTAGGTAAGTGGATAATTAGGCGACTTCAACAACTTCAGGCTGCTGGGCCTCGTGTTTGTGATCGGAGCCGACGACGACTTTGAGCTTCTTGTAGATGGCATCACCCAGTTTGTTGTGGGGAACCATGCCGCGGACGGCGCGCTCGAGGAGGAGTTCCGGACGACGCTCACGGACCTTGCGAGGGGTCTCGATTTTCTGGTTACCGACGTAACCGGTGTAGCGTGTGTAGATCTTATCGTGCTCCTTGGTGCCGCTGAGGACAACTTTTTCAGCGTTGATGATGATGACGTAGTCACCGGTGTCAACGTGAGGAGTGAAGATGGTTTTGTTTTTACCACGGAGGAGGTTGGCGGCCTTGACGGCGACCTGACCGAGAATTTGGTTCTCGGCATCGATGACGTACCACTTGCGCTCGACGTCCTGTGCTTTAGCTGAAAAAGTTTTCATTGGCTTAGTTGTTTTTAGTATGAGTTGACCTGTTACAGTCGGCTTCCCAGGGAGAGCGCTCCATCACGGTTGACTCACCCACCTCAAATCGAGGGGCGCGCAAACTAGGAGGACACCCGTCACATGTCAATGCAAATCTAGGGGAGTTTTTTAAAATTCCCTCCGCAACCATCACAGCGAGAGGCTGCGGCTAGGATTTGACATCCAGCGCATCGGCCGACATGTTTTCTGCCGTGCATCCACCTGACGACCCCCACCTTGCAGCATCCGATCCGGAACCGTCACGCTCCGAATTCAAAGAACGGCTGTGGGCGATTATCTTCGAAGCAGAAACGCCGAGTGGCAAATTCTTCGATGTCGCGCTGCTCTGGGTGATTGGCATCAGCGTGTTGGCTGTGATGTTGGAGAGTGTGGAAAGCATCCACCGCCAATATCATCAGCCACTGCTCGTGGTGGAATGGATTTGCACCGTGGTCTTCACCGTGGAATACATTCTGCGGATCTGGCTGGTGCGGCGTCCGAGACGTTACATCTTCAGTTTCTATGGCATCGTCGACTTACTTTCCTGCCTCCCCAGCTACCTCGCGTTGATTTTCACCGGCGGCAGTCACTTCATCGTCATCCGCCTGCTCCGGCTTCTCAGAATGTTCCGGGTCTTGAAAATGGTGGGCCATGTCCGCGGGGCGAACACCATTCTCAGAGGCCTGGCGGCATCGCGAGCGAAGATCACGGTATTCTTTTTCTCCATGCTCATTTTTGCCATGCTGGCCGGCACCTTGATCTACATCGTGGAATCCGGAGAGCCCGGCACCGCCTTCACCAGCATCCCGGTGAGTATCTACTACGCGATCGTGTCCATCACTACCGTGGGATACGGTGACTTGGCAGCGCAGACGGTTTTGGGTCGACTCATCACCGCCCTGATGGTGCTCGCCGGTTATGCCATCATTGCGGTGCCGACAGGGATCGTTGCCAGTGACATGGTGCGCGAAGCCCTGCATCCGGATGAAAGCACTGATGCCTGCCCAGGCTGTGGCGCACACGGCCACCTCAACGATGCGGTTTACTGCCGAAAATGCGGTGAACTTTTAGATGACTGATTTTTGTTACATCTCCTCGGTATTTGTGATTAGTTAGAGCCATGTGGGTATGGTCCAAGTTATCCGGCGCCAAATGGATGGACGCCTGGGAAGATCGATTTTACGGTAATCCGAATGCCGTGATCTCGAAGTTGAAGTCGCAGAAAACCGTGCGAGTGGAGGTTTACACCGAGACCGAGGAGGAAGCGGAAAAAATCAAAGCTCAGTTCGGCGGCAGCACCCGTAAGCTGGTGCACCAGAACTGGGCAGCCATGTCCGAGCCTGAGCGCCCGCCCATTCGAATCCGCAGCTCCGTCATCATTTCCGGCTCACGGGACGACGACGCCCGCGAGTCCCTGCAGCAGCAGTTTCCGGGTCGGCACATCATCCAGATTCCTGCGGACATGGCCTTCGGCACCGGCGATCATGCTACCACATCCACCTGCCTGCGTCTGGTCACCGACATCGCGGCAGAACGCAAGCGCGCTGGTCACGACTGGAAACTTCTGGATCTCGGCAGTGGCAGCGGAGTGATCGCCATCGCCGCACGAATGCTCGGCGCAGGATACTGTCACGGCATGGATTTCGACCCACAAGCGGTGAAAGTCGCCAAGCGCAATGTCGAGCGCAATGGAGTCGATCAGGTGAAGATGACCGAAAACGACGTCCTGAAATGGCAACCCGATGGCCAGTGGCCGGTGGTGGTGGCCAATATGTTTTCCACTATCCTCCAGCAGGCCTTCCCTATCATTGTAAAAGCGATGGAAAAAGACGCCGATCTGGTGGTCTCCGGAATCCTCAACGACCAGTGGCAGGAAACGCTCGAAGTAGCACAAGAAAACGGTCTCGATTTCCAACAAGTAATCCACAAAGGTAAATGGACCACGGCCCGGGGCAGACTGCGCCAATAGGCCGTCATACTGGCAAAAAATCCACCCGCGCTGACGGCAATAAACTTGCATCAGCGGCCTCATCGGTTAACAAATCCCTCACCGCTCCGGAGGAGGGTGCTCATGGAAACCGCCATCGCCCCGTTCCGGACGATTGC
Organism: Oceaniferula flava; assembly: GCF_016811075.1. NCBI lineage: Bacteria > Pseudomonadati > Verrucomicrobiota > Verrucomicrobiia > Verrucomicrobiales > Verrucomicrobiaceae > Oceaniferula > Oceaniferula flava. Next base: position 135,773 of record NZ_JAFBGL010000004.1, read on the forward strand.
AACCAACCATTTCATTCCATGGACTCCATTTCATCACGCGTTGATAAGGTCGCCCCTTCGCTCACACTTTCTGTCACGAACCAAGCCAAGGCCATGAAGGCGCGCGGCGAAGAAGTTTACGGACTGGCCGGTGGCGAACCGGATCAGGACACCCCCGATTTTATCAAACAAGCCGCCATCGACGCGCTCAACGAGGGAAAGACCAAATACACCCCTGCCGCCGGCATCCCCGAGCTGCGTGAGGCCATCGCTGAAAAACTGAAGACCGACAACGGCATCGACTACGACCCGCGCCAGATCGTGGTCAACAGCGGCGCCAAGCAATCCTGCTTCAATGCCATCCTTGCCGTCGTGGAAGAAGGTGACGAGGTCATCATCCCCGCTCCTTACTGGGTCAGCTATCCGGAAATGGTCCGCCTTGCAGGTGGTATTCCCGTGATCGTGGAAACCACCGCGGAAAACGATTGGAAACTCACCCCCGAGCAGTTCGAGGAGAACATGACCGGCCTGACCAAGATGATCATCCTGAACACTCCTGGCAATCCCACCGGCTCCGTTTACAGCGCGGATGAGCTCAAGGCTCTGGGTGAAGTGGCCCTCTACGAGGACATCATCATCCTCTCCGATGAAATTTACGAGCACCTCGTCTACGGCGAGACCAAGCACACCAGCATCGCCTCGCTCAGCAAGGACCTCTACGATCTCACCATCACCGTCAACGGCTTCTCCAAAGCTTACTCGATGACCGGATGGCGCATCGGCTACACCGCTGCTCCCAAGCCGCTGGCTGATGCCATTTCCAAGATTCAGGGTCACACGACCTCGAACGCCACCACCTTCGCCCAGTATGGCGCCCTCGCCGCCCTGGCTGAAGGCAAGGACTTCATCAAGGACCTGAATGCTGAATACGATGTCCGCCGCCAGTTTGTGCACGGTCGCCTCAGCGCCATCAACAACATCAAAGTGGTCGAGCCCAAGGGTGCCTTCTACTGCCTGGTGGACACCACTGACCTCGGACTGAAATCCGTCAACCTCTGCGACAAGTTGCTCACTCGTTACCGCGTTGCCGCCGTTCCTGGTATCGCTTTCGGAAACGACAACAGCATCCGCATCAGCTACTGCACCACCCTCGACGTGCTCAACGAAGGCCTGAGCCGCTTCGAGGAATTCTGTAAGGCGCACTAAGCTGAAGATTTAAAGACTAAACTCTAAACACCAAATTTCAGCGCGGCATGCCCATCGGGTATGCCGCGTTTTTTTGTCCCTGTCAGAGTCAGCAATTGGCAAACAGAAAGCCAATTTAGACCTCGTTCCCACCCGTGTCCTGCGGGGCATCGGCGAAGAAGAGTCAAAAACTCACAAGCCAAGGAATCAGTAACCCAAGAAACAAAATTCGTCCAATTCGCCAGATTCGCGGTCAAGAATAGGTCACATGGTCCAGCGCCAAACCATCCGCCGGCGCGCAATACGGCGACCTTCCATGAGGCAGGTCAGCAGGCTGATCCAAGAGCCCTTCCAGATCGTCCAGTCGCAGCCTCCCCTGAGCCGTGTAAATCGCCGCTCCGGTGAGTAGCCTTGCCATTTTATAAAGGAAACCATTGCCAGTGTAGGTGATGCGATACCCGTTCGGCAGTGTCTGCAACTCACAGCGACTCAGCGAACGCCGGTAGGACGTGTCCTCCGTCTCATTGCCACGCTTGGCGGCAAATGCCCGGAAACAATGCTCACCCTGGAGGATTTCCAACGCTTGCTCCAGCGATGCCGGATCGAGCTGTCGCGGCAAATGCCAGGCGAGCCCAGCCTGCAGCGGCGGTAGCACCGGAGCCAGGCAGAGATCGTAGGTATACGTTTTCGCGACGGCGGAAAAGCGGGCGTGAAAGTCGTCGGCCACCTGTTCGCAGTCGATCACTCGAATGGTGGCAGGCAGTTTACTGTTCGCGGCGGGCACCCAATTGTAGGGATTCATGCTCAGGCCTTCCGGAGCATCGAAATGCGCCACCTGCCCATGCGCGTGCACCCCGGTATCGGTGCGACCCGACCCTTGGATTTTAATCTCCTGCTTGGCCACTGTGGACAGCGCCTTCTGGAGAAGATCTTGCACCGTGTTGCCTCCCGGCTGGGTGGCCCAGCCTTCGAATGGGCGGCCGTCATACGCTATGGTCAGTTTCAATCGCACAGAGACCCAGTAGATCCAATCCACTGAAATTGCACGCACATCTATCGTCACTGAGCAGTTTTTAAACCGCTGCCAATAGACCCATAGGCTGATCGATGAAGTAAATCTTTACAAATTTACGATTGTCCAAGGGTGGATCTGGACTCAGTCTGCTAAGGCGTCGATTCAGTTCGTCGTTTCACACACACATTTCCATACCATGTCACACACACGACATCGGGTGCTGAACAGGAGAGTGCTTTTCCTGCTATCGGTCACCCTGATCTTCCGTATCATCATGCTGGCGACCGCACTGGGCGCCATTATCTACGCCCTCAATCAGCACGCCATGGAGCCCCTCTATCTGGCAGGTGGCTGCCTCGCATTCGTGCTCATTTTACAAATGATCCACAGCATCGAGTCGAGCAAAGTTGTCTGCCCGGTCTGCCGATCTCACATCTTAAAGAACAAACGATGTTCCAAACACAAGAATGCAAAAACAACCTTGGGAAGTCACGTTCTGCGAGTGGGCTTACAAGTGGTCTTTACCAAGCATTTCCTCTGCCAGTATTGCAACGAACGCTACCAATGGCGTGGAAAGAGACAGCCTAAAACTGATCTCACTCAGAGCGTAGATCCTCGCCTGCCACGCGCCTGACTAGACGGCATTGGTCCTCATCAGGTGATAACTCAAACTGCAGCCAGACTGTAGCGGGCGGCAGGAGGTCTGGAAATTTGTTGGGCCACTCAACGACGATAATGCCCGCTTCGTCAAGATACTCATCCCAGCCGATCCGGAGGACTTCGTTCACCGAATCCATGCGATAAAAATCAAAATGGAACACGGGCAGTCGACCGCCCGTGTATTCGTGAGCGAGTGAAAAAGTAGGGCTGGTCACCTCACCCACGCAGCCCATTCCGGCCGCAATGCCTTTGGTGAAATGTGTTTTCCCCGCACCCAGACCACCGCACAGTGCCAGCACAGCTCCAGCGTGCAACTCACCAGCCAGCCGCTCTCCCAGAGCAACCATTTCCTCCGGACTGGTTACCCGGAATACTTCTCCATGTTCCGCCACCTGACTGCGTGAGGTTCGAGCTACTCCGGCTGACCGCCAAATCCGTAGATGGAGAAATCAATGACCTCGGCAAGCATTGCTTCGCGGTCGATTTCCTGAGGATCACCGTGACCGCCAGCACTGAGCTGCATCGCCAGCTTGCCCACACCGTGGTAGTAGATCACTGCACCAGAGGCAAAAACGATCCGTTTCACCAGCTGCGGCCCGGTTAATTTGGGAAAGTGGGCCTTCAGAGCCATCGCAAAAGTTTGGAACACATCGGTGTAGAGATTCCGGCTCACCGATGGGATATTGTAGTCGGACTCGATCAGGTAACGCGCCACTAAACGTAGCATCAAGCCTGAGCGAACTCCGCATTCTTCGGGCATGACGGCCGGACGCATCAGAGCGTTCATGATGGTCTCAAGTGGCACGTTTTCAGCTGAGCCATGTTCTTCGATGGCTTTTTTCAGAAGGTTGATCCGGTATTCGTTGATGGGGTTCATGCAGAGCTTCACGGTCTCTTGAATCAGACCTTCTTTACCACCGAAATGGTAGCTTACACTCGCCAGGTTTACCCCTGCTGCATTGGTGACATCGCGCACCGAAACATCTTCAAATCCACGCTCCGCGAAAAGGTCCCATGCCGCCTTCAGTATTTGCTCTCTCGTTTCCACTTGGACTGGACGATATGCCTGGGCAGGGGTGACGGTCAAGGTTAAACGGGTGTATCAAGTAAATGTTTAACACACTTGAGGTAAACAGGTTATATTTACACTCCTCACATTCAATTTACAAATTTCAATTAGCGCTCAAAGCAAGCCCAAAGGAGCTTGCCAAAACCACGCGCATCCCTGAATTTCGTCGTCAATGATTGATGCACACGTTGAAGTCTCCTCAGAGAATCTATCTCAGGCCCTGGAGGAATTGGAAAATGACATCGAGTTCAGTGGCGTGGACCAAGTGATTGCCATCCAGCGACACCCGGATGCCGCACTGAATGCCCCCTTGCTTGAGCTCGCTAAAGCCTCGGACGATCTCATTGCCGGCTGTGTCACGTGGATTCCGCTGCATTCCCCCAAAATTAAAGCTTATCTGGACGAAGACACGCACCGCCCTAACGTGGTGGCTTACCAAGAAAGTATCGCATCCGCAGAAGACTTGCAGGATGCCGACTTCAGCCGCGGCGTGCAGCAAGTCACCCTTTCCGGCAAACCGCTGGAGCTGTTCATGAGCTTTGACGAGCTCGGCGCGATGATTCAGTTTGCCGATCAGCACCCGGGGCAAGCCATGATTGCCGACTTCGGAGCATCAATTGACCCTGCCTCCACCCTGCCGAAATCCGGCAACTGGGCACGACTAATCAGAGAGCTGGCGCGCCGTCCGCACATCTACATCCGTCTTTCCAGCCTTACACCGCTGCTGCAAGGAGAGACTGCCGTAGCGCAGTCAGAGTCCCTGCTGCCCTATTTCGATACCCTGCTGAGCGCCTTCGGTCCGCAGCGTATCCTCTTCGGCTCGGGCTGGCCTCACGCGCTCGGCCCAACCAACTACCCCACCTGGCTGAGCACGGTGGATAATTTAATCCATGCTCTGAGCGATGCCGAGAAACGCGCCGTCTATCATCACAACGCCGCAACCTTCTACCAGCTCAACCCGCCGGAATAGCACTACTCGCCAAGATCTCACAAAGGCAGACGATGAGCCAGCTGCCGCACCTCCTCGAAGGGGAATCGCTCCAGCATGCCCCAATGGTCGTGCTGATAGAGGCGGTAGCGCATCATCGCCGGGCTGTAGATGCCACAGAGGAAACGAGCCAAGCGCTCGGGGCTGGACAAGGGAGCTCGCTTCTCGGCCACCAGCTGCTGGATGCTCTCCAGCTCATCCAAACTAACCTCCGCGGCAGGCGATGCGGGTAATTTCCGTGGCCGCTTTTTCCCCAGGCAGGAGGCGCAGTGGCCACAGGGTGCTGCTAACTTTTCTCCGAAATAACCGACCAATGAGACCGCCAGGCAGCGTCTCGATTGAGCCATTTTGAAGACACTGTCGATCCGCTGCAGGTCGTATTCCGTGTGCTGCTGGAACACCGCCAGCATCTCCTCCACCAGCTCTTCCAGGTTCTCGGGTTCTTTTTTGATACGGAAATGTGTCAGGCTGTGACTCATCTTCAGTCGCACCTCGCCGCCGGCTTCCAGCTCGCGCAGTTGACCGACGATTTTGTTCATCTTCACCACCTGGTTCTCGGCCAGCTCGAGGAGGGAAATGCGGCGCTTCGAATCCAACATTTCCAAAAACATCGCCTGCTGACTCTTGGGAAAACCGCGCAGCATCCGCTGGCGTGCCGCCTGATCCCAGCGCAGCGGCACCAAATGGCACCACATCCAAGAAGCTCCATCCTGCACCATCCACCCCGCTGTTTCTAATCGCGCGAGAAGAATATCCAAGAGCTCCACCGGCACATCGTTGAGGGTGCTGAGATTGTATCTGGAAACGATCGCCCTAGAACCTTGGGAAAAGACGTGCTGCAGGATAGCCCGCACGGCAGCAGCTCCAGGTTGTTTGGCTTGCACCAGTCCTTCTAACATCGTGCGGTCGTCAGCATTGATCAGCAGCTCGCAATGGCTCGGCAGCCCGTCACGCCCTGCCCGACCACTCTCCTGAATCCAGCCTTCTGGCGACTTCGGCGGGTGGTAGTGAATCACCGCCCTGACATCGGGCATGTCCACTCCCATGCCAAAGGCGATGGTGGCGCAGATGACCGGGAAACGGTGGGCGACAAAACCGTCTTGCACCTCGGCACGGACATCGGCGGGCATGCCAGCATGGTAGGATTTTGCCACCACACCATGCCGATTGAGAAAGGCCGTCACCTCCTCGACGTCGCCCCGCTTGGTGGCGTAAACGATCGCGGGGGTCATCCCTGCCGACTGCAGCACCTCTAACAACCTACCCTTTTTCGCTTCCTCATTCCCAGCCGTCACATCGAACTGCAGGTTCTCACGGTAAAACGAAGTCTGCACCTGGTCCTTTTTCAGGATCCGAAATGCCTTGCGAATCCCCTGCGCAGTCTGGGGACTGGCGGTGGCGGTGAGTGCGAGAATGGCCTTCGGTTTCAGCGACTTCACAAGCCGCGGCATGCGGATGTAAGATGGCCGAAAACTGTGACCCCACTCCGAGATACAGTGCGCCTCGTCCACGGCCACCAAGGCGATGTTCGATTTCTTGAGCAAGGCGAGCAGCGCCGGATCGGTCAGTCGTTCCGGGGATAAATAGAGCAGCTTCAAACCCCCTGCCGCGATCTCCTGCATAATCTCCTCCCGCGCCTCATCATCGGCGGACGAATCCATACGCGCCGCCGCGATGCCTTGCTGCAACAAGGTATTCACCTGATCGCGCATCAGCGCAATGAGTGGCGAGACCACCACAGTGAGCCCATCGGAAACCACCGCTGGAAATTGGTAACAGAGCGATTTCCCACCCCCGGTGGGCAAGATGGCGAGCGTGTTGACGCCCGCGAGCACCCGATCGATGATCTCCGCTTGGCCCGGCCTCAGTGAGGCGTGACCGAAGTGCCGCTGGAGCAGCTCATGTTGCTCGGACGTGTTCACACCGGACAATTTCCACTCATCTCACAGGCTAACTGGATGGCGTGAACCATCGAGCTGGCACTCGCCTTGCCGGTGCCGGCAATGTCGTAGGCCGTGCCGTGATCCGGGCTGGTGCGAGGGTAGGGCAGGCCGAGGGTGACGTTGACTCCGGTATCGAAGTCTAACAATTTCAACGGAATCAAACCCTGATCGTGATACATGCAGAGCACCGCATCATAGTCGCCATCGGCAGCGGGACGGAAGATGGTATCCGGCGGATGCGGACCACTGAACTCGACTCCTGCCACACTCTGCTCCAGCTCTCGCACAGCGGGCTCGACCAATTCCAGGTCCTCCTTGCCAAAGGCACCATTCTCGCCGGCGTGGGGGTTGAGTCCGCAGACAGCCACTCTCGGCTGGCGAATCCCACGCTGTTGGCAGAACTCGGCGATGAGTTTCCCGATGCGGACGATTTCATCTTTTTCCAACAGCTCCGGCACATCGGCCAGGGCGACGTGGATCGTGACCAGCGCGACGGTCAGGTTTTTCCCCGTGAGGCACATCGCATGGTTCTGACATTGCAATCGATCGGCAAAGAACTCGGTCTGGCCGGGGAAATGGAAACCGACCTCGTGCAGTCCCTCTTTCCCCACCGGGGCAGTGACCACGGCGTCGATTTCTCCATTTTTCAGCAGCTGCACGGATTCCTCCAGAGCATCGAAAGCGGCCTGGGCGCTGGCCTTGGTCGGCTGACCGGGCTGGACGTCGATTTTATCGCCGATGATGCGGTAATCACAGTCGGTCGGCACCTGACCGGATGTCAGTGCCGCCGCCACCACTTCCGGGCCAATGCCCGCCTGATCCCCGAGTGTGATCCCAATAATCGCTTTTTTCTTCATGTGCCTGCCCCATCATCCTCATGGAAAGGGTGGAGATCAACGAGAATCAGATGTAGGGTTGCAAGGAAATGCGATGGGCCCATACTTAGGCTAAACAATCGTCCCCATTTAAGCCGATAGACCGTCAACATGGCAAAGCCCGACAAAGCAGAAACAAGTAAACGCCGCTCCGAAACCAAGCGTGACTACGCTGGCATCCTCCCGAAAAAAGGATGGCCGCGTAGAAACTATCACTTCTTGCGCAGGCGACTGCTGCCCCAGATGTTCAAAAAAAGCGACGGCACCGTGCGGGAGCCGATCCCCCATCCGCCGGAGGAGGGAAAAATCCGCGTCACCTGGATCGGCCATGCTTCCTTTCTCGTCCAGTTTGCCGATCACTCGGTGATCATCGATCCCAACTGGGCGAACTGGCATGGCGTGGTCAAGCGACAGCGCGTGCCGGGGCTCGACCTCAGCCTGATGCCCCTGGTCGATCTGGTGATGGTCACCCACGCCCACTTCGACCACCTGCACAAACGCAGCCTGAAAATCCTCGAGTCCCACGAGGGCATCGTGGTCCCCCAAGGCAGCGGCTCACTGGTGAAACGCCTCGGTTTCAAGACCGTGCACGAAATGTCCGTCTGGGATGAATTAAAGTTTGGCGATCTCAATGTCACCCACACCCCCAGCCACCACTGGGGTGCCCGCTACCTGCACGATACTCACCGCGATTACGGCGGTTACATGATTTCCTCCGGTGTGAGTAAGGTATTCCACTGTGGCGACAGCGCCTACTTCGAGGGCTTCAAGGAAATTGGCAAACATCACACGCCAGACGTCGCGCTGATGCCGATCGGTGCCTACGATGCGCCCAGCGGCCGCGACGTGCACATGAACCCGGAGGAAGCGGTGCGCTCATTCATCGAGATGAAAGCCGGCATCCTAATCCCCATGCACTACGGCACCTTCCCCCTGGGCAATGAGCCTGATCACGAACCGGTAGAACGCCTGGTGGCCGAGGCAGAGCGTCTCGGTGTGGCCGATCGCGTGCTCGTGCTGGAGGAAGGCATCGGTATCGAGGTTGAGTGCTTGGCGGAAACAAAATCTTAATTTTCAGAGAAAAGCTGCATCCTCGAACGCTCTTTATATCATGATCAAAGCCGCCGTTTTCAGCCTCACTCTCAGCGCCCTCAGTCTGGGCTCCGTGCTCTCGGCCACTCCGGCGCGCGATCTCGATATCCTGTTCATGGATGCCAAGATGTGGGATCAACCGATCGCTGAAGTGCTGAACAAGCGCAGCCACCTGGCGTTCCGCTGGCTGTCCAAGGAGAAACGTGACGCCCGTTCCAATGTCAAAGGCCTGCAGCTGTGGTCGCTCCCCGTCGGCGAGACCATCCTCCGCAGCCAGGAGGGAAAGCTGCACTCGTTCGAGGTCTCGATCTACAACCGTGGCGACATGGGCGTGATGAAAAACGAAGATTTCAAGCAGCTCACCGAGAAGTGGCACGGGCTGATTGCCGCCAAGACCGGCATTGATGGCGAAAAAATGAACCGCACTCAAAAAGGCAGCGTTGTCTCGGCGAACCGTTGGCTGTGGGAGTGCCCCGGCGCCTACATCGCCCTGACATCCAGCGCCTCAGGATACGGCACTGGCAAACGGCCTGAGTTCCTCAAACTCACTCTAGTGTCGGTGAAGTTTGGCCGCGAGATGTTCTCCGGACGAGGCGGCATCACCAAGAGCATGAGCCGCCGCTCCGAGCTGAAAGATTCCGTGGAGGAAAAAGACAATGGCGACCGAGTCATCGCCGGCGTGCCAATGGTCGATCAAGGTCGCAAAGGTTACTGCGCGGTGGCCAGCGCCGAGCGTGTGTTCCGCTATTACGGACTGCAGGTGGATCAGCATGCCATGGCTCAAATTGCCCAAAGTTCCGCCCAGGGAGGCACCAATCCGGATAGAATGGTGGCATCGTTAAAACGCGTCGCCGGTCGCACCAAGACCCGACTGCACGTGCTCTATGAAATTGACCACCGCGAGGCTGAGTCCGACATCAAGGATTACAACCGAGTGGTCAAAAAAACTCGCCTAGCCCCCGAGTTCCCGATGAGCAGCGGCTACTTTTCTTTCCAACAGTTCCTCTCCGTTTGTCACCCGGCTACGCTGAAAGCCGTCCGTTCAAAAGGCACGAACTACGATCGATTCAAAAAAGCAATTCACGATAAAATCGACGAAGGAATCCCTCTCCTCTGGGCACTCCAAGTCGGGGTGATCAAAGAAAAAGGCATCCCCCAAGCCGGTGGCGGGCACATGCGCCTGATCATCGGCTACAATGAAAAAACCGATGAGATCATCTACACCGATTCCTGGGGCCCCGGTCACGAATACAAACGGATGAAAACTCCCGATGCCTTCGCTCCGAGCATGCACTTGATCACCATCAAGCCATCATCTTAGCGCCAGTCTTCACTCACCTGCCTGCCCCTTGGGTAACATGTTAGAGTCGCTGAGTGTTTTCAGAAAAGCGACCAATGCCCGCTGATCCTCCTCGGAAAGCCCCAGCCCCTGAGGGTGTTTGGCTAAGTTAGGATCGAGGGTTTCCGAGAGCTCGGGTGCGGCATTGTAGTGATCGATCACCTGCTCGAGCGTGGCGAAGCGGCCGTCGTGCATGTAGGGTTCTGTTAGGGCGATGTTGCGCAGGCTCGGGGTGGCGAACTTGTGGCGATCGCTTGTTTTCCCAGTGGTCTCCTCGAGGCCGAGGTCATCGCCGGAGGCAAGGCCGTTGTTGTGGAAGGCATGATCGGTGAACAGGGCACCGCCGTGGCAGTGGAAGCAGTCGGCCCCACGTTTGCCGAGGCGAGGTTCGGACTCGGTGAAGAACAGTTCAAAGCCGCGCTTTTCCTGATCTGTTAGTGTGGCTTGCCCCTTGTGGGCACGATCCAGTTTTGAATCAAAACTGAGACGTGTGAGCAGGAAATTTTCAATCGCGAGGCCGATATTCTCCGGGGTGATTTTTCCAGAGCCAAAGGCGGCGGCAAAGAGCGGCGGGTAGCTGGGGTCGGCCTTGAGCTTGGCGGCGACCCGATCCAGCGATTCATCCATCTCGAGATGGTCCTCGATTGGGATCAATGCCTGGGCACGCAGTGTGGGAGCTCGGCCGTCCCAGAAGAAGCTGGATTTCCAAGCGAGATTGAACAGTGGCATGGAGTGGCGCCGGCCAAGTTCACCATCGACTCCCGGACTCAAGCGGCGGGGATCGCTGAGGGTTTCACCCTGGTGGCAGGAGGCGCAGGAAATGCTGTTGCTGCGCGAGAGCTTGGGCTCGCGGAACAGCTTTTCACCGAGGGCGACGCGCGTTGTTAGAACCGGGTTATCACTCGGCAGCGCAGGTAGTGGTATGTGTTTCGGCAGGGTCAGCGGGTAGCCCTTGGGATGGGCTGGCAGGTCGATGGGGGCGGGCGGGTTAGGCTTCGTGGGGATGCCGCCACGGTGAATGCCGGTGATGCGAAATGCCGATGGCAGATTGGACTTCAGCCGGGCGGCGACCGGATCACCGTCGCTGGAGTGGGTGGTGCTGCCGTCTTGGGCAAAGGACAGACCTGTTAGAACCTTGTTGGCATCCAGAGCGATGCCGACCCGGGATTCATCGCGCAGGTTCAGATGGACCGGTAGCGTGATCTTGCAGCGATTGGCATCGCGCGCGAAGTGGTAGGCAAAACCACCGGGAAGCTTCTGCCCGGCTGCGCGCCAGTGGCCTTCGAGTGCCAGAAAGATATACCCGCCCTGCCAGTCCCAGTGCAAGCGGTTGACGTTCGGGTTGAGCGGATGACTGGCCGCGTAGCTGGCGGGATCCGAGTGGTTGCTTTTCCGATCAGGGCCGACGTGAAAGCTGATCGCCGTGATCGTTTCCGAAGGGAGATTGGGGAGGGTGAGCGTAGTGCCGCGTGTCGGGATGAAGGCGCTGGCGGACGGCAGGGTGATGGTTTTTCCGGCGCTCGTGGTCAGGGAAAAATCGGAGGCTAACCAATCGATGCGGGTCAGCGAGAAGGTTTCGCTCCGCGAGTTCTGGTAACGCAAGGAGTCGATCCGCAGTGGCCGGCCATCGATTTCATGAGAGAAGTCCAGGTGCAGCGAGCCCCCCAACACCGACGGTGCTACCAGCATCGCGAACAGCAGCATGCCGCCTGGGCGGGCGGCAAACTGATGGCAGGATGGAAGGAAACGGGGCATGGAAGTCTAGGAGTCGGTAGGGCTGAAAACTGACAAGCTCCCACCCAAGTCCTCCTTTCGCGGTTGATCTTACGGCCCCAGAGGCGGACCTCCCGGACCACCCGGATCGCCACCACCGGCAGCGGCGGCAGAGCTGAACTCGGTGTCATCGTAGGTCGAGAGGCCGATTTGGTAAAGCCGGTAGAAACGCTGGGTGGTGAGGGCATCGGTCGCCTCGATGTAATTGGAGGTGGCGGTGAAACTGGCTGCGGTTTGATCGAAGCTGCTGAGATCGTCCGAGGTTTCAACCCGGTAGACTCCGCCTTCGACCCCCTTCCAGGTGATGGTGACGTTGCCATTGTCTACCTGGGTGGCGGCGTTGCTGGGGCTGGTGTTGGCAGCGCCGTCAAATTCCACAGTGACTCCGCTCGTCTCCACTTCCGAACTGGCGATGCCGGCGGCGAGCGTGGCATCACCAAAGTACTGGTAGGCAAGATTGTAGGGATAAGCGGGGGTTCCGTCCTCCTCAACACTGGTGAAGTATGCCCAGGTTCCGTTGGGAAATTCAGGGGTGACACACCAGCGCACGTTGTAGGCATTCAAATCATAGTGACGGGTGGCATCAAAGTTGCCTTGGTTGGTGGGGTCCGTGTAGGATTCAAAAGTGGCGCCCGAGCTGTCTGAAACAAGATCCCCCTTGAAGGCATAGTCTTCCATGTAGTGACCCAGGATGAAGCTGCTGCTGACATTGGGGCCGTATTGCGAGGATGATAGAGCGGTGCTGCTGCGTTGCCCTTGGGTCACCGTCCACTGGGGCAGGGAGTGACGCCCTGTGCTGCTGAGGTCTGTGCTGCCGTTGCTGCCGTCGCGTTTTTGATATCCGGAAATCATCCGACGCACGGTGCTGTTAGGATCGAGAGGATCGCTGTAACCGTAGGGGCCATACATCGGCAGTCCATCGTTGACCCACGCGATGATCGGCGAGTGCTTGCCGTTGAAATTTTCCGTGTAGGGGCTGGCTTGACCGATGCCTTGGTAGACCACCGTGGAATCGTAATCCACCGAATCGCCAAGCCTGGATCGGAGTGCCGTGGGGCTGGCGTGGTAGTGAAATGCCTCCATCGCCTGGTGGGCATTTCCGGCATCGAAGCTGACGCCCTCGTTGACAAAGGCATCACGATTCCAGTAACCATCGCCGACGTTGCTATTGGTCGGTTCCTGATCGCCGCCGGCGGAGGTATCGTAGGAAAAGGTATCGCTGGTGTTGAAAAGCGGCACGCCATCGACGAAGAGGCCGCAGGTGCCGATGTTAGTTTCTGTGCGCGAAGCGGGGGCGTAGCTTTGCGGGTAGTTAGTGCTGCGAGGGAAGCGATAGAGGATGGCGGCATTTCCTGGAAATGAGGGAAAGGCGGTGGTGCGGGCGGCATTGAGAAACCAGGGTCCCATGGTGTTGGTCGCCAGGCCGGTGGATTTGATGTAGACGTAGCTATTGGAATAAGAAATCCCCTGCACCCCGGCGTAGACGGGTTCCGTCTGATCTCCGACGGTCACGCCATCGTAATCGGTATAATCCCAGGTGGTCAGTGAGCTTTCCCCACCACCACCTCGCTCGGTGATTTCTTGTTCTTGGGTCGCCCAGATCCGGGCATATCGTCCGGAGTCCGCCGTGTGCCACGAAGTGATGATCGGCTCGGCCGCCGCAGCGCCAGCCAAGGCAAAAAAGATGATAGTAATGGATTTCATGATGATCGTGTGAATTTCACGATCATCAAAGCTCAGTTCTGTAAACGGAGTGTGGGGAAGCTCCGCTAATTTGTTAAGTTTGTGTTAAGGTCTGCAACTTATGATGATCACTTAGCTTCAGCAGGCACTGACACAAAGAGCCAATCACCCGCGCCACTGGGCGAGCTGCTCCGGGAATGGGCAGCTTTGGCAGTCGGTGACATCACGCAGGCAGAAGTCTTGGTAAATCTGCAAGAGGGCTTGGTGCTGCCAGGCTTTTTTCAGGTAATTCTTCCTCCGGTCAGTCTCGCCAAAGAGCCGGAGCGATGCCTTGTCCACTTTCTCACTGACAGCCGGGGCTGGGATTTTCTGATAGAATTCCCAAGCCGCTGGCCGGTCTGCGGCCAACTGTACGGGAAGAAGGTGGTTGATCTGAAAATCGCGGATGCGGTCGGCTCCTACCAGCGCCATTTCCTTAGCCGCACGTTTTGATTTTAAGGTGTAGTGGACGCTCCAGTAGGGATGCTTCAGCCCGCTCATCCAATCGACCAATTCCACGGCATTGAATTCCCTCAGGCAGCGCCGCGAAAACTCCGACCACTGCCTAACAATGGTCGCCAGGCAAGCCAACCTCCGCTGGGGATGGTTCACCGGCCTGATACCGGAAAGTTTCCATGGAATCGCCCGTTCCGGCACCGGCTCGAAGTCATCACGCACCTGCCACCAGCTTTGCCATAGGCCACGGAGGTAGTCGCGACTTTCGGGCGCGGCTTGCTGGTAGGATTCCGCGGATAAAAAACCGGCCGCACCGAATAAGATCGACTCCGCCTCAGCGGGCTTCTTTTGCAACATCTGCACCGGCAGCCGCTGGGCGAGTAGGGTCATTGCCAGCTTGTTGGGTCGGTAGCCCATGGTTTCCGCGATCATCTGCCAGAGCCATTCATCCTCACCGAGCACATCCACGGTTCGTTTGCGCCGGCGCGCCTTTACCATCGCCCGGTGTCGCGCCGCCCCTAACATCAAGGCATCGACGTGCCTAGTTTCCATGGAACCCAGAGGATTGAAACAGCGGCCCGGATGAGCATCGGCCACTTCTAACAACGGCAAACCCATCGCCTCTCTGAGCACCTCCGCAGGCACACACACTCTCGGCACTTCGCGGTGTTCCGAGGTGCGTGTATAGTGGCTGCTGTGATCGGCTGCGAACACGACGTGGAGCACCACCTCGTTGAATGCGGGATTGACCGCGTGACCATGCGCCTCCCAATCGGACGCGCGGTGATCCAGTTCCAATGGCCCTGAATGTAGTTCGCCATCGATTTCCACCGCGGTGTGGAGAAAATCCGGTCCAGCACTATGGTTCCAGTGGCCGAACTGCACCACCCTCACCGCTCGGCCATCGGTGCTGACGAAATCCCGACCTAACTGCCCGGCAAACCAAAGTGCCTGCAAATGCATCTCATCCGGCAGCGTCGCTGATCCAGGCGGTAGCTCTTCGCACAGCCGCACTCCCCCTGATCTCACAGATTCCAGCAACTCACGATAATCAGACACCCTATCAATCTAGCAAACATCCCACTGCCTCACCAAGTGTAGATTACGAAAAATGACGCCATGTTGACACTTGCCTCAGTACACCGAAAGACCATGGTTCTCCTTTCTTTCCCATCATCATTGATTATGCGCGCCCTCATCCACCCCATCATCTCCTGCTCCTTGGCAACCCTCGCCAGCCTCCCTCTCAGTCATGCCCACGAGGGCCACGATCATCCACCGAAGGGTGAGGCGCTGACCGAGGTGCTACACACCGGCTCGGGAGCGTTTACCTATCGGACAGTGCCAGGCTTCGGCCAGCTCCCAGATGGCGCCAAACTCGGCCCGACACACGGAGGTGTGGCGGTCGATGCCAAGGGCCTGATCTATGTGAGCACCGACGGTGAAAAGTCGCTCTGTGTGTTCAAACCCGACGGTAGCTTCGTCCGCGCCATCGCCTCGCCAGCCCAAGGAATCCACGGCATGCAGATGATCACCGAGGGGGAGCAACAATTCATCTACGGGGCGCAGCTCAATAGCTACGGTAAGAAAAACAAGCACAAGCGTGCCGTGAAGCTCGATCTCTACGGTAACATCGTGATGCAAATCCCTAACGAGAACACCGGCGACATCCCCGGAGGGACGAAGGGAATCACTGGCATTGCCGTGGCGCCAAACGGACACATCTACGTCAGCATGGGCTACGGCTCCAACCTCATCCACCAGTTTGACCAGACGGGAAAACGCATCAAGTCCTTCGGTGGCCGCGGCAAGGAGAAGGAAAAATTCAAGACCTGCCACGGGTTGGGAATCGACACCCGCTTCGGCGCCCCCCGCCTGCTGGTGTGCGACCGTGAAAAGCGCCGCCTGATCCACCTCGACCTCGATGGCAATTGGATCGGCGAATACGCCACCGGCCTGCGCCGCCCTTGTGCAGTCAGTTTCCACGGCGACCACGTGGCAGTGGCTGAACTCGAAGCGCGGGTGGTCATTTTAGACAAACAGGGCAAGCAAGTCTCCGTGCTCGGCGATAACCCGAACAAGAAGCAGTGGGCGAATTTCCGCGTCGCTCCCAAGGACCAGAAAGTGGGTATCTTCACCGCTCCTCACGGGCTGAGCTTTGATCAGGCGGGCAATCTCTACGTCCAGGATTGGAACACCTCAGGACGCGTCAGTAAGTTGCTGTTAGTTCCAGCCACCGACTGAGGAAAAATCCAATATGTCACTCGGGTCATGAATCACATTGCAATTCACGATCAATTGGTCAAACTGCCTCGAGTTTTCTAACTTACATTCACGATCATGCCGAGAGTCACCATTTCCGAACCGGGAAAAACCCCGCAACCTTACCGATTTAAACTTGAGCGCAAGACCATCGATATTGGTCGAGGCAGCGATAATGACATCGTCGTCGAATGTGGCTCCGTTTCCACCAAACACAGCGTGATGGAGCGCATTGAGGGTGGATATATCCTGCGTGATAACGGCTCAACCAATGGGATCAAGCTGGATGACACCCTGATGGACATCATCGATCTGTTCGACGGCATGGAAGTGCTCGTCGGTGACATCCCCCTGAAATTCGAGCTCTCCAAGGAGGAAATCAGCGTGCTCAGTGACGAGGAATTCACCAGTCACCAACGCCGCAAACTGCCTAAAATCAATGACGATGCGCAGGAAGCACCTCATCGCGAAACCAGACCGGCAACCACCTCATCACCACGCGCAAACCATCGCCCGCATCAGCCGGTCGTCGTGCAGCAGAGCGGTGGTGGGTTCAAAACCTTGATGACTTTCATCCTCATGATTGTCGCCGTTTTTGCCGGCATGAGCCTGCGCCACTACAAGGAAACCAACGAGTTCCTGCTGCCGAAACTCATGGGAGGGGCTGAAAAATCATCTACTCAGGAATCGGAAACTCCCGAGGAGGAGGCTGAGCCCGCCGCAGAAGAGTAGTCGGCGAGCTGGTGCTAAATGCCCGACTGAATTATTTTTTGTGCAGCCAGGCGGAGGTGTCGTAACGCTCCTCGGCGAGCCTAGCAGCATCGGCTAACAGCGCGGAGTCAGCATTGAGCTCGCGCTCTTCCTGCGCCAGCATCGCTCCGAGCCGCTGGTGCAATTGATCGCGAAAAATATCAGGAGTCATGCGCGGAATGACGCTTCCCTGGTGCAGCAAGCCGTATTTGCTGCGGCGCTGCCCTGCTCCCGCCACTTTGTGCCCCTCGAGATCCGTCAGGTCGTAGGCCACCGGATTGGTGAAACACTGCACGCCACCATCACCTTCACAGCAGGAGGTTAATCGCACGGACTCCCCCACATCTGTGAGCAAATCGGCCAAGGCTTGATGAATCACCTGGTAACTCACCGCGCCGCGGGTGTTCGCCAATTTTTGGCTGCGAGGAATAGCGAGGGTGTAGGTAACATCGCAGCGATGATCCACCACGCCGCCGCCCGTCCAGCGGCGCACGTAGGTGATTTCCTCCGCTTCTGATTCTGGGAATGCGGCACGGGCATCGGCCAGTGCATTGAAGTAGCCAAAGCTCACCGTCGGCTCGCTCCATCGATAGATTCGCAGCACAGGCAGGTCCTGGCTGCGCTCCATCAGCAGCTGATCCACCGCCATGTTCTCAGCGCCGGTGCGTGGCACTTCGTCATGCCAGACACGGATGGCTGAAAACTCCTTAGCCACAGCGGACATCGCCTTAGATTCCGAGTTCACCCTTCACAGCGACAAATGCCTCGATGGCTTTATCCAGCTGCTCACGGGTATGACCGGCAGAAATCTGGGTGCGAATCCGTGCCGTCCCCTTAGGCACCACGGGGAAGAAGAATCCCACAGCGTAGACACCGTGATCGAGGAGCTTGTTGGCGAATTGTTGCGACAGGGCGGCATCGCCTAACATCACAGGTGTGATCGGGTGATCTTTACCCGCGATGTCGAAGCCTGTTTGCGCCATGGCATTGCGGAAATACTTGGTGTTGTCCTCAAGTCGGTCACGCAGCTCGGTGGAGGCCTCGAGCATATCGAGCACCTTGAGAGTCGCCGCCACAATCGCGGGAGCAACGCTGTTGGAGAAGAGATAAGGACGGCTGCGCTGACGCAGCAGATCGATGATTTCCTTCTTCCCGGAAGTGAATCCGCCGGAAGCACCGCCGAGGGCCTTGCCGAAGGTGGAGGTCACGATATCGACGCGCTCCATGACATCGTGATACTCAGGTGTGCCCCGACCCGTTTTACCGAGGAATCCAGAGGCATGGGAATCGTCCACCATCACCAGTGCGTTGTATTTTTCCGCCAGATCACAGACTCCTTTGAGGTCGGCAATCACGCCGTCCATGGAGAAGACACCGTCAGTGGCAATCAGCTTCTGGCCTTTGCCATCGGCGTCCGCCTGCTTCAGCTGAGCTTCCAAATCGGCCATGTCGTTGTTGGAGTAACGATAGCGGCGCGCTTTACAGAGTCTCACTCCGTCGATGATGGAGGCGTGGTTCAACTGATCAGAGATGATGGCATCGTCTGGTCCTAACAAGACTTCAAACAATCCCCCGTTGGCATCGAAGCAAGAGGTGTATAGAATGGTGTCCTCAGTGCCCAGGAAGCCGGCGATGCGTTCTTCCAACTCACGGTGCAGCGTCTGGGTGCCGCAGATGAAACGGACCGATGCCATGCCAAACCCCCAACGCTTGATCGCATCTTCCGCCGCTTCCATGACCTCGGGGTTATCGGCCAGGCCGAGGTAGTTATTTGCGCACATGATGATCACATCGCGACCGTCCTTGAGGGTCACGGATGCGTTCTGGGTCGAGGCCAGTTGACGTTCGTGTTTGTAAAGACCGGCGTCGTCGATTTCCTGAAGAACTCCCTGGAGTTTCTGCTGGTAAGATTCTGAATACATAATGGTGTAATTGGGATAGCGGCTGAGCAATTGCTGTGCCGACATGAAAATCATATCCCCTGCCACTTGGCGAGAGAGAAGATGCGCCAAGAGAAATCAGATACCGCTCGCCGTGATCACACCCCACCGGACGGGTCCACCGTCTTCGCCAAATGCTCGGCCACCTGCCGAACGCGCTCAGCCCCTAACGGAGCGGGGCAAATCACCCCGAGGATGAGCAAGCCATACAAGCTGCGGCATGGAATCACCTCGAGTGTGGCACTGGCGCCAATTTTCACATGAAGATTCCCTACATCAGCTGCTCCTTCGGTCTGGCGCGAGGCCGTGCGGGAGGCGTTGGCCAAGGTCCGCGCGACCTGAATGAGCTTACTATTTCCCACTTCATCAATCAGGATCTGCCCTTCGTTATCGATCAGGAACATCGCCTTGGTGCCAAGCCGCTCACGCAGCTGGCCACTGAATTTTTTCAATCGAGTCAGGAAGGGGCCACGAGCCACTCCGGTGCTTGGGCGCGCTGCAGGTGGCGGCGAACCGGATGGCAAGGTGACTTTTTCATTCGACTCAGGCTGCGACTCAGGCTGCGGATCGGCTGGGGCAATTTGCTTTTCGGCGGCAACGGCTGGATCGATTTCGGCATCAGGCTGAACCTCCTGCTGAACTTCTGGCGCCCAGCTATCTTCGCCCTCATTCACCTGCCTCGCCATGGGCACTTCTTCATCCATCGATTGGTCCTCGCACATCTGGAAGGGTGACGCCACTTGCGGTGCAAGGGCGGACGTGGGGACGGGAGGCTGATTGACCGTGATTTCCGCAGCGGCCTGGGTTTCAGACGCGAGCATGCCACTACCTTCGGCAAGACGTTTGGCATCGGCGAGTGCGTGGCTCACCACGATGCGGGCTGTGGTGCCCAGACTTTCGTCCGCCTGTTCAGGCTCCACCAATGGAGCTGAAGGAGTGGGCATCGGCGCTTCCACCGGAGGGAAAACCTCCGGATCCAACCCTTGAGGGACGTGAGCCGATTGGGAAACTTGAGAAAACCGCGGCCTGACCGGAATTTCAACCGCTGCCTTCATCCCCGGCAGATCGGGTTGATTGCCATTGCTCACCTCACCCTTGGCGTTGGCAAAACCTTCAAAATCGTCTCCATAGCCGGCATCTACGGCGGCTGGCTCCACTTCCGGAGCCGGCGCCATCAGGCTTTCCGCCATCCTTCGGACTTCCTTGGCATCCAACCATGACTGTAAACGGTCCATTAAGAGTGATTGAGCATGAGGTTTGTAATGAGGGGGCAGCAGGTGTTAGGGCAACACCGAATCGGCTTCGAGTTTGCCCTCCGTTTCCTGACGAAGTTTCTCAAACACGGCCAGCACACCGGCTCCTTCTTCCATCACCCCCACCGGCAGCCCCTTGGCGCTGGCACGGATGAATAAATCTTCGCGAGGCACCACGGTGCGCATGACCATGTTCTGAGGCAGTAGGCTGCGCAGTGCCTGCACAGCTTCGAGACTTTCCGGAAGGCGGTTCTGCACCATGGTCATCACCACGCCGAGCACCTTCAGCTGCGGGTTCACCACGCGCATGCGCGTCAGCGATTCCAACATCTTCGGCACCGATCGGATCCCCAAGGGCTCAGCCTGCTGGGGGATGATCACAGCACTACAGGTGGAAAGGATGTCTGCGGTGACGCCAAACAGGCCCGCCGCGGTGTCGACGATGCAGACTTCATAGCCTTGCTCTTCCGCCATTTTGAAAAATTTCCTCACGCGATGCAGGGCAACACCGGTGGAACCTCCATCAAGATCATAATCGCTACACTGCCCAGCAGGCACCAGACTCAGAGTTTCCAGACGCGTCGGCACGATCAGCTGCTCCAGCGGAAATTGGGGATCAGCGATGGCATCGTAGAAGCCATTCAATGAGCGCGACTGGCGGGTCAGCGACAGCCCCACCGACCCTTGGGGATCGGCATCCACAAGCAGAGTGCGTTTGCCGCTCCGAGCGAAGGCATGGGCAAGGTTAATGGAGACAGTGGTTTTCCCCACCCCCCCTTTTTGACTAGAAATAGCTATGGTAATCACGACAATATGAAACTCGGCGATAGACTAAACCGACAGCTCGCCGGTGGAAGTTTTTTCTACAGCCAAGCTATCTTACGCACTATTTACCGACAACAACTAATCGTTTTTTTTGGTGCATCCTAGGCAGATCAAATTAAGCTGCTTGGGAACCGTCCGCCCATCCATCCTATGGCATTACACACTCCGCCCCCTTTCCTTCTCCGGCCAGCCACACTCGCGATGGCTATCTGCCTACTGGTCAACGCCTGCAAATCAAATAAATCCGAAAGCTCCAATGGCGAAACGGCACCTGTTCGGGTCGAATCACTGCACCGCAACAACCTTAGTCAGAGCAACGATACCAGCAGCTTTGTCCAGAGCCAGGTGCATTCGCCGGTGCATTGGCAGGCGTGGAGTCCGCAGGTCTTTACCGATGCCGAGAGTGAGAAAACGACTGTGTTCGCCGTGATTGGTAGCGGCACCGACAGCCATAGCCGGGAGATCTTGAAGAAAATCAACAGCTCCCAGAGCTTGTGCAACACCCTGAACAAGGTGCACACCAATATTCTGGTCGATGCCAACCAGCACCCCGACCTCGCTTTCCTCGTGGCCGCGCTAAACATCAACACCGGCAATACGGTGACCGGCACCATGCTCGTCTGGCTTTCCTACGAAGGCGTGCCGATCTCTTGGGCCAGCGTCAGCAACCACGAATCGATCAACCTCCAAGAAGTGATCACCCGCATGAGCACCACAGTGGACCACCTGTGGCAGGACGATCCCAACTACGTGTTAAAGAACAGCCGAGAAGACCTCGCTCGCCGACTGGAAATGTTCACTCCCAAGCTACCGGAAACAGAGCCCAATCCACTACTCAATCTCCGAGCCTCACGCCAAGCAGGCTCCATGTTTGACCCCGTTTCGAATACCGTGGACTACCTCGCCGGCCTCTCCGTCAGTCGATACATCCATTTCATGACCATGGCCTCGACCCACCCTGACGTATCCGAGCAGCAGCGTAAGAATTTCATGAAAATTGCCACCCGCTCGGCAGACAACATCCTGCTCGGCGGTCTGGTCGACCCCCTGGACGGTGGCGTCTTTTCCGGCGTTCAGCAATCGACCGAGGGCCTACCCGTGTTCACCAAAACCCTGGAGGCTCAAAGCTCTGCCATGCAGGCTCTTTACGCGCTCTATCAGCAGACGAAGAACCCTGTTTATCGCAAAGCAGCAGACGCCGCAACGGCCTATCTGGAAACCAATCTGACACTGCCTGACGGTGGTTATGCCTTGGGAAAAACCTACGCCAGCCACGGCATTCAAGACAACCCATGTATTTGGACCTTGGAAGAAATCGAAGCCGCACTCACCGAGGAGGAGACCAAGCTCTGTGTGCAAGCCTTCGAGATCAGCGGCCTGGGCAACATCCCCCTGATCGACGATCGCAACCGTAGCTATTTCAGGAAAAACATCCTTAGCTGGAGAGTCCCCATCGACCGCCTCGCCACCTTGACCGGCCGCCCTGTCGGTGAGCTCGAGACGAAGATGGAGTCGATCACCAAAAAGCTCGCCAAACTCCGCACCGAAAAGACCGGTGAGAAGATCTCCGAGACACTATCCACCGCAACAGACAGCGCGGCGGTGGCCAGCGCCTACGTCACCGCTTACCGCGCCACCGGTGATCCGGCACATCTGGAAAAAGCCCGCCACTGCCTCGGCATCATCCAGGAACAGTTCGTCACCGCTGACGGTGAGCTGAAACGTGCTCGCTACAATGGCCAGCTGCTCAACGCCCCGGCCTTGGCCATCGATTACGCCAGCATCTGCCAGGCCGCACTAGACCTTCACGAAGCCACGCTCGACGCCAGATGGCTCGAGTGGGCCACTGAACTCCACCGCCAGATGAACCGCCAATTTGCCAACGCCGATTTCACCGATCTCGTGGAAACGCAGGAAGGCAAGAACCCTCGCACACTGACCATCCGTAACTACATCACGCTGAATCCACTGAACAATCGAAGCACTTGGGCTATTGCCTATTCAAATGCCCGTCGGCTCGCACTGCGTCTGCCGGGAAGCAACTACAGCAACCAAGCCGACCAGATCGAACAACGCATCCAAGCCATTAGCGCCAAAGCCCCACTGGCAAATATCGATTATCTCACTGCCGATGCCCGGCTTCAGCAGAAAAGCATCTACCTGAAATCCCCAGTCTCCCCCGCCCTGCTCAGCGCCGCGATCTCGCAGCCAGCCCAAGTCATCGCCGTCACAGCCAAGGGAAGCTACCCGGAACTTGAAAAAACCTCAACCACACTGAAACCCGGCCAAGCCGTAGTCATCCAAAGGGGTCAAAATCTTAGGGTTGTTAGCAATCCTCAAGACCTTGACAATTTTTCCCAGTAAATCACATTAATGAGCACACACGTCACTTAATTCCCCTTCATGTCAGCCCCCCATGGCCGAAATTAACATATCATGAAATTACATCGAACACTGCTTCTGCTTACCGGAATCTGCACCAGCTCACTGACCGCCGACACGATCATCCTCAAGACGGGAGATCAATACGAAGGGAAAGTCCTCTCCGAGGATGCCTCCAGCTACCTGGTTGAGATTAACGTCACCAAGTCCATCCGCGACGAACGCCGCATCCCTAAGGACAAAGTAAAGGAAATTGTCAAAACAAGCGCTGCAGAGAAAAATTTCAAAGCCCTCGGCCAACTCACCCCAACACCCGACGGACTTTCCATCGAGCACTACAACGAGCGCATCAAAGCAGCTAAAGATTTCCTCCGCCTCCACCCACGGGAAAAGCAGAGCGAAGCAGTGAAAGCCTCACTCGCCACTTTGGAAAAAGAAGCCGAAGTGATCACCGACGGCGGCCTCAAGCTGGACGGCAAGTTGATCCCCGCCTCCGACATCGAATCCGATGCCTACGAGATCGATGCTCGCCTGCTCGCCGCCGATTTTGTCGCCCTCGCCAAGCAGGGCCAACACCAGCAGTCGCTGCGCAAGTGGGAGACCTTGGAAAATGATTACGGTGCCTCGGAAGCATACGCCAAATACCTGCCTCTCGCCGCCCGCATCATGAGCGCCTACCAGAAGTATCTGGACACCCAGCTGAAGACCTTGGACGCACGTCTGGAAAAACGCCAGAGCGTGCTCACCAGCCTCTCCGACAACGATCGCAGCCGCGCCGAGCGCACCATCTCCCTGAAAAAGGCCAAGTATGAGGCCTTGATCGAGAAGGAGGAAAAAGAACTCAGAACTCGCTGGCTGACCCTCGATCCTTACGATGAGGACGCACTGAAATACAACCACCGCAGCACCGAGACCGAGCTGAAAGCACTTTCCAAAGTCGACACCTCCAGCATCAAAATGGCGGGCCCAACTTACCGCAAAGCTTACACCGCCATCAACGACGGCGAAGTCGAAGAGGCCAGCAAGCTGATCCGCGAGCTCAGCTCCAGCTACCGCCTGCCGGAAAAATACACCTCCAAGCTGACCACTCAGCTCGAGGAAAAAGAGGCCGAAATCGCCGCCGCCGAGAAAAAGGCGGAGGAGGAAAAGGCCGCCAAAGAACTCGAAGCACTGGAAGCCGCAAAGAAAGCCGAAGAGGACGCGAAGAAAAAACCGGCCAAACCCTAGGCCCCGCAAGTCGCAATTAAGCCTTGTTGAAGTTAGCGGGGCTGGATAAACGCAGCTGCGCAGCCGCCAATTAAATCACCATCTCATGAAATCCAGCTCACGCACCGCTTCCCAAGATCGCAAGACCGCGGAGACATCCATCAGCATCGCCATCGACCTCGATGGCACAGGCAGCTCGGACATCTCCACCGGCATCCCCTTTTTCGATCACATGCTCACTCTGCTGAGCAAACACAGCTTGATCGATCTCACGGTCAAAGCGGATGGCGATATTGAGGTCGATGGTCACCACACCATCGAGGACACCGGCATCGTGTTAGGCGACTGCATTCGCGAGGCTCTCGGCGATAAAAAAGGCATCCGCCGCTACGGCATGTCTTATCTGCCGATGGACGAAACCCTGAGCCGCTGCGTGGTTGATCTCAGCAACCGCCCGCACCTCGAATTCCGCGCCCCGGTTTCCACACCGGATGCGCCTAACATGGCCTTCACTCTGGTCGAAGAATTCTTCCGCGCGGTCACGAACAACCTGCGCGCCAACATCCACGTTGAGCTGCTTTACGGTCGCGACGGCCACCACATCGCTGAGTCGATGTTCAAAGCTCTTGCCCGCTCGCTGCGTCAGGCGGTGGAAATTGATCCCCGCGAGACGGGCATCCCCAGCACCAAGGAAGCCCTCTAACTGGCTGGGCGGATTGACCTCAATCCGCCGCACTGGCACCCGCCATTTACCTAACAAAATCATGAAAGTTGGTATCGTCGATTACGGCCGCGGCAACATCCGCAGCGTTGAGAATGCCTTCCTCGCCATCGGCGCGGATGTCTGCCTGATCACCACTCCGGAGGAGCTCGAAGGCATCACCCACCTCGTCGTCCCCGGCCAAGGTGAGTTCGGCGATTGCGCTGCCAACTTGAAAAAGCAAGGCATGTTCGGTCCTATCCAGGAGTGGGCGGCGGCGGACAAACCTTACCTTGGCATCTGCGTCGGCTATCAGCTGATATTCGACAGCGGTGAGGAATCGCCGGATGCCGAAGGCCTTGGCATCATGCGCGGCGCGGTCAAACGCTTCCCTGACGTCGGCCTGAAAATCCCGCATATGGGCTGGAATTCGGTCAAACTCACGGACCCCGGCAACCCACTCTGGAAGGACCTGCCAGACGAGCCATTTTTCTACTTTGTCCACTCCTACTACCCAGAGCCGGAGAACCAGGAACACACCGCCGCCATCTGCGACTACGCCCTACCCTTCGCCGCAGCGGTCACCCGTGGCAAACTTATCGCCACCCAGTTCCACCCGGAGAAAAGCCAGCACAACGGCCTCCAGCTGCTGAAAAACTTCTGCGCCATCGAGGCGTAAAGAACGACAGCCCTTCCCTCAAAAAACCTCCCATGCCAGCCGGACAGGTGAGGTTGGAAAAGATCAGCGCATCAATCGCTCCCCTTGTTCAAACTCGGCACAAGGCCCAGCCAGGTGCTGAGGAAACAGACGATCACTGCGATATTGAGATAACTCGACGATCCGGTGACGATGGCACCGATTGCACAGCCGTAAGCCACCGCGGCAGCGCCGCCAAAAATGATCCGTCCAGGCACCGAGTCGTTGAGGAAAACTCTGGATGCCGGAATAGCGGAAAGCATGAGGGCAGCTCCTCCCATGGCCAGGCCGAGCGGGGCAATAGTCACGCCGGCAATCACTAGCAGCAGTCCCACACTCATCACCCCACCCACAGCGAGGGCATCGCGTTTTTCCGCAGGTTTCAGCGCCATCCTCGCCTTGCGATCCTTGAGGATGATGAAGTGGCCGAGACCATTGGCAATCCAGCTACCGAAGACGAAAAAGATAAACAGCAGCCCCACCGCCGCCCCCAGAACAGGATGCACCGAACTGAGGAATCCGCGCAGGAAACGGAAGGCCACGTAGATCGCGATGATGATGATCCACTGGCTCTTCTCCGAGTATTTCTGGATGAAAAAGACCCACTTGAGATAAAGCCGATAAAAGAGCGAGCGCGCCTTGTAGGATTCTAACAAACCTGCCCGACCGTATTCCAGCTCCGGGTCGATGCGCAGCGATTCCATGCAGTGCTCCTCCGCCTTTTTGTAATCGCCACGCTGCAATGCCACCCATCCGGCGTTGGCGTGGGTGAAGGGGTCTTCGGCATCTTTGGCGAGACGTTGGCCGATGGAGTCCTGCGAGGAATCCAATTTCCCCTGCAACCGCAAAAACAGGCTCAGTAAGTTCTCGGCGGAGGTATCATCAGGATCTAACTCCAGCGCGGTGCGGGCCGCTTCTTCCCCCTTGGCCCACTGGTTCAGCCCCATGTAGGCGCTGGCCTTGGCTAGCCAGGCTACGCTGAGGTCGGGGTCTTGGGTAGTGGCAGCCTGCGCCACGGCAAGAGCCTCGGTATCGCGATCCAGTTTGGTGAGGATGATCGCCTTGACCGCGGTGTAGTAAGCGAACTCGGGGGCCAGAGCGATGGCGGCATTGATCGATGTCAGGGCCTCCTTTTTCCGACCCGGAATTTCTAACAAATTCCACGCCCGTTGGTAATGCGCCTCGTCGTTGTCAGGGTCATCGCTGAGAACTTCATCGAGTAAAGCAAGTGCTTCCTCGTAGCGATGATGATCGTGCAGCAGGTCCGCGCGCTGAAGTCTGCCGTCACTCATTTCTTCAATCCCATGAACTCCAACACATCGTCATAAAACCCGCTCTGATTGGCGTAGAGCGCGTAGTTTTTAGCACTCTCGAACCATTTGCGCGTGGAGGGCTTCACCTTCTTGGCCGCCTTCACCAGATCCTTGCCAGTGATCGGCACGATCTTCCCCTGCTTCATCGCCTCTTCGAGCTTGGACTCGGTGGCGTGATCAAAAACGGCGGTGATGTCGGCGCCGGAAAAGCCATCGGTTTTCTTCGCCAAAGCGGTCTCATCCAGCGAGACCACAGGTTTGTCTTTGGAGTGGATTTTGACGATCTCCTCACGTGCCACCTGATCCGGCGGCGGCACGAAGATGAGTCGGTCAAAGCGTCCGGGACGCAGGAAGGCGCTATCGAGATGCCACGGTGCATTGGTGGCACCGAGCACGAGCACACCTTCGTTGTTCGCCTCGGCCCCATCGAGCTCGGCGAGGAATTGGTTGATCAAGGTTCTGCCGGCCGAGCCCTTGAGGTCACGTCGGTCAGCCGCCAGGGCATCGATTTCATCGAAGAACAAAACCGACGGCGCATACTTGCGCGCCAACTCAAAAATCTTGTGCAGCTTGTGCTCGCTCTCACCGATGTACATGTCCAGCACCTGGTGCAGACCGATGGAGAAAAAGTTCGCCTTGATCTCTCCGGCCGTCGCGCGGCTGAGCAAGGTTTTGCCACAGCCGGGAGGGCCATACATCAGCACGCCACCGCCGGCTTTTTTACCATAGGCCTTGAACAGATCCGGGTTCTTCAGCGGGTGGATGATCTTCATGCGGATATCCTCCTTCACCTGCTCCATGCCGCCGACGTCTTTGAACGCGACATCGGTGTTGATTTTGAATTCAAGCTCCAGCTCGCGAGCGGCCACACCATCGAGCCCTTCCAGGCCGCCGGAGTCCTGCCAGTTTTCCTCGTGCAGCTGACCATCGCTGGTCATGGCCGTGCGCTTGCCAGTGCCACCTGAGCGGATGATTTTTTCTAACAAATTATCATTTTCCAGACTGGCATCCAGCGACACCGCACGGTCGTAACTCGCACGCGCATCCTTGCCGTCGCCCTCCTTGAGTTGCAGTCGGGCTAACAAAATCCAAGCCGCCGCGCAGTCGGGCGCTTGCTGGGTCACGGTTTCCACTCTCAGCACCGCCTCAGACGTCCGGCCTTCCAGATCGATCAAATGCGCAATCCGCACCATCGCATCGGTATTCCCCGGCTCCAGACTAAGCACGTGATCGTAAGCTGCGCGGGCGTCGGCGAGCTCGAACTCATCTTCGTAGGCCTTGGCCACCAGAAGAAGGAGCGGCACATTATCCGGCGATGCCGCCAGCGCTGCCTTGAGAGATTCTAAATCCATGAACGTAAGAAAAGCGGAACGCTGCGGCGAAGCAAAGAGTAAAAACAACCGATCCGTCACCCGTCACCAAAAAGAGAAAGTGAGGTCGCAGGGAGCCTGTCATCATTCCGGCAGCGGAAAAACTCGGCCCCATTGCGTGGCATATCGTTCCTTTGCTTAACAAAAAGTTAGAAATCGGCACAGCCTCAGGATTTTTGCCATTTCCCACGGCTCCCGTTTCAAGTAGTTATACTAGGGTAAAGTCTCAGTTTATGACGACTGATATCTAACAACACCCTGTGTTCCCATGCTTCACTCACTCCACTTTTCGCCCGGCCGATTCCTCACCTGCCTCTCGCTGAGTCTCTCCTTGGCCAGCCCCGCATTGGCGGTCAAAGACGAGACAAACCAAGGCCGCTGGGAAACACCCGCGAAGGAAGGACCGGACGCCGAAGTCCCCGGCTTTCTCATCAACATGGGCCCCACCGGCGCGCGCGGCATTCTCAAGGAGAGTTCCTACATCGTAAAATACATCTTCAAGAAATCACCAGCCGCCGGGGTGCTGGAAATCGAGGACGAGGTCTACGGCGCCGATGGTAAAAAGTTTGGCTCGCACGTCTTTGGCGGCACCAACATCAATCGCGGCCTCGAGGGACCTCTGCAGGACCTCGGACTGGCAATCGAGGACAGCGAGGGCGAGGACGGCGTGCTGGAACTGATGGTGAAACGTGGCGGCGAGAAACTCAAGGTGCAGGTGCAGCTGGAACAGCTCGGGCGCTTTGCCGATAGCTTTCCGGTCGATTGCCCGAAAACCAAAATCCTGCAAGAGCGCGCGCTGAAGTATCTGGTCGATCACCCTGGCGGGCTCGATTCCCAAGGCCGCTGCGTGGCCACCCTCGCCATGATTGCCTCGGACGATTCCAAAATCTCCCGCGTTGGCAAGAAGATGGCCCTCGATTGGAACAAACCTTACGACGACGGCACCTGGTCCTGGCACCTCGGCTTCCAGGGCATCGCACTGAGTGAATATCATCTGCTCACTGGCGACCGTAAAGTGCTCAGCACCCTGGACAAAACCCTGGACCTCCTGGAAGGCGCCCAGTGGAAAAGCCCGATCAATCACGTCAACCGCGAGAAAATGAAGAACCCGGCGTCCAAGGAAGAAGTCGACCGCGCCCAGAACCTCTACTCCGGTGGCTTTGGCCACGCCCCCTACAACGTCATCGTCAAACGTGGTGGTGGTGGCTACGGCCCGATGCAGTGGCCCACCTGCCTGGCGCTGATGACCTGGCAACTGGCTGAAGACTGCGGACTGGAATACGATCCCACCAGCCGCGAGCGCAGCTACCAATTTCTCGAAAACGGAACCACCGATGGAGGAAAAGTCGCCTACGGTGGCGAGTTCACCCTCAACAATGGTGTGGTCGATCCGAAGCAATGGAAAAAAAACACCGCCCACAAGTTCTCCCACAAATCTGGCCTGGCTTACCAAGTGCACCAGCTGTCACCCGAGCGCAAAGGCTCGAAGAAGGCGATGAAGCTGCACCTTTCCAACATCGATGCCGCGTACAGAGACATGGCCGATGGCCACGCCTGCGGACTGATGGGCTTCACCTGGGGTCTCGCCGGTGTCTACGCCTCGGATGATCGTAAGCTGAAAGAGAAAATCACCGATTACTACAAGGCCTACTGGAACATGGCGCGTTGTCACGGCAGCGATTCCTACGTAGTGCTGCCTAATCGCGACTATGCCGATGGCTCCTACTACCGAAAGAACATCCGCACCCACACCACCGCCGCCATGGCATTCATCTACAGCTTTTCCTCGCCGAAACTCCGCGTGCACGGTGTCGATGGATCGGAAGCTCCCAAGGTGGTAGAGAAAGCCAAAACACCCGATAACCCATACCGCACCTTCACCAATGCGGAAGGCACCGGCAGCTTCGTCGGCAGCCTAATGATCTTCGATCACCGCGGTGGCATCGTCCGCATCCGCAAGCGCAATGGCAGTGTGGTGGATGTCGATTTCAACGATCTCAGCGAAAAAGACCAGGAATACCTGAGAGCCTACTACTACGCCAACCGCGACTGATCCGCCGGGAGCCTAGTGGAAAATCAGCTGGACGCACCGGTCAGCTATCATGCGGCGGCACAAAAAAAGGGAGCCCGTTTCCGGACTCCCTTTTGATATTCAGTGAGGCGAAGCCTGATCGTTAGATGGCTTTCATTCCGTCCATGGCGGAGCGGAGTTCTTCGCCGACGACTTCCACCCAGTGGGTGCGGATTTCTTCGTTGACGGCCACCAGCAGGCGGTTGTCCACGGCGTTGTCGTCCATGTCGAGGCCTTTGCCAATGACGCTGGTGTCGATGTCCTTCATGAAGTCTTCAAGAAGTGGCACCGCAGCGTGGGCGAAGAGGTAGCAGCCGTATTCGGCGGTGTCGGAAATGATGCTGTTCATTTCGTAGAGCTTCTTACGGGCGATGGTGTTGGCGATGAGTGGAGTCTCGTGCAGGGACTCGTAGTAGGCGGACTCAGGCTCGATGCCGGCTTCCACCATGCACTCGAAGGCGAGTTCCACACCGGCGCGCACCATGGCGACCATGAGGATGCCTTTATCGAAGTATTCCTGCTCCGAGATGTCGCCGGCGCCTTCGGTTTTTTCAAATTCGGTCTGGCCGGTCTGCTCACGCCAGGTGAGGAGGTTTTTGTCGTCGTTGGCCCAGTCTTCCATCATGGTGCTGGAGAAGGTGCCGTCGATGATGTCGTCCATGTGTTTTTCAAACAACGGACGCATGATGTCCTTGAGGTCCTCGGAGAGTTCGAAAGCCTTGATCTTGGCAGGGTTGGAAAGACGGTCCATCATGTTGGTGATACCACCGTGCTTGAGAGCCTCGGTGATGGTTTCCCAACCGTATTGGATGAATTTCACGGCGTAGGCAGGATCGATGCCTTCGCTCTTCATCTTGTCGTAGCAAAGCAGTGCACCAGCCTGGAGAAGGCCGCAGAGGATGGTCTGCTCGCCCATGAGGTCGGACTTCACTTCAGCAACGAAGGATGACTCGAGCACGCCGGCACGGTGACCGCCTTGAGCGACACAGAGAGCCTTGGCAATTTCCAGTCCGTCACCGTTAGGATCGTTCTCGCCGTGGCAGGCGATCAGTGTTGGGACACCGAAGCCGCGCTTGTATTCCTCGCGCACCTCGGAGCCGGGAGACTTGGGAGCCACCATGATCACGGTGAGGTCCTTACGGATTTCAACACCTTCTTCCACGATGTTGAAACCGTGGGCGTAGGAAAAGACAGCACCTTCCTTCATGTGGGGGATCACCGAGGCGACCACAGCGGTGTGCTGCTTGTCCGGGGTGAGGTTCATCACGATGTCGGCGGTAGGAAGCATTTCCTCGTAGGTGCCGACGGCAAAGCCATTCTCGCTGGCGTTCAGGAACGACTGGCGTTTTTCCTCAATCGCCGCACCGCGCAGAGTGTAGGAAACGTCGAGACCGCTGTCGCGCATGTTCAGGCCTTGGTTCAAACCCTGGGCGCCGCAACCGACGATGACGATCTTCTTGCCTTTGGCAGCTTCCACGCCGTCGGCGAATTCGGAGGCGTCCATGAAGCGGCAGGTGCCAAGCTCATCGAGCTGGCGGCGGAGTGGCAGAGTGTTGAAGTAGTTCTGGCTCATTGTATTAGTTGTTGATGATAAAAATTAGGGGGTGCGGGCGCAGTGCATAGCCTCTGGAGACGGACATTCAAGCCTAGATCGTGTCTTTGTAGGTCATTCCTGACTCCTGACTACTCAGCCACCTTCACGCGGATACGGCTACCGGCGATGGTCTTGTCGTTCAGATTTTTAATCGCAAAGCGTGCATGCTTCACATTGTCCATCTCTACAAAACCAAAGCCCTTGGAGCCTCCGCTTTGTTTATCCATCACCAGGTCACACGATTTCACTTCACCAAACGGGGTAAATAGATCTTTGATTTCAGATTCCGTGGTGCTGCGCGATAGGTTTCTAATGATGATTTTCATAGACCGATAAGCTAGCAGGGCACGGCGAAGTCAATCCGATTATGATCGAGGCCCAATCTCCAATTTTTAAAATCGAACAAGCGATTTTTATTCACCAATGCCAAAAACTCAAAGCGTCACCTTTTGCTTCCCGCATCCAGGTGATCCAGGCAAGGTGATAGGGTGATGAAACATTTGATATTCTCAGGATCGTTTGCAACCGCAATCCTCATGCTGACCTCCTCGGGTTCGGTTTCCCTGTCATGGCCAAAATCGATGAAACCCGTCACCTACACCGGCCGGGTGATCAACGAACGAACCGGCAAGGGTGTCGCCGGCGCGGAAGTCCAGCTCATGAGGTCTCATGCCAAGTATGCTAAAAGTATGATAGGGGACTGGGCGGTGATGGGATATCCAGAACGTCTCGGTAAGTTCCGGACGGATAAGAACGGCCATTTCATCGCAACCACGAAGTCTGGCTACGCCACCACCGCACGAGCGACTTCAGGTGACCTCAGCGGCCATATCGGAACCGCCGACCAAAATCACTCCGATTTAAAACGGTTACCCAATCATTTCGACATCCAGATCCAGCCGCAGAAATACACCGTGATCAAACCCTGATGTGCACTGGCAGGGAGCTTTTCATCATTGATCCACTGAACGACGACCTGCCCCTTATTCCATCGGGTCAACTGACACCGCAGCGCTGTCATCAACTACTCAGCGAGAAATAGCGAATTGACAGGCTCCGTGCGATTAAACTAACAACGTATGTTATGCTGCGTGTCAGAATTTTTCTCCTCCTACTTGTTCTCACCAATCTAAGCCACGCGGCATTTCCGGACGGCAAATGGAATGGTAAGCCGTGGGACAAAAAACAGCTTACGGAGGGAGTTGCCCGTGGAGATAAAGACGCATTGGCAGAGTGGGCTTATTGCTCGATGTATACGTATTTGGGAATCCAATACCAACCCAAGCTTATCTATCAGCGCTCGAAATTGGCCTCCCAAAAGGGCTCGGTCATGGGGACCTATTTAACGGGGGTCTGCCAGCTCGAATTTCTGGGAACAGAAAAACAACTGGAAAGCGGGTTCAAACTCATTATCCAAGCCAAGGATGCCGGACACCCACTAGCCCTTTTGCTATATAGTCGTTTTATGCGTCTCGGCGATTTTGGGATAAAGAAGAACGTGCCACACGCCCTACAGATCATCACACAGTGCGCCAAGGATGGTGCGTGGGAGGCACACCGAATGCTTGGGTATGCAGCTGAAAAGGGTCTGATTGGCGTTGTCGATTTAGAAAAAGCCGCCGAACACTATCGAATCTGTCTTGAACAACATCGCGAGCCTCGCACTGCCAATAGAATTTATTATCTCTTAGAAGAGGGTGCTAAACGTGACGGCCTGATTCATCATTTTTCCCAACAAACCCTCGATCTGGCAGTTGCGCGTATCAAAGATGGAGCCAGGCTCGGGCATCCTGTGAGTAATTACAGAATGGCTATGCACGAACTCCAGAATGGCAATATCAACATCGCCGTTCCTTGGATGGTGAACATCTACAACGATCGGCACAAGACCTCCTTCGATTCCAAGCGCGGGAACATCTTGCGCGTCATCTGCTGGCATTGGTACCACGGACGATACTCGTCTGAAGAAAAATGCCAGATGGTGGGAGGCGATTACATCTCTACGTTCGCTGCTGCGAAAACGGCCTACAAATCAGGCCAACGCACCCAGTTCATCAAGGAATCCTTCGCGGATGGCGTCCTCTATGACATTCGAAAAAAACTCATCGCCCCGGAGGATGAGAAGATCGCCGTGGATATGATGCGCGCCCTGATCACCCAAGGCATTAATGGTCACGACCCCCATCACATCCTCGGAGAATACTTCACCATCAAATACAACTACCACGATGTGGATAAAAAAGAATTTGATCGCGGCATGGCGCACCTGATCTATCACTCGAAGTGCAATTTAGCCGCTTACTGGGTGACCTACAATTACCTGGATGCCAAGAAATCAAACGACCTGGTCAAAGGCGTGGCCGCCGCGCAGTGGGCACTCCCGATGAACGATGGCTTGCACGAAAAGTGGATGAAAAAGTGGCTCGCTCGATCGCTGAAAAAGCTCAGCCCGGAGGAAAAGAAAGAAGCCCAAAAGCTGGTCGACGAAGGTTTCCCCCACGCGGACAAATTCCGCAAGCAAGCCTTCGAATACCTGCAAAGGGTCGGTGATATCCCCGCCGATCGCCCCTTCAAAAAGAAGCAAGAAGAGGAAGAAGAGTTGGAGGAAATTTCCATCCCGGCGAAGCCCCAAGACCTGATCTCGGCCCTCACCCTCTTACTCATGCTGCCGGAGTCCACGCCACAGCCGCTTTTTACCGAGGACGATCAGCGCTTATTCACCGAATACCTCGCAGGAAAACAGCTCGGTTTCAACAAGGCCAAACGTCTCGTCATCCTGCTGACCAAAAACGACAAGAAACTGCAGGCCCTCCTCAAGCACCACGAGCAAGGCAAACACGCTGCTCGCGTCAAAGAACTCAGGAGCATCATCGGTCACGAGCATGAGCTCCACATCGGCAACACTCCCCTGGCAGCCTCCGTCGGCTGGTATCTGACTTACCGGGGAGACAAGGTCATGTGCAATCCCTACGTCACGCGCCTCGGCAACAATGGCCCATCATCCAAAGCCGGCCTACAGGTGGGCGACATGATCGATCGGGTGAACGGGGTCGACATCCGCCATCTTCAGGCGCGAAATCTGTTCGTCCGACTGGTCAGCTGTTGGCCGAAAGGGCTGCCGATGCATTTGCAAATCAAACGCGGCAAATTCCCCCATCGGTCCGCGGGCGACAGCAACCCTAAGACCGTGACCAAGAAGTTTCAGCTCGTGCTCCCTAAGAAATAACTTACCGAGCTGAGTTTTGGGACTCCAACCACTCGGCAAATTGTTCCTCTTTCTCGCGCCGTGCTTCATCGGAATCATCCACCGGTGCTCCTTCGATTCGCACAAGAAGAGCCAGGGCTTTCCCCTCACGTAAAATATGAAAAGGCACCTTCTTGCCTACTTGAAGCGATGCAACGGCTTGCTTGACCACGTAAGGCTTGCCGTCTGATTTCGCATCCTGTGACCCGATGCGCACAATTCGATCGCCGACCATCAAGCCGGCTTTCTGTGCCGACTTGCCACGACTCAGGCGCCTAACAAACATCGCGATGACGTGGGTGCCATCCTTCAGTTTTAGCTCCTCTTCCTTGAATGATAGACCAAGCACAGGCTTGGCTCGCGCCTGCCGACACACTTTGAGGATGGCGTAAAGGCGGCTTTGGAGCTCGGGATCATTGCTTGCAAAGTAAGTATGCGCCAGTTCAGAGAGGCGCTTCTGGCCATAAAGCTTCGCCAAACTCAGAAGCTCCGCGTGAGCGCGCTCTCTAACAGCGTAGTCATCGGAGCCCAACGCAAGCAGCAGCTCTGGTTCACCCCCGGCCACGTAATTTTCTGGCGCAGCCAAGCCATCGGCAGAAATCACCACCCCTAAGATCACGGCTAAAGTTGATCTCACAAACGCGATCATGTTTTTTCTCAACCGGGATGGCGGGAATGGCGTGCTACATTTCACACCCACCATCCTAACGCCTGCAACAGCTTTGGAAAGCATAAGCCTCCATGATTGAGACATGGTTTCGCCAGTGCTCTGATGATGACCGCGGCTTATACCCAGCATCGATCTTAGAAAAAAATTGCCTCCTGATATTATCAGGTTCAATATCCACAGCCCTTCAAACCCTCTCTAATCATCTTACACGTATGAATTTACGACCCCTCGCGCTCTCTCTTTTTACCTTTTGTTTGAGCCAAGCATTGTTGGCAGACTACACCTATGTCGACGCCACCTTGAATAATACCACCCTCGAGGGGCAAGCTCTGACTCAGGCCCCGCCAGCAAACTACGCCACCGCATCAAATAGTACTGATGACCTCTGGAGCCTAAGGACTGTCGCCGGATTTGAAGGTATAGGCACTTTTTTTGAAAGTGACACTGGGAACTCCGCAGGCGATAGCGAAGACACAGATGATCTAATCACCTCAGTGACTTTTCCGACGGCAGGAACTTACCGCATTGTCGCTATCTTTGATAAGGGGAATAACCGCGACATCGCCGCTCGCATAGGCAGTAGCCCTACCCAAGATGACATCTTCGACGCCTCCAACTACCTCAGTGTCGATCAAACATCCGCCCCGGCCATTGTCTTCGACGCGAGCTATACCAATGGGCGAGGAGATAATGCAGGAGCAGCAGACCTTGGAACAGTCACTACGACAACGGACAATGAAGTCGTGCAAATTCACATCAACGGATACGCCTCCACCGAAGCAAACGATAGTGAGCGGACCCGTTATGACGGTATAGGCTACGAGTTGGTCGTCCCTGTTTTCCCTCCAGGCTCAACACATCGCGATGTGTTTATCATTGCCGGTCAATCAAATGCAGATGGGCGAGGTTTGAGCAGTGAACTCATCGGATCCCTGGCTTCCTATGCGTCTCAGCAACCCGGGGTTATCATTCATTATTCCAACCCTGCTTACGGTGACACCAGTGATCCTCTTTACCAAAATTGGTCCTTGGTGCGTCCGGGCTTCTCTATCGCGCCTGGCTCTAGCGGCGCCCTTCCTCGGGGGACCTTTGGGGTAGAGATTGGGGCGGCAACGGTGCTCTCCCAATACTATCCCAATCCTGCATTCATCAAAGTGTCTCGTGGCGGCACCTCACTTGCCCTATCGGAGCAGGATTGGCATCCGCCCTTTCCAGACCCATCCGACGTCGGCCCTCTTTACACCGAATTGATCAGTTCAGTACAACAGGCGCTTCAAGAGATCACTGATGCGGGAGACACATACACACTCCACGCGATGTTCTGGCATCAAGGTGAATCTGATGGCAATCGCGAATCTAAGTATGCTGAAACTCTGAAAAACTTCATCTCAAGTGTCCGAAAGGACCTCGGCTACCCCAACCTCCGCTTTGTCATCGGAGAGCTTTCTCCGACCAAGCCGGCAAGCTTCCGCGAGATCCAGTGGCAACTGAGTCGCGATGTTCGAAACGCCAGCTTCACACCCAGCCTTAATTACACCACTTATGATGGCACTCACTTCGATGCTGCCTCGATGATCAGTTTTGGTCAGCGACTTGGTGCATTGCTGAGAGGGCAAGAGAGAATCCTCGGCTTTGAGGAACCCGCATTTTCTGTAGGAAATCTGGACCGTCAATTTGATTTCTCAGCAGACGCCGGTTTGGACGTTGTCGCCTCGGCAGCTTCCGGTGAATACCCTGGAGGGCAAGCTGTTGGCAATCCGACTCTCGCGAGCCCTCTCGCAGGAGAAGTGGAGCGTATTCACCCACTTTCAGCAGCTCGATCAATGGTGGCTGAGTTTCTTCCCTCTCAATCGGACTCCACATTACTGGTGGCAGGATGGGCCGGGGACACCAACACCAACGAGACATTCAATACTTCAGAAACAGGCATCGGCATGGGACTCAATAGCGACAGCTCATTCTTTCTCCGCACCGGTGCCAACCTCCATTTAAGCACCGGGTTCAGCTATCAACCGGGGCATTGGTATCGACTGACAACGTCATGGACTGAGCCAGACCAGAACGGACTTCGGCAAATAGAACTTAGGGTTAGAGACCTCACCACCGGCACAGACCTCAATAGCGGTTCTCCCCTTGTCTCGATCAACATTGCCGTAAGCTCTCCTGCTCTTTGGAATGGGCTTGGCCTCATCGTGGATCGCGGCCTCCTTGATTCCATTGGTGTGGAGGAACGTGGATATTCAGGGTGGATGGAGAATCGATTTCCAACCTTAGAGGGAGGACCTGGGGCAGATGATGATGGTGACGGAATCGCTAACAGCTACGAGTACGCTCTTGGGCTCGATCCTACTCAAATGGATCCCCCCACAAGTATGCCCTCCCCCATCTTGGTGAATGATACGCTTACCCTCTCCTTTCCCAACTACCGGAGAGCAGAAGATGTGTTAGTCAAAGTGTTTTCCTCAACGGATCTCGTGACTTGGAACCCTATCGAAGGAGAGTTCCTAACCAACACCATCGATTTCACCACCCCCCTAAATGGTGAGCCTAGGAAATTCCTCAGATTTAGTTTATCGGTAGACGACTAACTCCCTTTCATAAAGAGGCCCTGCTGTGATTGGCATGGCAATCCAGAGCACTCTGCCAGAATCTAGATCAGGGCAGCAACAATAGCCTCTCATTGAAACTGAGTAAGCCCCCCTACATCAAAAAAGACGGAGCCGAAGCCCCGCCTTTGAAAATAAATTGTTAGGATTTACGCAAATGCCTAACTACATGCGACGGCGCATGATAAGTGCAAGTCCGCCAAGGCCGAGAAGTGCAGTGGAGCTTGGCTCGGGGACAGTATTGACATGAAGTTCCGTAATACGAAAATCATGGCTATCGTCTACTGTTGAATCAACCGATGTGTTCATGATCGTGATTTCTGTTCCAGCTGCAACAAAGGTGTTGAGCAGATCAAAGTCATCATTGGCTGTGCCGTCAACAAACACAAGATTGGAGAAAGCAGAAGAGCTGATGGTCAATTCCGTAACTGTGTCCAAGCTACTCACATTAAGTAAGGTTAACTCGACATCTTGATCGAACGAAAAAATCCACGCTTCGCCCGGATCAAAATCCCTGGCATCATTGCCCGCATTGAGTGGAGTCGTTGCAGAATTAACACCTAAAGCATTCGCATTGGTGACAATATTTGTCTCATGACTGCCTCCAGCCGAATCAAGAGAGCCATCATGTCCAACGACATCTTCAGTGGTAAGGGTGAGTCCATCCACAGTCATGGTGCCTCCTACGCCCACGTTGTCTAGCCCAGTTCCATTATTGAAATCATATATGACGAGCGCTGCCTGAGCTGAAGTTGATAAAGCGATTATTCCTAGAGCAATTAGAGAAGTTTGGGTGGTTTTATTAAGTTTCATAATTGTATGTATTTCCGAAGCTGACCGTGAGTGATTTTCATCACAATAATGAGCAAAGAGATGCTAAAAATCAGCTAACATTCTTATTAAGAGTCAATATTTACTGCGAATGGTCAACCTCGAAACCAAAAATTGTTGGAAGCATGGTTTCTCTGGCACGCTGGAGATGACCGCCGCTAATACCCTGCTTTTTTGTCCACGCAGTTGAGTAGTGGCTCGCCGGCACCGAAGCGGCGGAGGTTTTCCACTAACAGGGCGGAGCGGCGCTCGGTGGTGACTTCGGCACGCGAGGCGATGTGCGGGGTGATGATGACGTTCGCTTGTTTCCAGAGTGGGTGATCGGCAGGCAGCGGCTCAGGATCGGTGACGTCCAGGCAGGCACCGGCGAGTTTGCCACTTCTCAGAGCTTTCATCATCGCCTCGGTATTCACCACCTTACCGCGGGCGATGTTGATTAAATAGGAACCCTGCTTCATTGCCGCAAAGGCCTCGCTGTTCATCAGGTCTTTGGTTTCATCGGTCAGCGGCACGGCGAGTGCCACCACATCGGCCTCGGGCAACATCGTGATGAGGTCCTTTGCCTTTCCTACTTTGCTAATGTAATCCGCCGATGGCTTATCGCTGCGGCGGGTGCCGATGACGTTCATGCCAAATCCATGGGCGCGCTGCGCGATCTCGGAACCAATGCCACCGAGGCCCACCACCAGCATGGTTTTTCCTTTCAGTGCGATCTGCTGGCTGGTGCCACCACCGCGGCGGTCCCACTCCCCTTTTTTCTGATTCTCGGCGTAGTGGTTCAAGTTGCGCGTGAGTGTCAGCAGCATGGCCATGGCGTGGTCGGCAATGGCCGGGCCGTGCACACCACGGGCATTGGTCATGACAATCTTGTCGTTCTCGATCAGCGGTTTGATCCCCAAGTAGCGATCCACCCCGGCAGTTGGCGCCTGCACCCAACGAAGGTTGCTGGCCTTGGCGAGAAATTCAGGCGTGACCAAACGGGCACTGGCACCGTGGGCTTCGGTGGCGCGGGCGATTGCCTGTTTTGGAGTCAAGCCGGTGACGATGCGAACGTTCGGGGCGAGACGGGCGATTTTTGCCTGGTCTTCCTTGGAAATCGATCCGGCAAAGTAGGTCAGCTGTTTCTTCGTATCCGGCATCTCGATCGCCACCTGGGCATTGCGAAGTGAGCCTAAGTCCTCGGCGAGGGCTTTGGAGTCGGCGGTCTTATCCGGTGCGGCGGAGGCGCTGGTCACCAGACAGGCGCCAAGTGAACAAAAGAGCGCGGAGGAGAATTTTCTGCGTAGTAGTTTCATTCCTGACATCTAACGCATCCCCACCAAAGATCAAACCGTTTAGCTCAGATCTCCCCTTTGGCAATCGCGTAGGCCGGCCCCGACTCCGGACAGGGCTGGATTTTCTCGAAGCGCAGCTCGTGGGTCAGGCAGTCGAGATGGTCTTCGGCATCGTGCGAGATGTAGAGCACCTGGGCGATCTTGCGGCGGGCAATTTCATCGATCAGCTGGATGACCAAGGCGCGGTTTATCGGATCGAGCCCCTGGCAGGGTTCGTCGAGGATCAGCAGGTGGGGCCGCTTGATCAGGGCGCGGGCGATCAATAACATGCGCTGCTGGCCGAAGGACAGATTCTGGAAATTCGTCTTCGCATGCTTGTCGAGCTGTAGGAACTCCAACCACTCGGCTCCGATGCGCTTGTGCTCGCGCGACACCGGCTGATAGATGCCGATGCTATCGAAAAAGCCAGACACCAGCACCGTTTCCGCCGGCACCCGAACGCGATATTGCTGGTGCAGTGCGGTCGACATCAACCCCATGTGGCGCTTGATGTCCCAGATCGATTCCCCCTGACCGCGGCGCTGGCCGAAGAGGTAAATCTCATTGCTGTAACACTGCGGATGATCGCCGGAGACCAGGTTCACCAAGGTGGATTTCCCTGAGCCGTTCGGGCCGCTGATTTTCCAATGCTCACCAGGCATGATCTGCCAGTCGAGACCTCGGATGATTTCCTTGTTGTGATAGCCGACGTCCACCGAGCGCATGTCGATGATCGGCTGGCCGGAAAGCGGCTGATAGGGCACCGCGTCTTCCAGTGCCGATGGCAGTGGGCGGTCGGCGGCTCCCATCGATTGCAGCTGCTGCCAGAGCGCACTTTGTTCCACCTCCTTGCGCTCGCCGGAGAGCACCAGCTGCATTTGATGCAGGCAGGCGAGGTGGGTGATGTGGTCGCCGAGGTGGGATAGCCGATTCACGATCAGCACCACCGGGATTTCCAGACTGAGCTGGGCGATGACTTCCTTGAGGTGGGAAACAAAGGCGTGATCGAGGCCATCGTAGGGTTCGTCCAGCACCAGCATGTCTGGCGCTTGGGACAGGGCGCGGGCGATCATCATTCGGCGGCGTTCGCCAGTGGAGAGAATGCG
The DNA here is from genome assembly GCF_016811075.1 of Oceaniferula flava. Taxonomy (NCBI): domain Bacteria; kingdom Pseudomonadati; phylum Verrucomicrobiota; class Verrucomicrobiia; order Verrucomicrobiales; family Verrucomicrobiaceae; genus Oceaniferula; species Oceaniferula flava. Next base: position 178,002 of record NZ_JAFBGL010000004.1, read on the forward strand.
GAAGCCGGTGTGCAGAAAGGCCTGCAGCTGCATGGTCTCGATGATGCCTTCGATGTCCGCATCCGGCACCGCCAGCTCGGTGATCAGCTCGTGGGTGGTGCGACCGTAGTCGATCCGGTCCATCGACTCGCTGTCGTCCTCATAAATCTCCCGCTCTAACAACCTCTGTTCGTCCTCGAAGGAAACCAGCAGGACTTTTTCAAAACCGGTCACCCGCTGGGTCTCGGACAGGTTCACCGCCCCGGCCAGCATCGCGGCAAAGGTGGATTTCCCCGAGCCGTTCCCCCCGATCACCGCCCAGTGTTCACCGGCTTCGATTTCGAAGTGAGGAACCGCTACTCGGCGGCTGCTGCCGTTGCCGACACCTGATAATTTGATCACATTTTCTGACATCATAGCTATCGAGTTAAGTGGAGATTGCCGCTCGTTGTGTAGTAGGTGATGCCATCAGTATCTGGATTATGATGTAAAATATAGCCGCTGTTTCGTCCGGTGGAATACAGTGGAAAATCATCATCGATCCCCATTCTCAATTGAAACCAAACATCGTAGCCTGAATCCGTGAAGCCTGTGTAGAACACTTTCCTAGCTCCATAACCGTCTTGCTCAAGATGATCCACAGTGAACGCGGCAGAACCTGTATTATTAACAACCACCGTGCCACCATCGTCGGATGTGAAGTAAAATGCAAACGTCCCATAACCATCAATCACCAGGCTTAACGTTTGCCCATTTAATGAACGAGGCCAGAGGTAACTCTCCAGTGGATATGTCACTTGCGAGGCGAGAAAGAACAGCTTGTCCTTATCAGCTGCGACCTCGGAAATATCCAGTGAGCTCTCGGCCGTGTCATCCAGGTCGAGGTAGATGTCGGCATAGTCTTCCCAGGTTTCCAAATCTTCACTGCGGGTAATGCGGGTCACGGATCCAGTCGGCTGCGCAGCGCCCATGGTCACGGATGCCCCCTGATGATCGAAACTCAGCGGCAAGGCGGTGACGACCGGTAATCCCTGCGCGTGCTCATCAAAGTTTTCTGCCGAGCTACCCACCCGACGAATGGTGATCGAGTTGATCACCACATCGACGAGAGGTTGATCGGTGGAGGGATCGGTCTCCACGGTATTGATGGCATTGCAAACTTCTCTCCCCACACCGGTGTATGAGGCGCCATCGTCCGGCGCATCGTAGAAGACCACTTCACCAAAAACCGTGTGCACATCATCGAGCCCAGATTGGGTCGCAGCCGTGATGAAAAATTGGGAACCGTTGGTGTTCGGGCCGGAGTTGGCCATGGACACAATGTATGGCCCCGTGTGCGACAGGCTACTGAACTCGTCCTTGAAGGTATAGCCTGGGCCATCGGTGCCATCGCCGCTGCGTGAACCGGTCTGGCTCATGAAGCCGGAGATCACCCGGTGGAAGGTGACTCCATCGTAGTAGGGTTCCTGTTTCACCTGGCCACTTGCCTCATCCACCCACGGCGCGCTGCCCTCGGCGAGTCGGATGAAGTTGGCCACCGTTTGCGGCGCTTTGGTGTATTCCAGCTTGATGGAGAAGTTTCCCATGCTGGTGCTCACATCGGCGTAGATTTGTGCGTGCAAGGATGCCAGGCACGAAATGGCCAACAAGCAGGCCGCAACCATGATTTTTTTCATCGCGCAAAGTGATGCCCGATCCCCTCTTGGCTTGCAATCCATAATTTCCCCAGCAAGGCTCAGCCATGCCTCCACGCAGCGGAACTCCTGAGCCAGCCACCGGCTACGCCCTCTTTGATCTCGATCAAACCTTGATCCCCTGGGACACCCAGCTGCTGTTCTGTAACTTCGTGCTCAAGCGGATGCCGTGGCGTCGTTTCTATTTGCTCATCCTGATTCCCTTTTTACCGCTGACCAAAATCCTCGGTGCCGGAGGCATGAAGCGGGTGTTTTTGAACTACCTCTGGGGCATGGATCGCGCGACGCTGGAGCAGCTCGGTGAGGAATTTGTCGAGGAAATCTTCCCCGCGGCCTTCTATCCGGAAATGCTGGAGGTGGTGAAGCGGGAGCAAGCCAGTGGCCGACTGATGGTGCTCAGCTCCGCCAGCCCTGACATCTGGGTGAAACCGATCGCTCGCAAGTTAGGCTTCGACCATTGCTTTGGCACCGAGCTGGAAATTGACGGCAGGGTGAAGCTCTTCCCGGACCTTCACGGAGGCAACAACAAGGGCGCGAACAAGCTGGTGAAAATGCGCGCCATTCTTCCTCGCGGGTATGACCCTGCGGCAGGGCAAGCACTTCCTAACAGCCATGGATTTTCCGACAGCCACGCCGATCTCCCAATGCTCTGCATCTGCGAAAACGCCAGTATGGTGAACCCCACTGACAAACTGCACCAAGTGGGCAAACAACGTCACTGGGAGCTCCACACTCCGCCGCGTCCCACCCGTGGCAAGCGTCAGTTTGCCATCGCCTGCCTGCGCCAGGCTCTCGGGATTTACTCTGCCTAAGTGGAAGGAGGGCCCCTTGACGTGGCACAATTGTCACCGAGAAAAGAAGGATTTTGCCGAGATGTCAGCGTTAGTGCTGGCTCATGGAATACCTATCTCGTTCTACCATCCTGCCATTGGCGCTGTCTGCCACTGCCATCCTTTCACAATGCGGCCCGTCGCAATTAAAAAGCGGTCCCGCTACCCCTGAAATCGCCAGCCAGCACGTCACCAAGCTGCGCACCTACGATAGCCCGGGGAGATCCTCGGAAATCATTTCGTATGCCAAGCACCACGGCCTGCTCCTCGCCACCAACTCCGTGGCAGAGGAAATCCAGGTCATGCGCCTACCCAACCCTGGAGCGGCCAACCCACAACCCTTGGACATGGATGCCTCCAGTCCCGGCATCCAGGGCATCCAACTCGGTGGCGAGCCCACCAGCGTCTCCGCCCACCCCACTCAGCCTTACGCGCTGTCAGCCGTCAATGGCGAGCAAGGGCGCCTGGTTGTCATCGATCTCAACGCCGCAGCCCGCGGCCAGCAGAAGGTGGTGATTGATCAAAAAATCGGCATCCAGCTCGATAGCATCGGCGTGGCACCGAACGGACGCTGGGTCGTGGTCGCCGATGAGGCCGAGGGCGATGGCAGCACTCCGGGTAACATCCTGGTGGCCCCCATCTCTGGAAACCTAGGCAATGGCAAGTCACTGGCATTCCGCAAGGTGCCAGGATTGGCCGCAGCACTGGGTCGGCCCGCAGGTCGCGTCGAACCTGAGTTCATCGCCATCGATCCTACATCACGGTTCGCAGCGGTGAGCTGCCAGGAGGACAATGCCATCGCACTGGTTCGACTCAGCAACTCGCCATCGCTCGGCGGCGTCATTCGTCTGCCACGAAATGCCCAACCGGATGGAGTTCATCTGATTTCCCACGGTAGCCAGACCATCCTCGCCATTGCGGAAGAGGGCACCGACAGCGCTTCCTTTTACCAAGTCAGTGCTAACAACCTCAGCCAGCCAAAGTTGTTAGCCCGGGTCAACATCCGCAGTCTTGGCGGCATGGGCACACGCAGTGATCCGGAAGGCGTCGCCCTGTTCCGTCAGGGAGGTCACCTCTACTGCGCCATCGGCATCGAGCGCGCCAACCGCGTGGTCATCATGAACCTCGACCAGCCAACAGCTCCCGTAAAAGAGGCCATCGTCTCCGTGGGAAGCCGTCCTGAAGATGTCATCGCCATCCGCACTGGCAGCACCACCACCGTGCTATCCGCCGATGAAGGTAAACCAGGCCGTGGCGAAATCAGCTTTATCCGCGTGCAATAAATACGATTCACATTTCTGACCATTGTGTCACACAATAAAGAACGATCAATGATCGTCGGCGCTGCTATACCCCCTCCGCGTCGGACAACCACACAACAACCGGAAGTCCACCACACCCTACAAACTACAATCAGACAAAAACTATGATTAAGAACAATCAAATCGCATCAGCACTTCTCGGTGCCACTGCTCTTACCGGCACAGCCATCGCTGGCGAAGTTATGGCTCCCCCTGCAGCACCTGCTCCTAACAACGGCAGCTGGTGTGATGGTTTCTCCACCGTCGGCAAGTTCTACGAAGACAAAAATGCTCCGTTCATCCAGAGCCTGAAATTCTTCGGTCGTGTCCAACTTCAAGGCGCTTACATCAACGGTGACGACGTCGATGGTGAAAGTTTCAGCGACACTCTGGACGAAGTGCGTCGTCTCCGCTTCGGCGCCGAGATGAAGTTCCTCAACGGCTTCAAGCTGAAAGGTAACGTCAACCTCATCGACGACGGTGTGCGTGATGGTGAAGGACGCGAGTATTCCTACCAAGACTGGGATCAGCTCAAGCTTTCCTACACCCTCAAGGACTTCGCTGGTTTCGATGAAGTGAGCCTCACTTACGGTCGTCACAAAGTGAAGGTCGGTCACGAGTCCCACACATCTTCCAAGAAGATCAAAACAGTGGAACGTTCCGCACTTTCCAACAAGATCTACGACGGTCGTTACACCGGTATCTCCGTGGATGCTGAGCGCGGCATCTGGGCAGGAACCATCGGTTACTTCAGCCTCGACGAGAGCGACGCCCTCGGCAGCCTGGACAACCACGGCTCCGCTTGGTACTTGAGCTCCTCCTTCGATCTGGGTGGCAGCAACCTGCTTTTCGACTTCTTCTACAACAACGACGCCGATGATTCTGGCGACGATGAAATTGGTGTGGGTTACGAGTGGGTGGCATCCGCAGCCTACGAAACTCAGCTCGCCAACTGGAACCTGATGGTCAACGTGGCCTACGGTGACAACGGCAGCAGCGACTATGTAAAAGAAGAGCGCTCCGGCAAGTTCTGGGGTGTGGTCGTCATGCCTTCCACCTACCTCATCGAAGACAAGCTCGAGTTTGTCGCTCGTTACTCCTACATGGGATCTGACGAAGAAGAAGGTGTGCGCACCAACAGCCGCTACTTCCGCGCCGACGTGCTTGATCACGATGTCGACGGTGGTCGTGGTGATTCCCACCACAGCATCTACGCTGGCCTGAACTGGTATCTCTGCGGACACAACTCCAAGATCATGGTCGGTGCTGAGTATGAAACACTCGACGCCCCTGAAGGTGATGCAGATGCCACCACACTGTGGGCTGCTTACCGCATGTATTTCTAATCATTGAGGGGTTCATCCCCTTTCTGGTTTATCTGGTAAACTAAGGGAGGTGCGGTCGTGAGACCGCACCTCTTTTTTTGTCCTTTCGAGCATCTGGCGGATCTGCTATTTCCCCAAACACCTTGCGGGCATTTTTCCCTGCAAACCAACCAGATAAAACCATGAAAAAAGTAACCAATGTTGCGTCACGCGCTGCCCTCGCAGGCTCCGCCGTCGCCCTTGCTATCTCTACGGCCAGCGCCGGAGAACCCGCCTTGCCCCCCGTCACTCCACCCGCCAGCAACGGCGATTTTTGCAGCTGGCTGACTTCCAAGCCGGGCACTATTTACAAGAACAGCGACAACCCCATCATCCAAGAAGTGGGTATTTTTGGTCGGATGCAGTATCAACAAGCTTGGATCGACGGCGATGCCGGTGGTCAGGATTTCTGGTACGACAGTGAAGGCGAATTCCGTCGCCTCCGCCTCGGCGCCCGCGTCAAGTTCCTGGAGTACTTCCACCTCTGGGCCAATGCGGACATGGAGCAGGACACCCGCCCGTCCGGTGGTGATCTCGACATCGAATACGCCGACATTTACGAAGCCCAACTGCTGTTCAACGCGCAAAAGGCCTTCGGCATGAGCGGCTTTGACAAGTTCGAACTCGGTGTCGGTAAAGCCGAAATCAAGCTCAGCGATGAGGTCGCCACTTCTTCGAAGAAGATCAAGACCATCGAACGCTCCGCCATCGCCAACAAAGTCTTCCCTCAGCCCAACCTCACCGGCGCCTGGATGAATGCGGAAGCTGGAAAATTCAGCTACTACTTCGGTGTCTTCAGCACCGAGTCCAGCACCGAGATTGCCGACTGGGACGTCGGCACGCTGTACCACGGTCGTCTGGGTTATGACCTCACCGAGAGCACTCCTTTCGAGAGCGCCGAAGCGATCCTCGCCCTGGCCTATGTCGATCACGACAGCAACAATGCCGACGACGATCTGGTCAGCTTCGATTGGGTGGCCTCCGCCATTTTCAGAGCCGAACAAGGCCGGGGAGCATTCAACGCTAACCTCATCTTCGGTGAAAACCGCGACATGGGCAACAGCGCCCGCGACGGAAACTTCTGGGGTGCCGTGCTGATGCCGTCTTACTGGATTGTGGACGATCGCGTGGAAGCCGTGTTCCGCTACCAGTATCAGCATGCCAGCAAATCCGAAGGCATCCGCCTGAACAGCCGCTATGTGCGCAACGCCGGTGACGCCCGCCAGGAAGACATCGCCTCCCTGCGCAACGGTCGTGGCGACGAGCACCACAGCCTCTACCTCGGCCTGAACTACTACTTCTGCGGCCACAACTCCAAGCTCATGGCGGGCGTGGAGTGGGAGGACCTCGATTCCGATGGTGAAGACATCTACGAAGGCTTCACTTACGGCCTGGCCTACCGGATGTTCTTCTAATCGCTCATCCTCGCCTTGATCTCCGCCACCGCCCACGCGGCGTGTTCCGAGATCAGGGCATCTTCATCACCTGCCGAGCGCTCTAACGCCGGCAGGTCTTTTTGTGTCCCGACGTTGCCCAGAGCGACACAGACATTGCGGAGAAATCGGCTCCGTTTGATCCGCTTGATCGGCGATTTGGCGAACAGGGAGCGGAAGGCGTCGTCGTCGAGCTCGAGGAAATCACGGAGCTGCTTTTGAAAGACCGACTGCCGAGCGTGGAATTTCGTCTCCCGGCTCACCTTGGCAAAGCGGTTCCACGGGCAGACATCGAGACAGGTGTCACAGCCGTAAATCCGATCCCCGATTTGCTTCCTGAACTCCAGGGGGATCGACCCGTGATACTCGATAGTGAGGTAGGAAATGCAGCGGCGAGCATCCACCCGATGGGGCTCGGTGATGGCATTGGTTGGGCAGCCGTCGATGCAACGCGTGCACTTGCCACAGTGATCGCCGAAGGCTTGGTCCGGCGGCAGGTCGAGGGTGGTGATCAGCTCGGCGAGGAAAAACCAGGTGCCCATCTCCTTGTGGATTTGCACGCAGGACTTGCCACTCCAGCCGAGGCCCGAGTCGGTAGCGAAGTCGCGCTCTAACACAGGGCCGGTGTCGGTGTAAAAACGCTGCACGCCGCCCATTTCCTCCAGCGCGTGGTTCAGATCCCTCAGCTTGGCATCAATGATGTCGTGGTAGTCCTCATTCCAGGCATATCGCGCAATGCGGTAATCGACGTCCGGGTTCTCCTCCCCGGGGAAATAGTTCAGCGCCAGACTGATCACCGAGCAGGCACCCGGCACCACTTCCGTGGGATTGACGCGACGCTGGATGTTTTTTTCCATCCAGCCCATCTCGCCGGCACAGCCGTCTGCCACCCACTGCTTGTAGGCCTCGGCGTGGGTTGCCTCGCGCGCGCGGGACACCCGACAATCGTCAAAACCCAACTCCCGCGCGATGCGTGATAGATTCGTTTTGGCGATCTGCGGATCCAGACTCATAACTCGGCGCTTTTCTTCGCGGGTGCCTTCCTGCCCCAAGCGAGCACAATCATCCACAGGGTAACGAACAGAAGCCCCCCGGTTTCGTTGCCGGATGGGTTGTCTGGGTTGTAGAGAATCTTGTGGCTCCAGTCGACCCCCTGCACCCGAATCACAGCGGCGGAAACGGCGGCGACCGCCATGGCGATGTAGACAATCACCGGCAGGCGGCGGAAGAAGCTCGCTAGGGAAATCAATGCACAGACGGCATAAGCAGCCACCCAGAGATACCACTTCTCAGTGTGATACTGGTCCAGATCATTCAACTGCCAGTAGGTGAACAGGGCGAACACAACGGTCATGAGGAGACACACATAGCGCATGAAACAAGGATGCACGCTGGCGCGAAAATGTCCAGTGACGGGGTGCCTGACAGACGTGATTCTCGAGCTGGCCACCGCGACTTTCACCGACAACAGGTCGGTAATCTGGCTATTTTTCGCCCCCTTCTACGTGTTTTCACACTTTGCTTTTCTCGAAGCATGCAGGAGGATGCTCGAGCATGTTTGAAACCGACCAGCCTCTCACCATTGCCACCTGTGGCTGTGGATCGCGCGCTCGCACCTACTCCAGTATCGCTACGACATTGGGCAATCGCTACTCCGTGGTGGCTGGGGCTGACCCCATCCCCGAGCGCCGGGAGGCGATGCGCAACATTTCCAACAACCCGGATTTCCGAAGCTTCAACAGCGCCGACGAGCTGCTTGCGGAAGACCGACTGTCCGACGTGATCATCATCGCCACCCAGGACGGATACCACTTCGAACCGGCGAAGAAAGCGCTGGAAAAAGGATACCACCTGCTGCTGGAAAAACCAGCTGCCCAGACGCTGGATCAGACCCTTGAGCTGGCGCGACTCGCTAAGAAATACGATCGTAAGATCCTGCTTTGCTTCGTGCTGCGCTACACTCCTTTCTATTCCAAAGTTCACGAGGTCATCAGCTCAGGAGAGCTCGGTGAAATCATCTCCATCCATGCCAATGAGGGCGTGGAAGCCTGGCACCAGACCCACTCATTTGTCCGCGGTCATTGGGGGAAAACCAGTGAGTGCACACCGATGATCATCGCCAAGTGTAGCCACGATACAGATTACCTCGCCTGGCTGATGGGCAGTCGTTGCAAGGCCGTCAGCTCATTCGGCAGACTCTCACATTTCACCGCCGAGAACGCACCCGCCGGTGCGATCGACCGATGTGTCTCCGGTTGCCCGCATGCCGCCCCCCAAGGAGGCAACTGCATGTATGACGCCCACCACTACATCGGCAAACACAAGCGCTGGTTAGACATGGTCTACCCCCACCCTACGGAACGCAGTGACGAAGAGGTGTTAGAATGGTTGAAGACCTCCCAATGGGGACGCTGCGCATGGCGCTGCGACAACGATGCCGTGGACCACCAGGTGGTCAATATGGACTTTGAAAATGGTGCCACCGCCAGCCTGACCATGACGGCTTTTGATCTGGGAAGATCCATCGAAGTCTTCGGAACCAAAGGCGTCCTGCGTGGCGGACACTCGATGAAAGAGGCCACCGACGTCGATATCACCGTGCGCAATCACGCCACCGGAGTCACTGAGAACATCGTGTTGGAAAACGACATCGCCGATGGTTACAAGGGCCACGGAGGTGGCGACTACGGACTGGTGAATGCCATGGACACGATCTTCCGCGGCAGCGGTCCGGACAGCACACTGATCGAGAACTCCATCGAAGGCGTCCTGATCGGGTTTGCCGCCGAAGAATCGCGCGTGAACGGTGGCCAACTGATCCCCATTACCCACCGGGTGGAAGCTCCCAACCCAGAGCCAGAACCAGAACCGACACTCGTCTGATCCATCGCTCCAAAGCCGGAGCACGCCGCAATGATCAGGCAGCTAGCCCTTCCGCTTGCTGCCCGGCTTGGTGCGGTGCTCGCCAAAGTATTTTTCACTGCGGTAGCGCAGCCACACCCTGAGCGTCTGCGGCACCTGCTCGCGCTGCTCCTTGGTCAAGATTTCGTAGAGCGCCATCGCCTTCTCGCGCTCGCCCCGGCAGGCGCGGTTGTTGTGAGCATCCCAGTAGCTACGTGCGGCGCGGATGCGGCGGTTCACCTCCTTGATCAGCGCCTTGCCGACCAGGGGTTTGTTTTTGTTTTTCTTAGCCGGCATCACGTTCCGCGTTTCTGGCCAGCGTCTTGGCGACCAATGATTTCAAACTCAGACCCTGCACCGAAATGGAGAAAATCACAATCACATAGGTGGCCAGCAAAATCACATCACGGATCTCCCCCTGACTCGTGGGAATCGCCAGAGCCAATGCCACAGAGATCCCACCGCGTAATCCACCCCAGGTCAGGATTTTTGCCGAGCCTGTGGTAAAGGTGCGCCACGGCCTGAGCAGGGTGATGGGAATAGACACCGCCACGTAACGCGCCAGCAGGGTCACCGGAATCAACACCAGCCCCGCAATCAACACAGGCGTTGAGAAATCGAGAACGAAGATTTCCAAACCAATCAGCAGGAATAACAAAGCATTGAGAATTTCATCAATGAGCTCCCAGAAGGTGTCGATTTGCAGCCGTGTCTTCTCGCTCATCGCATCCTCGCGGCCATGGTTGCCAATCATCAGACCCGCCACCACCATCGCCAGCGGACCGCTAATATGAAGAGACATGGCCAAGCGGTAGCCAGCGGTCACCAGAGCCAGCGTCAGCAAAACTTCCACGTGGTAATGATCGATCGATTTCAATAACCGGTAACAGCCATAGCCCAGCACTCCACCCAGCAACAAACCACCCCCGGCCTCCTTGAGAAATAGCATCGCGATGTCCCCCGGCTCATGTCCATGACCAGCATCCGGACCGAATCCGGCAATTCCTAACAACGCGATATAAACCACCACACCGACCCCATCATTGAATAACGACTCGCCAGTAATCTTGGTTTCCAGCGACTTCGGTGCGCCTGCCGTTTTCAAAATCCCCAACACCGCCACAGGATCGGTGGGTGAGATCAGTGCACCAAATACCAGACACCAAATCCACGGGATCCCGAGCCCAAACGCCTGGAACAGGAAATACGACACCGCCCCGATCAGAAAGGTGGAAACAACCACCCCCAAACTCGCCATGATACTAACAATGCGTGCCTGCTTCTTTAGCTCATTCAGATTCACATGCAGCGCCCCGGCAAAGAGCAGGTAACTCAGCATGCCATTCATCAATGCCTTGTTAAAATCGATGCGTGTCACGAACTCATCCACCGCCTCGGTGAGATCCGGCGAAAATTGGCCGATGCCGATGAAGATCAAACTCATCGCCAGACCAATCAACATGATGCCAATGGTGGTCGGAAGCTTGATCCAGCGGTAGTTCACATAGGAAAATAGCGCAGCCAGACTGAGTAGGATGGCGGTGATGTCGAGAAACTCCATAGCTAGGGCCGCATCATGCCGTGGATGCCTCCAGCGGCAAGTCAGGAATCCACCCAGCCCCATTCGCCTGCATGACCCGGATCGCCAATCGTCAACAAGGGACAAAACGCCAAGCAACTATGAAATTACTCCACACCCTCGCCATCCTCAGCCTCACCCTGATCACCGCCTCCGCAAACATTCACGACGACATCCGCCAGCTCAGCCGCGAGAAGTTCAAGCTTACACTGCAAACCGGCAAAATCTTCAGCAAACATCAACTCCACGAAAATGCAGAATATGAAAAACTGCAAAGCGCCTCCCTCGCTGCATCTCGCGAATACAACCAAACCCGACGCGCCCACCCGACACTGAAGCCGCTCTATGCCAAAAGCGATGCCACCCAGAAAAAGATGATCCAAGCGAGAATGAATAAGGACAGGGAGGCCTCGAGCGCCGCCACCCGGGAGTTCACCCAGATTCGCATGGAAATCGAGAAAACCGCCGCTTCCATCCCCGAACTCAAGGCGGCCCAGCAAAAGGCCATCGACGCCAATACCGCCGCCGAGGCAAAGAAACTTGAACTGTTGCAAACCGTGCCGGAAGGCAAGGCCCACGCTGAGAAAATTGAGGCACTGGATGCCAAAATCACCGAGCTTCGCAAGCAGATGAAGTTGACCAAACCTTAGTCGGGAAACATCTCTAACTGCGGGTCGTCTTTTTCATCCACAAGCCGCACACCGATGCCGAACAGGCGCACCGACTTGCCGTGGCCGCGCGACCAGGCTTCATCTAACAACAATCGAAACACCTCGGCATTGAGCTGCCCCTGGGCACTCTCCGCCGTAGTTCTGGTGAAGTCGGAAAACTTTAGTTTCACCACCAGTGAGCGCACTTTGCGATCGCGGTATTTCCCCAGCAACAGCTCCTGGATCTCCTCCTGCATCTGCTGCAGCATCGGCAACAAGTCGGCAGGATGAGTCACATCCTCGGTGAAGGTGTTCTCCTTGCTAATCGATTTCCGACTGCGGTGCGCCTTCACCTCGCGCTCGTCATGCCCCCGGCTGAGTTCATGGAGCTCCAGCCCCCACTTGCCAAAGCGGCGCGACATCTCGAACTTATCGAAGCGCTGTAGGTCACCGCAGGTTTTGACACCCAGTCGGGTCAGTTTTTCCTGCATCCGCTTTCCCACCCCCCAAAGTTTCGAAACAGGAAGCTCACACATGAAGTCGGCGATCTGCTCCTGCTTCACCTCAAACTGACCGTTCGGTTTGTTCCAGTCGCTGGCAATCTTCGCCAGCATTTTGTTCGGCGCGATCCCCGCGGATGCCGTCAGCCGGGTCTCTTCAAAAATCTGCGCACGGATCTCTCGCGCGATGGCCGAGGGCGTCGACTGCCAATGGCTAACATCAAGATAAGCCTCGTCCAAAGAAAGCGGTTCGATCAGCTCGGTGAACCGACCAAAAATCGCTCGGATCTTCGCCGACTCCGCCCGGTAGAGGTCGAACCTCACCGGCAGCATGATCAGCTGCGGGCAGGCCTGCACCGCCTTGAAGCCCGGCATCGCCGAGCGCACTCCATATTTCCTCGCCTCATAATTCGCCGCACAAATCACCCCGCGCCGACTACTGCCGCCGACCGCCACCGGCTTGCCACGCAAATCCGGATTCTCACGCTCCTCCACGGCAGCGTAAAAACAGTCCATATCAATGTGGATCAACTTCTTCATCACGGCGGAATCCCCTTCCGGCAAAAGACTCTCCCACAGGAGAAAAAGGGCAAAGAAAATCGTGCGCTCTTGCCTAACGCGCCTCCACAGCCACGGAACAAGGATGTTACGCCAGCCCCAGCCCCCTCATCTCAGAACATGATCCCAGCTCAGCCTAACGGCTCTTTTCTCAGTTCCCGCATGGAGTAAAGGCGGGGGTTCTTATTCTGCCAGCCGACACCACGCAGGCTCCTCGCTCCACTTTTTCGTTTCTCTCCGAAACGGTCGCGTGCGCCCTGAAAAACGCCTTCCACGAAGGCCTTGCTCCCGAAAACCATGCCGTCGCTGAAATAACGCACCCGGCAGCGCATGGATTCGCCCAATGTTAGTTTGCCTCCGCGACCTAACACCTTCTCGACTTCCTCGCGGCGAAAACCTTTCCTAACGCGTCGGGGTTTCCTCTGTTCCGGCATCTCTCCGCTGTGAAGCTCCTCGGCAAAGGCTTCCTCGCCATCGGCAAAAAGCATCATCCGGTAGCGCTCCGCCACGCCGTCATCCCATGGCAGACACACCTGTTCGGCATTGCCGTCAGCATCACGTTGCTGGTCAAAGGCATCCGCGCCAGCCAGCACTCGGCAAATTCCTTGGCGTGCCCGTTGGCCTCCCATCGGCTGCATCGCCTTGCCATAGGAACACCACTTGTAATCCTCCGGCCGCTCCACCATGCCTGCACGGATCGGGTTCAGATCGATGTAAGCCGCCATCACACGCGCCGCATACCCGTCCTGCACCAGCACACTCTTGAAGCGACCTTCCCACAAAGTCCCGCGCCGACCATGCGCTCCGTTATACCACTGGGTAAACCGTTGCTTCAGCCCTTTCATGAACTCAGAAAGGTCGTGCATGCGACAGGTGTATTTCGCCTTGAATGCCTCCGCCGCCGCGTCAGCCCCCTGGCTGCGGAGCCGACCCATCATCTGCTCGATGTGCAGGTAATATGCCCCCGAATACATCCCCTTCATCCGCGCCAAGAAGTCCTCATCGGACATCGCCACAGCAGCCCCCTTCACCTTCGGCGGAACCTCCACCAGCAAGTGGAAATGATTGCTCATGATACAATAGGAAAGCACCTGAACCCCGCAGAACTCCTCATATTCACGCATCATCTGCACAAACATATCCTTCTCGGCCCGTCCGAGAATAAACTGTCGATCCACCACACGCGAAATGCAGTGGTAGAGGCTGGAATCAGTCTCCGCCGTGGGAGAAATGAAACGTGGCTGACGCATGGCAATGACAAGTAATCATGTGAACACATAAAAGTCAATGCCTTTTCCTTACAGAAGGCCTGTCCCTTTATACGTTCTCTATACGGTCTCTGTGATTTCAACGCCGCATCTGACCCCAGGATGACCCCTCTTCAGTTGCTGACCCCTTTCACTTGCCCTCTCCTTTCAAAATTTTTGTAATTCGTAATTTAATATCGGAAGGCAATTTGTGTTCCTCCCTGAAAAAATCTATCATATCGTCACCCATGCTTTCTCTATCTAAATTTGTAGGTTCCCATTCCATTTCTAAATAATCAAATGCAGTTTTACCATCATTGTCGCGCGCTAATGGATTAGCACCACTATCCACTAATAATTCAACGCAATCGACGCTACCATATTGTGATGCCAACATTAACGGTGTGACACCTTGATCCTCTTCAAAATCAAATTTAGCACCATTCATCAACAAAACCTTAAGTGACTTTATTTTATTGTTCATTGCACAAAGATTAACACTTGATGCCTCAAGCCCAAAATCAATATTTGGATCTACCCCCATCAACAAGACATCTGGCAACATCTTGGCAATAGCACCATCATCAAAAGTACTTGAACATATAGCATATAAGGGTGAAATTTTATCATCATATAAAATATTTAAATCCCACCCCAGACTATTAACATACTTCAACATATCTAAATTTGGCTCATTGGCCAACAGAACTATAAGCAAGTCTCGCTGCAACTTACCCTCGCGTAAAAAACGCTTTGCAGCATCAATCTCACCCAAATTGATGAGCTTTATAATCCTCTCCTCATCAACTAAATGCTCTTGTTTATTAGATAGGAAGTCATCATTAGAAATACTTTTGTTATGAACAAATTTATATATAACAGAAAACGATAATCCAATTATCGATGCGGATACCAAAAAAAATAGAAACTTTCTGCATTTTAAACATTTGATCTTCATAAAACTGGTTTTTTTTAAGGCGCTGGCTTTGCAGGAACAAAAAAGCCAGGTGCTACTATTCCTCCAACGTTTTTGAATACAATAGCAGCCCTGTCCCTTAATACAATACATTACAAATCCACAATCCACGGACTCCCCCTCTTTACTGAATTCCCAGCTTATCCTCTATCAGCTTCCAACTCGCTTCTTTCAGTTCATAAGTTTTGCCAGATTGTCTTTTATAATCAGCTAAACCATCTCCGTTATCATCTTCATAAGTAATTTGTCGGCCATTTTGATCCCTAGTGACAATGAGGTTCATTTCATTGATCCCCTTGATGTGCAACTTGACTGGGTAAATGTCAGGGATTCCAGTTTCTCGATTAATTTCCCCACACTGAAAAATATGCAATCCATCAGCATTCTGAGATATTAATAATTGCAACCCTCCATAACCTGCACCCTTCACCATAATTGCCTCCCCTTGACTCAAGGAGTAAACCTTTTTGCCGCCTAATGATTCCGCTGTGTCATGGTCGTGACAGGATGAGGAAACCGAGAAAATGCACAGCAAAAGAATAAATCGTAATTTCTTCATACTACCTCCAATAATCAGCAAAATAACGACAGGCCAGAAAATAACGACAGGCCTGTCCCTTAATAGTCCCATATCGATGTGAATCAACTTCTTCATCACGGCGGAATCCCCCCTTCCGACAAAAGACTCTCCCACAGGAGAAAAAGGGCAAAGAAAATCGTGTATGTAATGGAGGGTGGACAAGCACAATCCAATTTCATCCCAATGGAAGAGTAGGAATGCACTGCAGTATAGCGCGAGTGGATTCCGGTTCATCAACTCTTGCAGTCGGTCTTGAGAGGCTCGCGCCCAAGATCAACTCTCTACCGAGTATTCGGCCTGATGGACGGAGGACCATCTAATTTCATTCCCGTTGCAGCCCATGGACAGGAATGTCCATGCTCCTTAGTGGCGGAGCTTTCGGAGCTTCAGCTTTTGAACTAGCCATTGAACGCCTTTGTTTTGTTTCAATCTGTATACTAGGCCGGAACGGCTGGATGGATCTGCATACCACTTCCACGAACGGCTTGAGTGCGTGTCCGCTTCCTTTTTTTGGGCAAATTGATAGAACTCGTTGATCTCCTTGTGGTCGAAGGATTGGTTTTGAAACCAGCGCGGAACGAAGACATTGCATAACACATCGACATCGTTGAGCACCTTGGACAAGCCAGTTCCGGTGGTCGGGCTCACACTTTGATAGGCGTCACCGATGGCGACCACGCCATTGAGTTCGGGCGTTCGCATTTGGTAGAAATAAGTGGCAAACATCTCCACTTTGCTGATGAGCTGAAACGGATCTGTTAGTTTTTCCAAATCAGGGAAATACTTCTGCAACGCCGGATAGGTATTGTTTTTCAACTCCTTGACTCTTGGGTCGGAGCTTTTCAACTGCGTGAACACGTTGGCTCTCATCGTCTCGCCTATGCGAAAGATGGTGATGTAATCGATGCCGTTTTTATCCGGTTTGAGAAAGTAGCCGTAGGCATTGGAATCGAATGGCGACTGGTCGGGGCGTTCGATGTCGAAGCCGTAGGATATGGATGCCAGGTCTTTATCTTCTCGATATTGCACACCTCGTTTTTTCAACAATCCACTGCGATAACCTGATGCCACAATCACCAAGGGGGCGTGCAGTGGCTCCGCGTCAGCCAAGTGGATGATTTGCGATTGGGGATGTTCAGGGTCTTCCACGATGGACTCAACCTTGGCGACGCGGTATTCGACCAGCTTCGACACCTCCTGCCTCAACTGGTTGATCGTATCGTGGTAACGGATGCCGTATTGCTCGACATCGTGGTGCTCAGTGATGCGGCCATCGTTGTAGTTCACATTGACCCCCAAGGGATCTGCCAGCGGTCGCCTCTGGGACAGGAGATCAAATTTCGCCAGAAGATCGATTTGATCTTTCTCCAGCTTCTCGGCGCGGAACACCGGGGGGGATTGTTTGAAGCGATCCACCAAGATCACCTGCAACCCCTGGGCGGCGAGCAATTTGGCTGAAATGCATCCAGCCATCCCTGCGCCAATAATCACAACATCTGCCGACTTCATCGTTTATTCACATGCTGTTTCTAGCAGGTTTTCTGAGTGCAATCTGAAGTGATCACACTCTGATAGCCAGCTCAAAGTAGAGCATGTGAATGGGAGGATGGGCTGCGGTGGGCTGCATCAAGCCTAGCAGTGGTCCGGCATAGGTTGCGCTAGGGATCGACTTTTTAGTGGGTATTGGGTCTGTGGAACGGGGGAAGATTGATCGTGATCCCCGTTGCAGCCCATGGACAGGAATGTCCATGCTCCATACTAGCTCTTGGGGATTTCGTTGACGGTGTAGTAGGCCTTGGTGTGGAGGAGTTTGCCTCCGTCTTTGGAAAGCATCGGGGCGAGGTTGAAATCGTGGATGTGTCCTTCGACGATGCCATCGAGGTAGACACGCACGGACATGCCATCGGCGGCTGGCACGGCTTTGGTGACCTTGGGGGTGGTGTGATCCACTTCCGGGCTACCATATCCCTCGGCGTAGATGTGGGTGTAGGTTTTCACCGTGTAACTTTCCGGTTTCGCCGCCACGTCGGGATCGACGGGTTTGGTGAAGTTGATCAGGAAGCCATCTTTCTTGATGTTGATTTCCTTGATCTCGAAGGGAGTGATGCCGCTCCAGTCGATGCGCTGCAGCGCGAAGGGCTCGGCGCCGCGCACCGGCCACTGGCGGTTGGTGGTGAATCCGCCTGCCACGAGCTGGCCTTTCGGAGTGAACTCGACGTTCATGATGCCGGTGTCCAGTCCCTCGCGGAATGGATAACAAGCACCTTGCCAGACGCCGTTGATCTCCTCGGTGGTGGCGCGGAGGATGACACTCAGGGTGTAGTCGCCGAGGAAAAATTGATTCTCGAAAGGGCCGAATTTTCCACCGGTGGTATCGAGACGGAAGCCTGAGATCGAGCGGCCCATTTTAATATAAGGGAAGCGCACGACGGGGGGAACCAGCTCTTTGACGCGCTTCTTCTCGATCTGCATGCGCGATGGAGAGTTCGGTGTCACGGAGGGTTCGTCCATCCCAGGGACAAACTGATACCAGTTATAACTCGCCGGGTGACCGAGGAAAGCTCCCTCCTTGAGGTGCTTCAGCGAGCACGCACCGTTCCACGGTCCCTGGCTCTCGATGGTGAACATCACGCCCTCTTTGTTAGGGGCAACCCCAGCCGGACTACGCAAGCCACTGCAAACGGGGATCATTTTCCCCTCCGGAGTGACTTTCACCGCCCAGCCGCGGAAGATGTTGTTCGAGTGGTAGGAGGCGCTCAGTCCGAGGGCGACCCAGATGTTGCCGTCCGGGTCATGCTTCGAACCAAAGGCAAACTCGTGGCCTTCGGCGTAGCCCCAATTGTTTGTGAGGGTGTCGTATTGATCCGCCACGCCGTCGCCATCGGTGTCGGTGATTTTGGTCACCTCGCCGAACTGGGTGGCAGTCATCGAGCCGTCTTTCCACGACAGGCCGAAGATCTCATCCTGGCCGGTGGCGAAGAGTTTATACTTCGGTGCCGGTGGGGAATCGAACGCGCCATCGACGAAATAGATATCGCCACGGCGGGTGCCGACCGCCAGTCGGCCATCGGGCAAAACCTCGAAGCTGCCGGCACGCATTGGCATGCCGTTGGGCACGGGGATGGTGACGATGGGATAATACTTCGCTTCCTCATTGGCGGTCCCCCACATGCCGCCGAGGTCTTCGGCGGGAGCAAGTGCGGGAAGAGAAACGGCGAGGAGGCCGAGCAGTGATTTGATGTTTACCATTGGTATTCGATTGTTAGAGTGCTGCGCCCTTTGGGCAGAGTGACGGGGATCAGCAGCTCGCCATTGTCGCCGCTGCGGACGATGGCCTTGTGGTCATCGTCGAATTTGACCGTGAGCTTATCCACACGGTATTGGTGATCCGAGATCTTGCTGATATTCTTCCCACCTGCGGCGCGGAAGTAGAACTTCTCCTGAGCTTCGGGAGTGTCGAAGGTGAAAGTGCGCTTGAACTTGGTGGCCACACCACCTTCTAACACCTCTTCGAAAAAGTCCTCGATCATGATGTCGCCGTAGCTGTATCTGAAGGTCGGGCGGCGTTGTTTGTCCAGGCGGTATCCGCGGAACTGGTAGCCGATGTCGTGCGGGAAGAGGTAGTCCTTTTTCCCCTTATACGGCCAGTGATCGTCCATCGATTTCAGGCGATGGAATGGAACGCCGGGAGGAAACTCGATACGGTGATCGCCGTGGGCCTTGAACGACCCGTGCTTGATGGTGACGAAGCTATTTTTCCAAAGCAGGCGCAGCGCCATTTCCTCGGAGTCGAAGGCGAGGTTGAGTCGGCCCGGATAGCCGACGCCGATTCCACGGAAGCCGGCGGTGCCGCGACCGCGAGCGATCTCCGGCTTGTCGAAGACGCGGAGCTCATCGAGCTGCACCATCAGGCCGGCGGGTTTCTTGGCGCGGGTGCCATCGGAGAGGTAGCTCCACAGAGCCTCGATCTGCGCTTCGCGGTCGCCCTCCAGCACGTCGGGACGGGTCGATTGTCCACCGGGCCAGAAGTTCGGCATGATGCCGGTGGTGTGGAAGCGTGACGGGTTCTGCATGAACAGGTGGAACCAGTTCTTCTGAATCTTATCGGTGAGGTTCACCAGATCGAGGGCGCCGGCACCGGCGGCGTGGTGGCCGTTGAAATCGTGACAGGCGATGCAGCTGAAGCCTTTGTTACCGATCATCTCGTAGCCGGCATTCTTGGACTCCCGGATATCGCCAATCTCTGGCAACTTCACCTCCTCGAGCTTATCAACTTTACCGAAGAGCTCGACCAGGTGACCGACATTTTTCTCCCCATACTGCGGCATGCGGGTGTTCATGTAAAAGCGCTGACGGTTGCCCTTGAGCATGACTTCGGTGAGCCAATCGGGTGTCAGTTTCGCACCCACACTGGTGAGCGCTGGTGGCAGCCGTCCTTGGTCGCCCAGCTCTGGGTGTGATCCGGTGAAGAGAGAATTCCGCTCGGTAGCAACATCACCCACACCATCGCGCTCGTGGCAGGCGATGCAGTTGAAGGTGGTCAAGGTCTTGGCAATTTTCTCCTTATCGTTGAGCTCCTGCTTCTCGACCTTCGGCAATGCCTGCTTGATCAGCTCGCGCTGCTCGGAGTTCAGCGCGTAGTGCGCCCACTTGCCGTGGGCCTCGGTGAGGCAGCCAGCGCTTGGGTTGAGATCGGCAAACGACTGGGCCATCTTCGATTTCGCATCGAGATCGTTGTGGCAGCTGGCACAGCCTAACATGCTGAATTGCTCGCGGCCTTTCTCTGCCAATGCGGCATCCACCTTGAGTGGCGTGAACTTGGGGATCGGCTTGTTAGAGACGGAAAGCATGGAGCTCGGGATCGCTCCCCGCTTGATCCCGGGGCCTTCCATCTCGAAGGAAAATTTCGGTTTATAACCTGCGTGGAAATACGTCAGCTCCAGCTTGCGCCATCCGGGTTGCAGCTTGATCGAGCCGTTGAAGTTCTTCGGCCGGCGACGTTCGCTGGGTTGTTCCAGCAGCACTTGAACCCCCTCAACACGCAGGGTGGCGCCATTGGCCTCGAGGAAAAAGGTGTATTCCCCGGCCTCCTTGACATCGATCCAAGTTTCGAACTCCACCGCATAGCGGCGCTCTAACTTACCCAAGTGGCCGAGGTCAAAATCGCTGACTTGACCGGCGCGTTTGGCTTTGACCTGCTCGCTGTAGAGACCTTCCCAGACCAGGCCGGTGAAAAGTTTGTAGTTCACGTTGCCGGGCACCTTGGTGTCCTGCAGCAGGTAGTTGGCAATGCTGCGCACCTCCTCGGCGGGCAGCTCCAAGTCCGGCATCCTTCCGGACGGGCGGCTGTGCTGTGGGTTCTTGAGGAAAGCGATCAGGCTATCGGCGCTGTATTTCTGGTCGAGGGCGCCAAGTGGCACGGATTTCCCCGGCATCAACTCCTTGCCGGCGGCATCGCGTGGCGAGTGACAGGCAACGCAACCGCGGGTGTGGAACAGCTGGTTCCCCTGGTTCGCCGCCACGGAATCCGGTGCTTCCGGCTCAAAGGTATTCTTTTTCAGCGACAGCAAATAGTGCGTGATCGCCTTTGCCGTTTCCTTCTTCTCCTTGGCATCCATGTGGCTCAGCAGGTCCGGCATGGTGGTGCCTGGCTTGGTGCCGTGGGGATCGGTGATGAATTTCTCGATGTAAGCAGGATTCACCCGCGAGCCGATGTCTGCCAGACGCGGGGCAGTTTTTGAATCTTTGGCAAACGAGCCATCGCTCTGGTGACACGCGGCGCAGTTCAGCTCCTCGATCAGCACCCGACCTTTCAGTGCGGGTTCGAGTTTGCTGGAAACGAGGCCTGGTAAAATAGGCTCGGCAACGACCGCTGGAGCCACGCAAAGAAGCAGGGCGGCGCCTAAATTGAGCTGTCTGGTAAGTGAATTCACAATGATGAGAAGGTGTGTTTTGGTTTTTAAATTTTAGGTGCCTCCCAGTTGGGAATGCCGGTGGCTTTTTTCTGAGCGTTGTAGCGTTCCAAGAATGGTTTTCCAACATCCAGTGGAGCATCCTCGTTGATCATCAGCGGGCGAACATCGTCCCACCATGCATCAAAGGCCTTTAGCATTTTTTCGGCCACTTCGGGAAATTGCGCGCTGACATCTGTTGTTTCCGCCGGATCTTTCTCGATGTTATAAAGCTCCTTGCCCACCAGTCGCCATTTTTCGTTACGGACGGCAAACTGTTGATATTTCGCCTGATCAGGATCGGTGTTGCCCAATCCCCAGCGTTTCGGTGCACCCGCTTTGTTCCAACGTCCAACGTGGAAGAATAAATTACGATCGGACCACTCGGCTGCAGGATCGTTGATCAGAGGCGTCAGGCTACGACCATCGAGATCCACGCCCGCAGGAATTTCCGCACCGGCGATGGTGGCCAGAGTGGGGAAAAGATCGTAGTGGCGGGTGAGCTTATCCACATCCACGCCGGCTTTGATTTTACCTGGGTAGCGCATGAACAGAGGAACACGTGATCCACCTTCGTGCGGGCTGCCTTTTTTACCCTTCATATTGCACGCGTAGGTGCCTCCGGAGCTACCGTTATCGGTCATGTAAATCAGCAGTGTGTTATCGGCCAGTTTCCACTCGTCGAGCTTGCGCATCAGCAGGCCCATGTTCTCATCGAGGTTCACGATCATGCCGTAAAACTTCGCGGACTTCTCACTGCACTGGCCCTCGAACATGTCCGAGTATTTCTTATCCACGACGAATGGCCCGTGGGGTGCATTAGTCGCGAGGTAGGCAAAAAATGGCTTTTTTTCATCGGCGCACTGCTTGATCCACCCCAGAGTCTGCTGGAAAAATACATCCGTGCAGTAACCCTTGGTTTTGACAAACTTGCCGTTGTGTTTGATCGCTGGGTTGAAGTAGCGATTCCCCGGAGCATCGCTCTGGCTGCCGAAGAAATTCTGCCCGATGCCACCGGCGCCGTGAATGAAAGTTTCATCAAAGCCACGCTGCTCCGGCTGATAGGCATCGTCATCGCCGAGGTGCCACTTGCCAAAAATCCCGGTGGTGTAGCCAGCCGATTTCAGCACTTGGGCGATGGTCGTGGCCTTGAGCGTCATGCGATCGCGCTCCAGAATCGTGTGAGTCACCCCATTCTTGAATGGTGCCCGACCCGACATCAACGCAGCCCGGGTGGGAGCGCAGGTGGGGCTGGCGTGGAAATCCGTGAAACGGGTCGACTGGCCGTAAAGCTTATCGATGTTAGGCGTTCTTAAAAACGGATGCCCGTGGCAGCTCAGATCGCCGTAACCTTGGTCATCCGTCATCACCAAAATGATGTTCGGTTTAGCACCCGACAAATCATCCGCTTGCGCGGTGATAGGTGCAAACAGCAGGGATACAGTCGTAGCTAAGAGGCGGAGCGAATAAGTCATGTTAGTAAAGTTCAATCAATGGTGGCCGATCCACAATTAGTTAGCAGCCACAACCACTGCCGCAGGCGGTGGCGCGGCGGGCGGCGAGTTTCTCCTCGAGCGCGATGGCGGTGGGAGTGATGGAGAGGCCTCCGAGGTTGGTGCAGCGCACTTCACGGGGCATCTGGGTGGCGACGTGTTTGGCGGTATCGATGACTTCATCGAGCGGGATCACCGGATCGTAGCCGGCCAGTGCCATGTTGGCTGCGGCGAGGGCGTTGCTGGCGGCCATGACATTCTTACCGAGGCAGGGCACCTCCACGCGGTTGGCCACCGGATCGCAGATCAGGCCGATCATGCTCTGGAAGGCCATGGAAGCGGCGGCGACGGCTTGGTTGAGCGGTCCACCGGCGAGAGTCACCATGGCAGCGGCAGCCATGCAGGCGGCGGAGCCCCCCTCGGCCTGGCAGCCACCGACTTCGGCAGCGAAGGTCCAGCGGGTCGCGATGAAGGATCCGATAATGCCACTGGCTAACAGCGCCTTGGCCATTTCCTCCTCGTCGGCGCCCATGGACTCACCCATGGCGACCACGGCACCCGGAAGCGCGGCGCAGGCACCGGCGGTGGGTGCGGCGACGATCACGCCCATGGAGCTCTTCACCTCCATCAGGGCGGTGACGTAAAGGATGATGCGGTTCAGGGCGCCGCCGTCCAGCAGCTTACCCTCACGCATCAGCTCATCAAATTTTCCACACTGGTGACCTAACACACGGTCATCGTATTCGGTGCCGGAGATCCCCTCGGAGATCGATTGGCGCACGATGCGGACGATCTTCACCATCTTGGCAATCACCTCTTCTTCGGTGAGTCCGCCGCGTTGCATTTCGTAATCGACGGCCAGGCGCCAGAGCGGGGTGCCTTTTCCGGCATCGTATTCCAGCATCTCCGCGCAGGAAGTGAAGGGCACCGAAGTATCCTTCGCGGACATCACCGGGAGGACTGGGGAGAGATGTTTTACGGAAGTGATACCGGGCAGTGTAGCGATCACCGAGTCATCGATGAAAGCCGCCGCCTTCACCTCGATCATCTGACGCCCATTCGCCTGATGCAGGATGACATCATGAGCATCCACCTGACCATCTAGAGCCGCGATGACCTCCTCAGCGGACTGATCGGTCCAGAGCAGGGTCTCGTGACAATCGCCGAACATGGAAACGGTGAAACCATCGAGATCGATGACCTCCATCATGCCGCCACCGGTGGAGATGGCGCGCAGGGTGTGGGTTTCCTGATCGTTGCGGAATGTCAGACGGTAAGTGTTCGGGTGTGGGTCACCGGCGTCCACAGTTTCGATGCCGACGCGCACGCCGGTATCGAGAAACGACTGCATGGAGCCGGGCAGTCGGGCGTCCTCAGCCTCCCAGCCCATCAAACCGCCAAACAAGCCCATGTCGGAGCCTTGGGTATCGTGGGTATTGGGCAGTGAGCCGTTGCGATCGAACTCCACCAACACGTCGGTGAACACCCCGTCCATCAACTCGCGACCCAGACGACCAATCCGGAGGGCGGCGGCGCAGTGAGAACTCGATGGCCCGCGCATTACCGGGCCGATGACGTCATTGAAAATACTTACGATCATGATTTTGTTGGTTTGGCTGCCCAGATGGTTTTCATCAGCTGATAGATTTCAGGCTCTGCGTCCATCAGCTCGGCGCGGTTGAAGGGATAGAAGTCGTTGGTGCCGAAATAGGCCTCGGTCATTTCTGCGAAGAACTCTTTGTGATTGGTCAGGCCGTAGTGATCGGTGCGTTTTCCGGTGATCACCAGGCAGTTTTTACCATGGCCGCTGGCGACGAATTTTTTGTAGGCGGCGATGATGCGGGGCTCGTCAAAGCCGATCACCTGGTGGTGGTAGGCATGGGAAAGCTCGTGGAGAATGACCCATGGCATATCGACGATGTAGCGATGTTTCAGCATCACCTCTGCCACCGGCACATGCACACAGTGTACCAACGTTTCATCGTAGCCTTTCTTTTTCAACCAATCCGCGCCCGGATGATATTGCATGGCGGAGAGTTCCGAGTGAGCAAGCTCGAGCACGATGGGAACTTGCTGCATGCCGGACAGGTGAGGCTCTGGCATGACCACTTTGATTTCCGACAGGCGCATCTTCAGCTTCGCAAGAATCCGCTCGGTTTTTTCCTTCCGCTCGGGAGCGAGCAACTGGGTATCCACACGGATCGTCCAGCCCTCGATGTTCTGCTCTTTCAGCTCGGCGTGTTTGCCAGCCGGAGATGTTATCGCCTGAGCCAGGGATGCCAGGCCGAGACAGATGGCGCTGATTGCCGTAATACGTGATAAAATGTTCATAGAATCGATGGGAAGTGGCGGATGCCGTGTGACTTGCTGCGAGTTGGCTCTTGTGCGGCCACCATGCATACGGGAGTAGGTTCCAATTTAGTTCATTTGCCAAAATTTTCCATCCTGATCAAAGGGTCATTTTAGGACCCCAAAACCCTCCAGCACCCCCGTAATACCTTGATTCGAGGTGATTTAGAGTCAAAAATTCGCGTTAAAGCAACCGTAGCCATACGTGACAAAAGCGCTTCATTGTCTTAGCTCGACTTTATGTTAACTCAAACTCACCTGACACGCTGGGCTGACGTCTTGGTCCGACACGCCACAGATATCAAACCTGGCGACATTGTCCGCATCACCGCCCAAACCAATGCTGAGCCGCTTCTCGTGGCCGTTTACCGCAAGGTGCTTGAAGCTGGTGGCATGCCGGTGGTGAACTGCCGCCCGGAGGCACTCGGTGAAGCCTTTTTCGAACTGGCCAATGAAGATCAGCTCGACTGGGCCAGCCCATTCGCCCAGCTGGAAACCGAGAAGGTGGACGCCACCATCAACATCGCCGCCAGCACCAACCTGCGCACCATGGATCAGTTCGATCCCGCCATCATCCAGCGCGCCGCCAAGGCGAACCGCGCCAGCCGCGAGCTGTTCTTCCAGCGCGCTGCCGTGGCCGATGATCCGAGCCTCGACTCCGAGCTCAAGCCGCTGCTGTGGTCGACCACCCTTTTCCCCACCAATGCCTACGCCCAAGACGCCGGCATGAGCCTCAGCGCCTACAGTGAATTTGTCATCAAAGCCTGCCAGCTCAACCAAGAGGACCCTGTCGCCTTCTGGCAGCAGCTCGATGAGTGGCAGAGCCTGCTCGCCGAGAAACTGATGCAAGGCAGCGAACTGCACTTCTACACCCCGGCCGGCACCGATCTCACCGTGAACACCGCGGACATGCGCTGGCTTTCCAGCCCGGGCCGCAAGAACTTCCCTGACGGTGAAGTTTACTCCGGACCGAACCTGAACGCCGACAATGGCGGCGCAGACGGCGTGGTATTCTTCGACAAACGCTGCGTCTACCAAGGTCACGCGGTGCGCAACGCTCGCATCGTGATGGAAAACGGCCGCGCCACCGAGGTCACTGCCGAAGAGGGAGAAGACTTCCTGATTTCCATGCTCGACCAGGACGAGGGAGCTCGCCGCATCGGTGAAGTCGCCTTCGGCACCAACCGCGCGATCGACACCCCAACCGGCCAGATCCTCTATGATGAAAAAATGGGGGGCTCGTTCCACCTTGCCTTCGGTGCCGGCTACCCGGAAACCGGCAACGTCAACAAGAGCGCGCTGCACTGGGACCTCATCGCATCGCTCGGCGAAGGCTCGAAAGTCACTCTCGATGGCGAACCGTTCTGCATCGACGGCAAGTTCGTCACCATGCCGCCGGAAGTCACCTGGCTCTAACTCAGCTCTCATCCATCACATCCCATGATCGCACAATTGACCAAAACCACCGCCTGCCTGGCCCTGCTCAGTCTGGCCCCATTCGCCCAAGGCGCCCGGCTCACCGAGCAGCCGGTCCCTGATTTCACCAAGGGAGATCCGATTGGTGAACGGCACGACTGGAACCTCGGACCCACCGGCGCACGCGGCTGGATGTGGGGCTGGAAACTGCAGACCACCAAGGCGCGGCAAATCTATGTCACCCAGGTGGACGCCGGTTCCCCAGCGGACGGGGTTTTGGCTCAAGGTGATGTGATCCTGGGAGTGGGTGGAAAAGACTTCAGCAGCGATGCGCGGATTGCCTTTGGCAATGCCATCACCGCCGCCGAAGCCACCGACGGCAAGCTGCTGCTCAATGTTTGGAAAAAGGGCAAGACCAGCCAAGTCACGCTTCAGCTGCCGGCACTCGGCGCTTATGGTGACGCGCTGCTATCGTCTGAAAAGTCTCAGAAAATCGTCGACGCCGGCTGCAAGCACATGGCCGAGCGTCTCGAGCGTGAGCTGGCCGATATCGATTACTCCAGCTGGGTCTCGAAACGCGGCCCGAGAGGCTACTCCTCCCGTGAGATCATGAACACGGTGGACGCCCTGGCGCTGCTCGCCTCCGGCAAGCCGGAATACGCGGACCTCGTCAAACAATACGCCCATCTGGTTGCTCCCCAGCAGCTCAACCTGCCGCTCTCGCCCACCGTGGGCATGGCGTCTTGGGGCTGGGGATACATCAATCTTTTCCTCTGTGAATACCACCTCGCCACCGCCGATGACTTCGTGCTGCCTGCCATTGAGAAATACAGCACCAGCATTGCCAAGGGGCAGAGCTTCATCGGCTCGTGGGGGCACGCCATGGCATGGCCGGTTTACAACCAAGGAAAAATCCACGGCTCGCTCGGCGGCTACGGGGCACTCAATAGCGCCGGCCTGATCTGCCACATGTCGATGGTGATGGCGGAGAAATGCGGCGTCCAGAACGCTGAGATCAGCCAAGCGATCGAGAAGGCAAACAAGTTCATGGGCTTCTACGCCGGCAAGGGCGCCATCCCATACGGCGACCACTTTCCAGGCTGGGACCGCCACGACGACAACGGCAAGAACTCGATGGCCGCTGTGATTTTCGACCTGCAGAACATGCGCGACAAAGCGCAGTTCTTCGCCCACATGTCCGTGGCCTCCTACGGCGAGCGCGAGCGTGGTCACACTGGCAATTACTTCAGCTACGTCTGGGGTCCGCTCGGCACTCAGCGCGTTGGCACCGAGGCCACCGAGGCCTTCATGAAAAAGCAACTTTGGTTCTACGATATGAACCGCGCCTGGGACGGCAGCTTCCCTTACCAAGGTGGAGCGAACTCCGGCAAAGGTGAGCACTCCTACAAAGGATGGGACGCCACCGGAGCCTTCGTGCTGAGCTACACCCTGCCGCTGAAGAAGCTGCACATCACCGGCAAGTCCATCGATGCCAGCCAGAAACTCACCGGCAGCAAGCTGGCCTCCGTGATCGAAGCGGGTGCCGGTTTCAGCAACTGGGACGAAGGGACTGATTACTTCGTCGAGAAATCTCCCGAGGAACTGATCGCCGCGCTGAAAAGCTGGTCGCCTGCCGTGCGCTTCCGCGCTGCCGCCGCCATTGCCAAGAAAGAAGGTGGCGAAAAACTCATCCCCGAGCTGATCACCATGTTGGAAAGCGACAGCCTGACCACGCGCTACGGTGCATGCCAAGGTCTCGGCGCACTGAACGAGCGTGCTGCCGCCGCGGTGAAGCCCCTGCAATCGCTGCTCTGGGAAAAAGACGCCTGGTTGCGCATTCAGGCCGCCTCCGCGCTGGCCAACATCGGCGAGGCCTCCAAGTCCGCCATCCCCGCCCTGCTCAAGCTGGCAATCACCGAGAGCGATGCGGATCCGCTGCAAATCACCCAACGCTACATCGCCTTCGGCCTGTTTGACGCCCGCGGCGTTTACGGAAAGAAAGGCCTGCTTTCGAAATCGCTCAAGGACATCGATCGCGACCTGCTCTACAAGGCGGTGCAGAAAATCCTCACCAACCCGGACGGCCGCACCCGTGGCACCGTGGGCTCTGTTTACAAGACCCTCAGCTTCGAGGAGCTCAAGCCACTGCTGCCCGCCATTGTCAAAGCCATCGAAGAACCCAGCCCCAGCGGTGTGATGTTCTCGAACGATATCCGCCTGCAGGGTGTCGAGATGCTCGCTCACTACAAAGTGCGCGAAGGCATGGCTCTCTGCTTGCAAATCCTCGAGATCGACAAATGGGGCAAACGCAGACGCATCAGCAAGAGCCTCGATGTGCTCGCCAGCTACGGCGGTGCTGCGAAACCGGTCATCCCACAGCTGCACCAGCTGGAGAAAGACCTGCTCGTGCACCCGGAAGCCAAGGGCCTAACACCTCAGATCGAACAAGTGCGCAAGCTCATCAACGACATCGAAACAGCAAAAACCGCTGTCAAACTTCGCACTCTCGACTAATCTATCACCTAACAACAATCCCCGCCCACTGATCCATGTCAGCCATTCAAGCCAACAGCCAGAAAACCTCCCGCCGCAAGCCGAAGTCATCCATTCTGTTTCACGCAGATGCCAATGACCCGGACATGCTCTACTTCAGCCGCTTCAACGCCTTCGATCCTTACATCGCCCTGACGCTGGGGAGAAAAAAAGTAGGCATCTCCCACGCCATGGAATACGGCCGCATGGAGAAGGAGTCTGACTTCGATGAAATCCTGCTACTCTCCGAGGTGCAGGCCGGAGCGCGCAAACGCTTCAATCTGGAACAAGGCCAAGCGGCAAACACCAGCCAAATGGTCGCCCATCTGGCCAAGGAGTATGGCATCGATGAGTTCAAAGTGGGAGACCGATTCCCCACCGGCCTCGCCTTCGCCCTGCGCGATGCCGGCATTCAGGTTTCGCCATGCAAACCAGGCACGCTTTTCCCAGAGCGCATCATCAAGAACAATGATGAGATCAAGCTGATGAAAAAAGCCAACGAGGCGGCCTGCGCCGGCTTCCAAATCGTTGCTAAGACCCTCGCCGAATCCAAGGTGAAGAAAGGGCAACTGATCCACAGCGGTCGCGTGCTCACCGCCGAACGCATCCGCGAGCTCATCGGGCAGGCGACGCTTGGCAAGGGCGCTGTTGCTCTGCACACCATCGCCTCCCCGGGCGACCAAGCGGTCGATAACCACTGCGCCGGCTACGGCCCGATCCGTGAAGGCGAGCTGATTGTGGTGGATATTTTCCCACGTCGTCAGGAAGACGGCTACTGGGGCGACATGACCCGCACCTTCCTCAAGGGCAAAGCCAGCGATGCCCAACGTCGCCTGGTCCGCACCGTCAAGAAGGCGCACCAGATGTCGCTGGACATGATCAAACCTGGCGCCACCGGCAGCAAGGTGCACCGCGATGTGCAGGCCTTTTTTGTCAAAGAAGGTTACGAGACCACCACCGACACTTCCCAGCCGGAAGGATTCTTCCACGCGCTCGGCCACGGTGTGGGGCTGGAAATCCACGAGAGCCCGATCATTGCCCCGCGTGGCAAATGGCGCTTCAAGAAAGGCATGGTCGTCACCACAGAACCCGGCCTGTATTACTACGGCCTCGGCGGCTGCCGCATCGAAGATTCCCTGCAAGTCACCGCAGACGGTAACCAAAAATTAGCCAAAGCTCCCTACAAGTGGGAGATCGCCTAGAACCACTTCCCTATGATCAAAAACGCGCTTCTCCTCTCACTCGCCCTCGCCTCCAGCAGCCTGCTGACTACCACGTCCCTGCAGGCAGAAACACCCGACCGTGTCCCGGACATCGACGCCGTGAACTGGGGCGAGATGCTCGCTCGGCACGATCTGATTTGGAACCAACTACCCAAGCGCTGGGATGAAGCGCCCTTCCTCGGCAATGGCGAGCAGGGCACGATGATGTATCAGCTGAACCCGCGCACCCTGCGCTGGGACGTCGGCTGCTCGGCGGCCCACGATCATCGTCCGATGGCGAAGGATGATCTCACCGAGAAAAATGTCACCGTGCTGAATCGTGGCCGGCATTTCATCGGTCACCTCGAAATTCGCCTGCCTGCCAACCTCAGCGGCGGCAGCAGCCGACTCGATCTCTGGAATGCGGAAGCGACCGGCACCCTCGAAGCCAAGGCCGGAAAAGTCGAGTGGCACACCATCGCCCACGCCAATGAGCCGGTGATGCGCTTTGAGCTCAAAGGCAGCGGCAGCCTTAAGGACACTAAATTTTCCTACGTCCCCCACGCCGCCACCAACCCACGCGCGCAGCGGGCCAAGATCCCACGAACACCCGCCAACCCAGTCGCCGTGGTCAGCGAGCTGCCGGACGGGGTGCACACCTCGGTGCACAACCTGCACGCCGGCGGTCAAACGGCCGTGGCCTGGAAACAAATCCAAAGCGGCGGCAGCACCCGCCTCTGGCTCAGCGTGAAACACAGTTTCCCCGGCAAGGAAGCCAGCAGCATGGCGGTGGCCGCCGTGCGCAAGGCCGCCAAGGCGGATCAAGCCGAATGGTTAGCCGCCCACCGCACGTGGTGGCACGACTTCTACCCGGCGAGCTTTGTTTCCACCGGCGACCCCTACTGGGACTCGTTCTACTGGGTGCAGCAGTATAAAATCGCCAGCGCCACCCGCGACAAGGGATGGATCATGGACAACCAAGGCCCGTGGCTGCAACCGACCGCTTGGAATGCCCTCTGGTGGAACTTAAACGTGCAGGTGGCACACAGCAATGGCACCACCGCCAACCGCCGTGAGATGGTCAGCGCCCTCAGCCACCGCCTCGACATCCTCCGCGACAACCTCGCTCTGAACGTTGCCCCGAAATACCGTGCGGACTCGTATTCCATCGGTCGCAACACCTCGAACTGGGACCTGCTCGGCTACTCCGGCGAACCTGGAAAAGGTCGACCCAAGTTCGACGCCTCCATCGGCCGCGAGTGCGGCAACCTGATCTGGGCGATGCACAATGTGGACATGGAATACCGCTACTGGCAGGACAAGGAGCTGCGCGACAAGGTGCTCTACCCGATTTTGCTCAAGGCAGTGAACTACTACCGCCATTTCCTAACAGAGGGAGCGGACGGACTGCTGCATTTACCCAAAACTTACAGCCCGGAATACCGCATTGCCGAGGACTGCTCCTACGATATCGATCTACTCCGCTGGGGCAACAACCGCCTACTCGAGCTCGCCGCCGAACAGGGGCTGACCGAGAAAGACGAGCCGCTGATCAAGGAGTGGAAAACCATCCAAGCCAAGCTCACCCCCACGCATGTGAACGAAACCGGTTTCATGATTGGTAAAAACGTCGCCCTCACCGGCGGCCACCGTCACTGGTCGCACCTGCTCTCGATTTACCCGCTCCGCACCATCACTCCGGAGAACGATAAAGACCGCGAGCTCATCCTGCGCAGCCTGAACCACTGGCACAGCTTTAAAAAAGGTGGCGCCGGCTACTCCGTGACCGGCGGCTCCTGCATGGCCTCCCTGCTCGGCGATGGCGATCGGGCCCTGGAGTTCCTCAATCGACTCAAACGATTCCTCCGCGCTAACACCTTCTACTCGGAAATCGGCCTACCGGTGATCGAGACCCCGATCCACGGCGCCACCGCGATGCAGGAAATGCTGCTGCAGAGCTGGGGCGAGCGACTGCGCATCTTCCCTGCCGTTCCCAAGCAATGGCCCGATGTGCAGTTCCATCAGCTACGGGGCGAAGGCGCTTACTTGGTCAGCGCTCGGCGTGAAAACGATCGCACCAGCTGGGCTCTGATCCAATCGGAAGCCGGCGGCACGGTCGAAGTCGATGCCCAGATTGCCAATGCCCAGTGGACCAGCTCCAAGGGCGTGAAAGTCACCAAATCGGGAAACGGCATCTATCAGATCACCACCGAGCCAAGAAATTGGGTGCTGTTCTGGCCCAAGGGAACCGCTCAGCCGAAGGTCAAAGTCACCGCCATCCCCCTGCGCGGCAAGCCGCACCGCTTTGGCCAACCGTAAAAAAGTGTTTCAGTAAACGTTACAGAATGTATCCTTCCACGCTGGGTCAACTTTTACCCTTCATGACTCAAAATAGACCATCGCCTCCCCCCATCTGAATCGCTTACGTTGAACCTGTTGTAATTAGTTATGGTGTCACACATAACAAGTGCAGGCACTTGACCAACCAAAAAAAAGCACATGAAGAATAGAACAATTAACACACTCGGCACACTCAGTGCCCTAGTATTGAGCGCTGGCCTGGCCAACGCCACCATCGTCTATCAAGACACCTTCGACGCAGCTGACGGCATCGGCACCAACACCGGCATTGGTGGTGGCCTAGTTAGCGGAACCAACATCGACGACGCAGATCCGTTTGATGATGTAACTGGCAATGCTGTCGCACAGACCAACAGTGGCAACCGACTTACGTGGGCGCATACTGCGAATCAGTTTGTTCTCAACTCGGGGTTCACACTCACAGTAACCTTCACCACAGCCGAACAAGCTGACACGTTCCCGTCGTTCACCTCCTCATTCGGCCTCGTCGATGAAGTCACCGTCACCACGCCTGCCGCTGACGGAGTAGGAGCATCCGGCAACCTGAATGCCTATTTATACACGGACCAAGCTTCTTTGAATACCGTGGGCTTTTCGCTGGCTAACCGCCCCGATCACGCCAACCCCGAAGCCCCAGGTCTCTACACTGACTTCGGAACACTCTCCTTGGCTTCCTCTGATCTTAACAGCGCCATTGTTTACGGCACCGAACAAACCTTCACCCTCACCGTCAACGCTGACGGCAGTGCTGCGTTTGATCTTGATGGAACCTCCGGCACACTTGCCGCCGGCGCTCTTTCCAGCCTGTTCACAGATTCTGCAGATGGCGCCTACCACTTTGTTGCCTACTCACAAGGCAACCCAGGACTCACTCTGAACTCCGTCACCATCGACGCCGTTCCAGAACCATCGTCCGCAGCTCTGCTCGGACTGGGTGGCATCGCTCTGCTGCTTCGTCGCCGCAAGTAAGCCGCCAAACAAATTTCGGTGCCGCGTAGCCGGCCTCTTCACGGCGGGCCTCGCGGCACCATTTACCATACCACACTACGATCTTCACACTACGATCCACAAAAAAGGAGTAGCCTTCATCTGAGGCTACTCCTTTTTTACGCAATGAAATCGTCTTTTGTGGACGGACTACTTGAATTTGACGGTCGCGCGGGGCACCGGCCCGATCGTGCCCCCGAGGACAAACTCCGCCGGGTCGGTATCGCATTTGATTTCTACATTCCCCCGCTTCACCCCCATGGACCAGCGACCGATGCGTTTGATGATCGGCTCATTCTGCCAGCGCACGTGGGCTACCGGCGGAGAGAACCAGTAGAAGGCTGGGTCATCATCAGTGGCCATTAGTGACACCTGTTCGGGCACCAAAATCCCGTGTTTGGCAAGAAACTGCTGGGTGCCCACCCACATCGGCACCTCGTCCATGATCAGAGCAGTAGGAGGAGTGACCCGGAACAGCTCACTCAGCAGACGGTGAAAGCCTTCCGGCGTCTCTTCCCAGTCGGGGATGTTGTAGCTACTGGTTTCGATTCCATTCGATTCCAGCTCAGCCAAGAACATCCGCTCGAAGGAGCCGAGCTGTGGCACCCTGCGTTCGACGCGAGTCAGGAATACGATGCGGCGGTGACCGTATTCGATCAATTTGCGCACCCCCTCGAGAATGGCGACACTCTTACTCGGTCCCACTCTGGAAATTGGCAACCCTCCAGCCCGTCCAAAGATCGCCAGGCATGGCAGAGATTGATCTGCAAACCACTCCAGAACCTCGCGTGAGCCTGCCACTACCAAGCAGGCATTCACTGGATTCTTAGCCAGCATCCCTTTGACCCGACTGACATCGTGCTTCAACTGCCGCAGGTCTTCTTTGAAGATAAAGGACTCGAAACCCAAACTTTCCAAATGGTGCTGCACCTCGATGATCAACTGCTGGAACTGGGCAATCTGCTCCGAGAGAGGCTCCGGCATTAGGATGCCAATGCGGATGGTCTTCTTCTGCGGTGCCTTGCGGTTGACCGAGTAGCGGCTGTAGCCATTCTCTGAAAGCTCCACCAGGCCCTCGTCCTCCAATATGCGCAATGCTGCGCGCATTGTCAGTTTGGAGACCCCTGCCTCTTCAGCTAATTTCACGACACCGGGGAGCCGACCACTCAAGGTCCCTTTCTCCAGTGAATCACGTAGCAAATCCGCGCTTTGCTCAATAATCGAACGACGTTTTAATGGCTTCATCTTGGTAATGGTGAGTTGTAGTATCTATGGGTTAATCAATCACCCAGCATAATACAGGCCAAATTCTTACCTAGCCAATTTTTAATCCCTATTTTGTGCCGATTCTTGAATTTGGGTTCCCCAGCAAAGAGAACTGGGCACTCACGATAAATACCTCTGTATAAGTGCACTAAAACAGTCGATTTAATGCATCTAAACTAAAAAAAGGGAACTTGCAGTGCAAGTTCCCTTCTAAATGAATGGATCACCTGTGCGTGAATTACTTACGGCGGCGAAGCATCAGAGCCAAGCCACCCAGGCCAAGCAGAGCGGCGGATGAAGGCTCAGGAACAGCGGTTCCTTGGACATAGAAGGTCAGACCTCGCGTGCCGTTAACTTCGTTTGCTGTGTCAGTAAGTCGAATTTGACCACCACCAGAGGATCGTTCATCGAGCTGGAGATAATCGTCATCATTGGCATCCCCCTTCGAATAGATCAGGAAAAAGCCGAACTCACTGTTTTCATCCACGATCAAGGAGGAATCGAGCGAGAACTGCAGGTATGAATTGGCGCCATAGCTGCCGTTCAAGGCAAAGGTTTCCTCGAACAGAGGTGTCACCGTTGTGCCGTCATAAATGTCAGCCGCGGTCTCTGTGGTGTCCCCATTGCCCGCCGTCCAGTCGGCCACAGAGCCTTGATAGACAAACAGAGTGACCTCACCACCGACGAAGGTTTGGGTAGTGTCCTTGGAGACCGTGATCGAATCGATGGCAAATTGGCCGCCAGTCGCATTGTCGCCCGTGGTGAACACCATGCCGCGGGCATGGTTGGCGTTCGCCTCAATATCAAAGGCTCTGGTAAAGCTGTTTCGAGATTCCTCAGAGGCGATTATATTCCCTGTAGGAGCGTTATTCCCGAGGTTGACCAGCGTAGAGGCCGCATCAGCAAACCCTGTCGTAAGGGTCAGCGAACCGGCCACCAAAGCCATGTTTTTCCATGTATTTTTGTGCATAGCAATGAATGACTCTCATCATCATCATTAACCGTCAAAGAAGTTAGCTCCAGCTGCAAGGGTCAATATTTCACCCTATCGGGAAAGATTCCCCCCTCCATGACTTACGTGACGCTCATTCCTCGCTGATGCAACCACTGACCTCAACAAAAATTCCCCCTAAGAGCATGAGCCCTTGGGGGAAGTGATTGGTTGTCAGCGGTCGGGGTGACCGCGGGCTGGAATTTATTGATTTTTCCAGTCGGGTGCCTCTTCCTGAATGTTGGTCCAGAGGGCGATCATTTTCTTTTTCAGTCGCTCGAAATCCTCAGGGCGATGCTTGCTGAGCTCGTTCGCCTGGGAACGGTCGACGCTGAGATCGTAGAGGGCGAAGCGGTTCAGTTTGGTGGATTTGACCCACTCGGAGTTACCTTGCTCGCCGCGCTTCGGCTCGAACCAGCCGATCATGCTGTAGTTGCCGTCACGCATGGCCATGCTGGGCAGGTAGCGATAGTCGTAGCCCACCGGGAACATCCAGCAAGCGGGGATCTCACGCTCCACGGCGGTCCCTTTGAGAGCTGGCATGATGTTGGTGCCATCGATGGTGCGATCGCTGGGGACCTCGACACCGGCGAGGTGGCAAACGGTCGGTAACCAATCGGTGCCATTGACCAGTTGAGTGGAAACCGAGCCGGCTTCGACTTTACCCGGGAGGCGAACGATGCCGGGCACGCGGTGACCGCCTTCGTAAACGTAGCGTTTCATCCCGCGCCAGTGGCCAGGTGTGCCGAAGCTGCGGTCGCGGCTGTTATCTTCCCACTGGTTGGCGGACTCCTGCACGGTGACGGGTGTTTCCGGGCCGTTATCGCTGGTGAAGACAACCATGGTGTTCTCGTCTTTACCGAGTTTTTCCACGGCCTTCATCATGGTGCCGAGGGAGTCGTCAAGTTGGGTGACGGTGCCGTAGTAATACTTCTTATTTTCAACAATCGACTTGTTGAGCGGGCGGTGCACCTCGCCGTAGGCCACTTCAGTTTCCAGTTTATTCACCAGATCGTTGTCGTACATCTTTGAATACTTCTCCGGTGGATGAACCGGGGTGTGGGGCTCGTGATAGGAGACCACCAGGAAGAATGGCTTGCTGGGATCCGGGCGCTTGGCCATCCAGTCGCTGGCCTCCTTGACGATGGCATCGCAGTACCACTGGGACACCTCACCGACGGGCTCGCCGTTGCGGATGAACTTGGCCGGGCTTTCCGGACCATCAAAGGCATTCACCTCGGTGGCGAACCAATGGTCGAAACCGTGATCACCTGGATCCGGCTGGTTTTTGAACTTACCGAGGTGCCATTTCCCCACGAAACAGGTATCGTATCCGTCGTCCTTGAGGAGCTTGGCGAGGGTGACTTCCTTGCTGCTCAGGTGACTGCGCTCAGGGCCGGCGATGGTGTAGAATCCCACGCGGTAGGGTGTCCGACCGGTCAGAAGGGAGGAACGTGATGGCGAGCAGACGGTGCCGCCGGAGTGACAATCGGTCAGCCGCACGCCCTCGGACGCCAAGGCATCGATGTTCGGCGTTTTGATGATCGGGTGGCCGTAGCAACCGAGATCGCCGTAGCCGAGGTCATCGGCGAGGAAGATGATGATGTTGGGCTTTTCCGCGCTAAGCAGGGCGGGCGCCAGACAAACCAGCATCGCCGCCGACTTGAGCCAGCGGCCGAGTTTTGGAAAATGCATTCCGAATGTTTGATGTGCTTTCATAATGATCAGTGTGAATGAGTGGAAAATCGTGACTACTTCGAGTTGGCGTGGATGTCCCAGTCGTCCGTGCGGAACGACGAGGCGGGCAGGCCCTCTTTGTTGGCCAGGTTGGTGAAGTCGGCATTGCCCCATCCGAAGCGCACGGCGGCAGGCTTCTTAACCTCCGGGCTGCTGACGATGACTTTGTTGCCCTTGATCACCGCCTTGGCTGGGACAAATTCCTTATTCTTACCCGCGATGGTGAAGTGGCTGAGATCGGCGCCATCTTTGGCGACCAGGCCGCTACCGATGTCATCAAACTCCAGCACCATGGTGGAGCCTCGCACGCTGGCGGAGCGGTAGCTTGGGCCGGAGTCGACCACGCCTTTTTTGCCGTAATCACGCGCCAAGGCCAGGAGCGCCAGGCGCTCGCCGACAGGCTTTTTATCTTTCGGGTGGATATTGGTCACATTTCCCACATCCATGGTGACCACCATGCCCGTGTTCGGAACCGAGAGTGCCTTCAACTGTGCCTCACGAAGGAGGGCAGCCGGATAGGGTTCGTGTTTATACTGATAAGGTGCGATCTGGACGAAGTAGAAAGGGAAATCTCCCTGACCCCACTGCTTTCTCCAATCGTTGATCATCAGAGGGAACAGCTTGGCGTATTCGTAGGGACGTTTGACATTGGACTCACCCTGATACCAGATCACTCCGCGGAAGGCGAAGGGGATCAGCGGCTTGATCATGCTGTTGTAGAGCACGGATGGGGCCGACTGATTGAGGCCTTTGGGTTTCTTGCCACTGCGGCGGTGCAGCACACCGAGTTTTCTTTTCCATTCCGGATACTTGGCCGTCTGCTGCTTGTAGCCCTTGAGTTCCTCGGCCAGGAGGTCCGAGCGGATCCAACCCTCGATGGCAGAGCCACCCCAGTTGGTGGAGACCAGACCGATCGGGACATCGAGCTCCTGATGCAGGCGGGAGCCGAAGAAATAAGCCACCGCGCTGAAGCTCAGCACGGAGTTCGGATTACAGACCGTCCAGCGTGCTCTGACATCGTCCTGCTCTTCGAGGGCGATGATTTGCGGCACATCGCAGAAGCGGATGTTAGGATACTTGGCCTTCTCGACGTCCTCTTTGAAATAGTCGGGTCCGAAGCCACGCATTTTCCACTGCATGTTCGACTGCCCGCTGCAGATCCAGACTTCACCGGAGAGCACATTCTTGAGCTTTACCGAATCGTCGCCGCTGGTGACCTCGATCGATAGTCCGGTGGAGGCCTTAGGAGTCTGCAGCTTCGCGCTCCACTTGCCGTCGCGATCGGCCACCGCTTTAATGGCAGATCTACTCCATGATGGCTGGATTTCCACCTTCGCTCCAGGTTTGGCGCTGCCCCAGATGGGGGCTTCGGTGTTGCGCTGGAGCACCATGTTGCTGGCGAACATGCCGGCGAGCTTCAGTCCGGCGGCAGGACGGGTTTGACCATTGGCCGGGGTCTTCTCAAGTGTCTTGGCAGCCTCGGCGGGCAGACTGAACAGCAGCAGAGCCATGCCCGCTGCGAGGGAAAAAGTAGGACGTTTCATGAATGGGATCGTGGTTAGTGGTTCGCGGTCTGGGTGATTTTAAGCAATCCGGATGCCGGCACTTTCCAGACCGAGGCACCGGCTTTCAGGGTGGTGGATTCCTTGGAAATCACCTGCCCCTGGACATCGAGGATTTCCACGGTGGCGGCACCGTAGTCCTTGGCAAAACGAAGCACGACGTCACCGCCGGCCTTGGCATTCACCACGTCGACTTGTGCCGGAACCTCGCCGTCGAGAGGGACAAATAAATCGTGATACACGGTGGCAATCAGCTTGTCCTTGCTGCGACCGATGATCAGCGGGTAGTTCTGCGCCGGCCCACGTGGTTCGAAGCGACCGTCGAGGAAGACGCTGCGGTTTTTCATCCAGTAATCCATCCAGAATGCGATCATCTGGCGGTGCGCTGCGGAGACATCACCGAGTCGCACCGAGATCTGCGGCACGCTGAACAGGATATTCTGAATTTGCAGGGCGGCACTTTCCACCGGCTCGTCCGGATGCCACATGATCATGTCACTGTGCACCGCCGTTCGATCCGCCACCAGACGCACATCGACGATGTGCTTGCGGTTGATCGGGCCGGAGTTCGGGCAATCGACGGCACGCAGCATATTGCCATACTTGCGCATCAGCGGACCATTGTATGGCTGGCGGAATTCCAGCA
Organism: Oceaniferula flava; assembly: GCF_016811075.1. Classification (NCBI taxonomy): domain Bacteria; kingdom Pseudomonadati; phylum Verrucomicrobiota; class Verrucomicrobiia; order Verrucomicrobiales; family Verrucomicrobiaceae; genus Oceaniferula; species Oceaniferula flava. The sequence continues at coordinate 218,087 of NZ_JAFBGL010000004.1, forward strand.
AGATCTCCGGGTTGATTTTCTTCAGTCGCGCGATGAGTTCGGTCATCATCTGATCCACGGCGACATCCACCGATGCAAGGTCCCGGCCATTGGAGGCGGTGAGGTCCTTGGCGGGGATGGCGGAGAACATCGAGATGAAATCGAGTTTCAAGCCATCCAGCCCCCAGTCACGCACGGCGGCCTCGTAGGTCTCGATCAAAAACTCGCGCACCTCCGGGTAGCGGGGGTCGAGCACGTGGGCGCCGAAGCCTTTGACGTAGCGCAGGGTCTTGCCCTTGAACTTTTTCAGTGCCTCGGATTTGTCGCCAACCATCGGCACGGAATACCACAGCAGGAATTTCTGATCGAGTGCGTGCACCTGATCGACAAAACCTTTCATGTCCGGAATGCGCTCCGGTTTCCAATCGCCGGTGAAGGCATAGCCCCGGTTGCTATCGAGCGTCTGCCAACCATCGTCGACGATGATCCCGGCCAGCCCCATCTCACCGCCGATCTTGCACTCTTCCAGCAGCTCTTTCGGGTCGAGGTGCTGGTGGTAGCTGTACCATGTCGAGTAAAGCGGCAGGCGTGCAGCCTCCGGCGTATGGGTCGGCTGATAGCCCTCTTGCGCGGCCCACCAACGGGTCACTTCCAGCAAGGATTGGTAATACGGCAGCTGGCGGGTATCAAAGCGCAGGGTGATTTCGTAGCTCTTCAGCGCCGGCTGTTTTTCCTTAAACAGGGACACCGCCAAGTAGAGTTTCGAATCCTCCTCGCGGACAAAGCCGGTGAGCAAACTCGGACGCAGAGCATCGGAAAGGGCGACGGTCATCCGGTTGCGGTCGCCAGAGTCGAAGTAGCTGTAGAGCGGCATCGCCTTCGAGCCGCGTGCGCCCACTTTCAAGCCCATGTGGCTGTTCTTTGGTTTGCTCGGGTCGGGAGTCCAGATGCCGACCATATCGACGGCCGGCACCGACCAGCTCACCGTCAGTGGTGGCGGCGTTGCGGCTTCAGGAGCTGTCAGGCTGAGGGTGGCGAGCAGCAAGTTCGGCTCGGGTGTGGCGTAGCTCCAGCTGGCTTTGAAATTCCCCAAATCTCCTTCGAGTTTGAGGTCAGCTCCTTGAATGGAGATCGGCTCGGCCGCTTGGGCGAAGCATGGAGAAAGCATCACGGCCGAAGCCACCAGAGGAAATAATCGAGGTATCATAGAAAATGCTCCAGATTCTGGAGTGTGCATGGGACTACGTGGAACGACGGTCGCACATTACGTTTGACCCTCATTTCAACAAGGAATTCCACCCCATTGCACAGGTCATTCATTGACCTAAGAAACGAGAGAAAGTCGCTATTCTCTAGGGATTGAGCCGTCGCAGACCGAGCCATCTCCTAGCTCAGCCGCCAGCGAGCCAGCGTCCCTCAATCGCGGGCAAGAAAGATCGCCAGCGTCAGCACTGTGCCGATGCCCCAGAGCCATGCCGTGCCGGAGGTGAAATACGGGTAAAACATCAGGCCGAAACCCAGAGCCTTCGGCTGCCAGAGATCCTTCCATTTTCCATACGCCACATAAATCATCCCCAGACTTCCGAAAATCACCCAGGCGACGATGGTAGCAGGATCAAACATCGTCTCTTAGCGTTCAAATACCACCTCGCCCCAGTGCGCGGGGATGTGCATGTTCACCACTCCCTGCGGGCTCCAGACCCAGTTGTCCTCAGGGTGCTGCTGGTCCTCGGGGTTGAGACCATCACAGAGATCGGTGCCGTGCGGCGGGATGCGGACGTAGGCGCCATCGACCACTTCATGCTGCCACTGGACGCGGGAGAAGTTCACCTTCCACATGTCGCCTATGGTCGGCGGCGTCGATCGACCAGGGTTATACTGCGCCAGTTCTTTCCATGGAAAAGCGATCTCCACCGACCAGCCATCGTCCGTGTCCGAGGGGTCGTTCAGCGTGCCACGCACGCCCACTTTCCGAATCAACCCGGGCAAATTGCAGCCTAACACCGGCTTACCTCCCTCACTGTAGGGCACCGGAAGGCTTAGCTCCCAGATGGTGCCGAGAGCATTCATTTCGAATTCGTAGTAATTGTTAGAATCACCGTCGGGATCGATGAACACTTCGAAATCGTTGTCGTTAAACATGATCTCGTTCTGCTCGGTGATAGTGCCCCAGACGTGGGGTTCTTCCATCTCGGCGGCGATGTAGAAATAGTCATCGTCCCAGGCCATCTTCGCGCGGGTGCGAAAGCGGGGTTTTAGGGAGGGGTCACCGGTGATGTCTTGAAAATCATTGGTCCAGGGCACATCGGCCCAGCCGGGATCAGAGATGAAACCATCCAGAACCAAGGGGCGTGCGACACGCGGACAGTGGTATTTTTCCACAGCAGTGATGATGGTTATGCTTCTGCCTCAGCCTTGCGAGAGCCTAACTTATCGTTGAGATAAAGCAGGCCTGCGCTGTCGTCACCAATGCGATCTAACAAAGCGATGATATCCTCGATGCTCTTTTCCTCCTCCACTTGTTCGTCGAGGAACCACTGCAGGTGGCTCTTGGTGGCGTGGTCGTTGAGCTTCAGCGCCAGCTCGTAAAGCTTATTGATCGAGCGGGTGTTCTCGATCTCGGTATCCAGCGCTTTTTTGAAGACTTGCAGCGGATTGCTGTAGCCGGTTTCCGGTGAAGGAATGGTGTTCAGCACCACCTTGCCACCGCGGTCCTGAAGGTATTGCAGCAGCCTCATGGCGTGGACTTTTTCCTCGTCCGACTGCATCATCATCCAGTTGGCAAATCCATCGAGGTTCTCGACGTCGAAGTATGTCGACATTCCGAGGTAGTTGTAGGAAGCGGTCAACTCCTGGTTGATCTGCTCGTTGATCGCGGCTTCGAGTTCTTCGTGAATCATGGACGTCACCGTAGCCGACGATCTATCGGGAGGCAAGGAAGAGCTGGAATTAAGCCACCACACGGAGACGTTCAATCTTGGGTAAGCGCGTGGCCAAGGGCACCGCCTTGCACAGGGCCTTCTTCGTATTCGCCACGCGTGCGCACTTCTTACAAGCAAACTTCGGCTCCTCAGTGATCGCCGTCAATAGGTCGATGCGCTTGGCAATGTCCTTTTCCTTCCACTTGCACAATGATTTCACTTTGGCCATGTGACGCTAATGAGACTCAATCTCAACTTGTTGACAAGGAGAAATTTGTAGTTTTTTGACCCGTAAGTCGGTCATAGTGAATATTTAGCACCCTAGAATGCCCGATCTATCAAGCATCCACGCTATCCCCATCCTCAGAGGAGTCAGTGAGCATACGGGTATATGCTGGTGTGATTTTTTCATGAAAACCGGCACCTGCACGCGTGACGAAGCTGGCCGCGATGCCGTGCTGCTCGGCGCATTCGGCCCCCCGTGATTCACCCAAGACAAAAAGTGCCGTGGCCCAGGCGTCCGCCAGCATGCAGGTGGGCGCCAAAACGGAGACTGCCTGCAGCGCGCCGACCGCTGACCGCCCGGTGGCAGGATCGATCAGGTGGTGCGATTCACCATCCTCCATCCGAATCCGCTGCTCGGCGATGCCGGAGGTGGCCAGAGAGATTCCGCAGAGCGCCGCCACGGTTTGCGCTTCGGCAGCTTGTTTTCCCATCGGATCGAGAGCAACCCACCACGGCTGACCGTCCGGCTTGCATCCTTCGCCCCGGAACTCGCCACCGATTTCCAAGAGAAAATCATGGATGCCCAGTTGCTTCAGTCCGGCGGCGGCGTGATCGATGGCGTAGCCTTTGGCGATGGATGAGAGGTCGAGCTGACAGTGGCCAGCGTGTGATGCGCTGCCATCGGCACGCAGACTGAGATCGCGCCAGCTGCCACGCGTGTCCGGCATCTGCTCAGGAGCGCCGGCGTGCGGGCCGAAACCAGCGCCGGCGACAAGTCGGCCCACCGTGGGATCGTAAACTCCGTCTGTTAGTTTGGCAATTTCCAGAGCCTGCCGCAGCACAGCTCTAAATTCTGGCGACAGCTGAAACCGCTCCCCTGCCGGCGCCGCATTGAACCGACTCAGCTCCGACTCCGCATCCCAGTGGCTCATCTGCCGGATCACCAAGTCAAAGCTGAGCTCAGCCCGCCGGCGGATGTGGGTGGAGGAAATGTGTGGCGGCCGCTGGTAGTGCAGTCGCCAGTAGCTGCCCATGGTCTCACCTTCTAACAACACCACCTCCAAGCCGGAGTTGGCACCGCGCAGGTGATCGAGCGTCAGGTCCGTGGGGATCAGAACCTGGCGCTCGTTCGGCGGCTGTGGAGAAGCCATAAATATCTGCTGATACTGGCTTTCCCCTTATTCAGGAAGGACTTCTAGGGTGACAGCGTAGGTGGCGTAATCGTAGAGGGGAGCTCCGTCGAGCTCGCCGCTTTTCTTCTCGATCACTGCTTCCATCCAGTAGCGACCCGCTTCTTTCAAGGTGATTGAAAACTTCCCTTCGGAGTCGGTTTTGATTTTGATTTCCTCCGGATCGTTACGGAATCGATCACCTCCCTTGATCAACACCACGTCCACCTCGGGAGCGGGTTTTCCGTTGAGGTGCATGGTGAAGGTTGCCTTTTCACCGGCGAAGAGATCGTTCGGATGGGTATCGGTCACTACAAGCTCAAGCCCTTTGCCGAGTGGTTTCAGAGCTTCCTTGTTAGGCTTTCCAGCGGTGACGAACGTAGCGGTGCGGCGGATGTAATTGTAGATGCCGACGTCTGGTTTCTTGGTAATACCTTCGGCCTTCAGCTTCGCCATATCGCCGCGCCAGCGTTTGTTCTCACCGTCCTCTTTCCAGTGCGCACTAATGCCCGAGCGCAAACCGTAAATCTGATAGGAGCCCTCCTTGGCAAGTTCCAGATCGAAGGTGCTGCGGAGTTTTCCGGTGCTGGGATTCTGCAGTGTCACAGGTTTCCCATCCGGCCCAACGGCCACCAAGGGATCGGTGGGTAGCGGAACGTAGTTAGGGAAAAACAGGTTGTTAGAGACGCAGGCATCAAAGGTGACCCATGGGCTTTCTCCTGAAAGCACCGTGGTCGATGGCAGAATCCACACCCGGTGAGCGTGGGCCAAGTGACTGGCCAGAGCCAGAACAGCGGCAGCGAGAAGACAGGGTTTCAATTTCATGATAAACCGAGGTTAAAGATTACTCGGGGAGCACCTCGAGGGTGGCGGTGTAGGAGGAGCGTTTGGAAAGCGGCACGCCGTCGATTTCGCCGCCGTCTGCGGAAACACTGGCATTGATCCAGTAGCGCCCCGCCTCTTTCCAAGTGATGGAGAACTCACCCTTCTCGTTGGTGGTCACTTTGACCTCGCCGGCATCGTTGCGGAAGCGATCGTTGCCTTTGACCAGAGTGACTTCCGTCGCTGCGGCTGGCTTGCCATTGAGATGCAGGGTGAAGGTGGCTTCCTCACCGGCGAAAAGATCGTTTGGATGGTTGTGGGTGAAGACGATTTCCAAGCCCTTGCCAGTGGGCTTCAGGGCTTCTTTGTTAGGCTTGCCGGAGGTCACGAAGGTGACCACGCGCGAGACGTTCTCGGAGAGGCGGACGCCTTCTTTTTTCGCCAACCCTTCCTTGGCCAACTCCTCGGCGGTGCCGCGCCAGCGTTTGCGCTCGTCGCCCTCTTTCCACATCGCAGACAGTCCGTCGCGACCGGAAAAAATCTGATACGTCCCCTCCTGGCTGAGTTCCAAATCGAAGGTGCTGCGGAAGTGGCCTTGGCTGGCATTTTGGATGCTCGCTGCTTTGCCGTCAGGCCCAATCACTTGCACTGATTCGGGGTCGACTCCGCGGTGGTTGGCAAAGAAGAGGTTGTTCGATACCGCGGCGTCAAAGGTCACCCAGGTGTTCTCTCCGGAGAGCACGGTGGTGGATGGCAACAGCCAAGCGCGGTGGGACAAGGCGGGCTGAATGGCGCAGCCGATCAGGGCGGTGGCGAGGGCGGTGGTCTTGATGGTTTTTTTCATGATTTGTTAGGTTTTACTATTTCGATTTCGCTTCGATGGGAGTGACGCTGACCTCACCGAGTTCGGATTTTCCAGTGGCCTTCTCGGCGCTGAGTTTCTTGCCATCCCAGCTGAAGGGGATTTTTACCAACTCACGTCCGCCAACTTCGCGGGAGGCTTCGACGACGAGGGTGTATTTCCCACCGGCGAGTGGTGGCAATTTCGCCAGTGCCTCGGTGATGGCAAATTTGTGTTTCCCCGGTGGGCGGGTGGGACCGCTGACGCCATCGACTGGCATGTCCAGCTCCCGACCTGAACGACGCCACCACTGGCGCAGGTCCTTGAGCCACTTCTCGCCTTCGTCGTTTTTCATCTCGGTGTCATAGCAGACGGTGAGGTTGGCGACGTGGCTGCGGTCGGCGTTTTCAATCCATGCGGCGACGTAGGGCCGATGGTATTCTGAGACTTTCAGGCGCGGGATTTCGACTTCGAGCTGATAGCCTTGGGCGTGCACGGCAGTGGCTCCGCCGAGGAGAAGCAGGGTGGATTTTTTCATAATGGATAGATGCTGTTAGTGGACAAAAAAGATAACAAGGAGAATGGGCACCAAAATGCCAGCGGCGACGATTGGCCAGGTGCTCGGGCGGCGTTTGGCATGCACCCAGAGCAGCACCAGACCGGTGAGGCAGAAGATCACACAGGCGCCGGAAAAGATATCGAGAAACCACGACCATGCCTTGCCGGTGTGGCGACCCTTGTGCAGATCGTTGAGGTAGGAAATGACACCACGATCGGTGTGTTCGTAGGTGAACTCGCGGGTTTCGCGGTCGATCATCAGCCAGGCATCGCCACCGGGGCGTGGCATGCTGAGGTAGATCTCATACTCGGACCACTCGGCATCGCGACCTTTCAGCGGGGCGCCGATCTCCTTGCCCAGGTGGGCGGCGACATCGGACGGCAGTGGCTTTTTTTCATCCTCCGCCTCTTCCTGATAGGCGATGCCTGCGGAGATGGACTCGGGGACTTCGCCGCTTTTTTCCGTCACCTCAGGCTCTGCGGGGATATCCGCGGCGTGGTTCAGGGTGATGCCGGTGAAGGCAAAGAGCAGCATGGCAAACAGACAAATCGCACTGCTGACCCAGTGCCAGAGATAGAATTGTTTGGTCCAGAACGCCTTCTTACGGCGTTTCTTCGGCCGTGGTGTTGGCGATGGTTCTGTGCTGCTCATGGGCGTAGTTAACCGTAGGCTCTCAACGAATCAAGTGATTCAAGTGATGATATCTCGCGGGATTGATCTGGGGATGAATGCGGGGTGATGCGGTGGAAAAGACTTGGGCAAATAACCCCACGCGCGACGCGAAGTCGCACGCAGGGTTAGCTTACACACCAATCAGAAGCTGTATTTCACCGAGACCGTGGCGGTGCGGCCTGCGCCAGGGATGAAGTGACCACCACCGACCTGATCCACGTAGTCCTCGTCGGTGAGGTTGGTGACGTTGAGCTGCAGGGAGACGTCTTCGTTCACCTGATAGGAGGCAAAGGCATCGTAGGTGGTGTAGGATGGAGCGATACGACCTCTACCGTTATCACGATCCCCCACGTAGCGAATGCCACCTCCGATCGTGAGATCATCGGTGAGATCATAGGTGGTCCAGATGGAGAACGAGTGCTCGGGGGTGTTGCCAATCGTGCCACCTTCGAGGCTCGGATCCGGATCGCTCTTCTGCTCGCCATCGAGGTAGGTGTAGCCAGCGAAGACACTCCACTTATCGGTGATCTTACCGGTCAGGCCCAGCTCGACACCCTGCACTTGGATGTCGCCTTCTAACACGGTGTCACCCGTGCTGGGATCGGTGGTGCGGGCGTTGGTTTTGTTGGTTTTGAAAATCGCTGCGTTGAAACCGATGCGATCGTCCATCCAGGTCCACTTCGTTCCCAGCTCCCAGGTTTCCGATTCTTCAGGGTCGAGTCCCAGGTTGGCATTGCCCCGGCCGAAGGAAAGCGCCTCCGCCGATGGGTTCACCGAAGTGCCGTAGGCGAAGTAAATCGTTCCATTCTCCGCTGGTTTGTAGGAAACCGATGAGCGCCAGCTGACGAAGTTATCGACTTGCGACGCGTCACCAATTTCGGCATCGAAGTTATCATAGCGCAGCCCTCCGTTGAACGACCACTGGTCATTGAACTTGATGGTATCGTAGAGGAAAAATCCAATCGTGCTCGTGCGGGCCACCGTGGTGCCGGTGCTCGAGTAAGTAGAGGTATCGACGCCGTGCGCATCCGGATCGTAGAGGTCGGTGCCAGGGGCTCCGGAATCGTCCGAGGTGCGGCCTTCGTTGACATCTTTTTCCCAGGTGTAATCAGCCCCGGCGATCAGCGTGTGTTCCCAGCCACCGGTCTTGAAGCGGTAGTTGAGATCGAAGGCCAAGGCTGTAGTCGTGGTGGTCTGCAGGCGGAACTTCTCATCGGTGCGACGCACATCGTAGGGGTCCGCAGTGGTGCTATCCAGACGTGGCGCGGTGATCAGGGAGTCGCGATGGTTGCGACCGTAGCGAGCGATGGCACGCAGGTCCAAGTCCGCATTGACGCTGTGCTTCACCTCGGCGGTGAAAATATCGGTGTCCACGTGGGAATAATCGCGATCGATGAGGCCATACCAGTTGTTAAAATCGACACCGGATGGCACCTCATTGTTCACCCATGGAATGCCGTAGTCCGGCATGTTATCGGCCGACATGTGCATGTAGCTGAGGGTGGTGACGGTGTCCGTTCCCAAACCAAACGCGATGGACGGAGCGATCCCCCAGCGTTCGTTTTCCACCCAATCACGACCGGAATTCGAGGCAGAGTGACCGAGCAGGTTGAGGCGGAATGCGGAGGTCTCGGAGAGCGGCTGGTTCCAATCGAGGGTGACGCGGTAGAAGTCATCGGTGCCCACGCCGAATGTTAGATCGCGGAGTTGCTCCAGCTTCGGAGTCTTGGTGGCGAGGTTGATCGAGCCGCCGGTGGAGCCGCGTCCGGTGTCCGTGGAGCCGGGGCCTTTGGAAACTTCGATTTGCTCGTAGTTGAACGGGTCGCGTGTGTAGCCGCCGATGTCGCGGATGCCATCGATGAAGAAATCCGTGCGGGCATCGAAACCACGCAGGGTCAGCTGATCGCCGGCAGGAGTTCCGCCTTCGCCCGCTTGCAGGGAAATCCCCGGCACGTTGCGCAGGGCATCCGCGATGGTGGTGGCGTTCTGCTGCTTGATCAGCTCTTCAGGCACCACGGTGATGGTGCGTGGGATCTCACTTAGCGGGGCCGGGTATTTTGGGGAGGCCAGCTTGGTTGGGTTCAGCTTGCTGCCTTCGGTGGCATTGATCACGGAAGGATCGAGCTGGCCGTCGTCGTCGCTATCGGACTCGGCTGCGCCGGCCCCTCCTGCCATGAGCATGGCTCCGGCGATGCTTCCTGCGGTGGCGTATTGACCAAAAATCGACGCCTGGCGTAGGCTGCGCGGCGACTGTAAACCGTTTCTCTGTTCGTTATGTTTCATGTTTCGTAGGTAGTTAGAAATGGGATGAGTGGGAGAGGATGGCGGGCGCTTCACTGAGGTCACGGCATCCGGTGAGCAGCATCGCGACTTCCAGCTCGTGCTGGAGAAGCTTGAGAACGTGGGCGACTCCGGCCGCTCCGGCGGTGGTCAGTCCGTGTAAGATGGGGCGGCCTAACAGCACCGCATCAGCGCCCAGTGCCAGCGCCTGCAGAACATCGCTGCCGCAGCGAATGCCACCGTCCACCAGCACTGGCACCTTCTTTTCCACCGCCGCGACGATGTGTGGCAGGGCGCTGCGTGTGGCGGGCAGTTGGTCGAGGGTTCGGCCGCCGTGGTTCGAAACGATGAGGCCGTCGGCGCCGTGATCGATCGCCTCGACCGCATCCGCCGGGTGCAGGATGCCTTTGATAAAAATCGGCAAGGTGGTGAGCTCCCTTAGCCAAGCGACATCCTGCCAGCTGGGAATGGCCGCGAGCAATGCGGGGTCAAAGGCAGAGGCCGACTGCGGCGGCGCGGGTAAATCGCGCAAGTTGACCGCCTCCACGGCATCCGACAGGCGGAAGCCAGATCGCTGCTCGGCATTGCGGATGCCGTGCACCGGAGCATCCACGGTGAGCACAATCGCCTCGTAACCGGCCTGCTCCACACGGCGGATCAGCTGCTTGGTAAAATCTTTGTCGTGCTGAATGTAGAGCTGGAACCACAGCGGGGTGCCGTCCGCCTGATTGGCAATATCCTCCACCGAGGTGCTCGCCTGGGTGCTGACGATGTAGGGGGTGCGCAGCGCGCTGGCGGCAGTGGCGGTCGCGATTTCGCCCTCGGGGTGGAATAGCTTGTGGTAGGCCGTGGGGCCAATCAGCAAAGGGCTGGCCAGCCGGCGGTTCAGGATCGTGGTCCGGGTGTCCGCGTGATCAAACTTCCGCAGCACCCGCGGCCAGAGCGACGCCTCACCCCAGGCCTCGGTATTCGCTCTGAGCGTGCGTTCACTCCCTGCCCCACCATTGAGGTAGGCGAGGTTTTGGGCCGAGAGGCGTTTACTAGCGAGACGTTGGTAGTCGGCTAGGGAAACGGCGTCGGCGGGAATAACTCCCTGGTGGGTGGCATCGGTCATGTGACGGGAGCTTGTATAAGCTCACCTTCACAGTCGTGCTCACGCTGGATTGTCTCGCTTTAGCGGTCAATTGACATCCAGCCGTTTTTCCCACCCATTCCCTATTCCTGTTTAAGGAAAATGCGTTTCTCTTTGTAGGTAATCACCGCGTAAGTCTCACGCAGGAAATCGGCACCGAAGAGGCCGACGTAGTCGAGGCCCGAGTCAAAACGATCGAGATCTGTAGCGAGGATTTTGCGTTTGCGGAATACCGCTTTCCCCAGAGAAACCGAGTCCACATCGGTGGCAGCTGCAGGTGCTTTGCCGCCGACACCCCAAACTTCCTTGGTCATCGAGCCGACTTTGGCGCCGTGTTCCTTCGCCGCATCAATGTGCAGCAGGGAGTTGTCCGCTCCAGTGTCGATCATCCAGGTGACGTCGTTGTCGTTGAGTTTGCCATCGACAAATATATGGTTGCCGCGGCGCTCATATTCGAAGCTTAGGTATTGACGCAGCTCCAGCAGCTCGTTGATTGTTAGACTACGGCAATGACGCAGGAAGGTGGCACGGGCCTCCGTCCAGCTGATGACGTAGGCGGCATCCTCAGGTGAGAGCAGGGAAATAGGGACCTGCACGTTTTTGCCATTTTGCTGAGCAATGGTCGCCACGGTGGATGTCTTGGAGGCGATCAATCCACGGTAGATTTTGCCGCGTTTGGTTTTGAAAATACGGAAGCTCAGTGCGTCTTCGGAGGTGTCACCCTCGGTCTCGTTAACGTCTGATCGATCCGGGCGGATGAACAATTTGCGCTCGCGGTAGGTGATCACCGCTTCGAGGTCGGAGAGGACTTCAGCGCCTAACAAACCATCGTCGCGCACCTTGGCTCCGGGGGCCATATCCTTAGCCATGTCGGTGGCCATGATCTGACGATCTTTGAAAACCGCCTCACCGACCTTGAATTCATCCACCTGAGCGAGAGCTGCCGGGGCTTCGCCGGAGACGCCGTAAACTTTGTAATCGAATGGCCCGAGCGCCGCGCCGACGCGTTTGCAGGCGCCGGTGTGCAGCAGGCTGCTGCCGGCACCGGTATCGAGCACCATCTTGGCCGGCTTGCCATTGATTTCGAGCTGCACCATCATCGTGTTCCCCTCGAGCTTGATCGGAATAGCCTCGTAGCCACGCAGGGTGAGCAGCTCACCAACGGAGAGACTGCGGCACTCGCGCAGGAACACTGCCTTGGCCTTATTCCAGCTTTTGACGTAGGATCGATCGTCCTCGGACAAAGTGGTCAGCGGCACCGTAGCCCGTTTGCCATTTTCTAACAAAAACACCACCGCCGTCTCATTTTTATCGACGATCACGGCACTGATCGAGTTGCCATTGGTGGCCGTGAACTTGCGATATTCGATCCCCTCTTTCGCGGTGGCGGTGAAGGGCAGGAACAAACAAGCAGCAGCGATGAGGGTTGTTAGTTTCATGGGGAAAATGGGTGACTGGGTATTAGCGGAAGTCGTTGCTCTTGATGTAGTCCGACCAATCCTTGGTGAACGCTTCCACGGAATCGAATCCGAAAATGCGGGCGATCTCCGAGGTGTCTGGAATCTGGTTCGAGGTGTGGATCTGGCGGGTCAGCTTCGCGTAGGAGGCAATCCGCTTCGGGGTGCTCTGCATATAGCTGGAGAAAGAATACATCAGCACGAGCTTCTCAGGATCGAGCTTGTGCACATCGAGATCGAGCATCTCCTGCAGCTTCGGCTCCACCTTGCCACGCTTCACCAGCGAGCGCAGGGTGCGGGCCCATGAGCGACCGTCTTTGAAGCCGCTTTTGGAGGCGATCTCACCTTCGCTGCCGCTGCTCAGCAGGTTCGTCTGAGTTTTTTTACAAAGCAGGATTTCCTTGTAGTAGGCGTGGCCGGTTTGCAGGGCAAAAAACCCTCTACCACTGACCTGCGACATACCGCCGAGCTGGAAACTGTAGAGCGCCGAGCAGATCACGTGGGTCTGGAAAGGCACGAATTCATCGCGGAAAGCTTTGCTGTCGCGGGTGTGAAAAACCGTGGCGCGCGGCATCAGATTGAGGTCTTTGGCTTCCCCTTCCGGCACGAACATATTGACGGACCCGACCTTGTCCCAGACGTTCTCAGTGTGCATGGCGGCGTCTTGCTGGCCGGCTTTTTTCAGGAAGTTCACCTGATACTCGCCGAGCGCTTCGTAGGTTTCCTGACCATCCGGCACGATGACGAGCATCTTTTCATCCCCCCAGTTGGCGCGGAACTCCATGTGCTGGAAGGCCATGCCGTGCCAGCAGGCTTCGGCAGTTTCAGCCAGTCCCTTGACCCGGATTTTTCCGTTGGAGGCAAAGACAAAGTGCTCGGTCTCGTGCAGCTTGAACGAGAGGTCAGACTCGCCTGGGAAATTGAGGATCTGCTCCATCTCCTTGAGGAAATCGTTCGGCAGCTTGATTTCGTGTTCCGGCACGGTGATGTCGCCTTTGAAAATGAGCTCCTTGTCCGCTTGGGCGAACTCGACGAGATACTGTCGGTCGGCCAGCGAAAGGTCGGCCGCTTTCAGTTTGATCTCGGAAGGTTGTTTGGTGACCAGGTAAACTTCCTCCCCGTCCAGCTTCAGAAACTGAGCCTCAACGGTGGTGCCTTTAATGGATGTCCAAGTGCGAAATTCCGCAGCCTCAATCATGGCGGCAGCAGAGAAAAAGAGGGCGGTAATCAGTGATTTCATCGGATAGTGTGTAAGATGTTGATAGAGCTCATTGCACGGGGAAAACGTGCACTGCTGCACATATACCCCGCCACGACACTCAAACGAGATCAAAAGTGATTGCGGTAAAAAAAAATCGCGCAGCCCCGGTGAGCCGCGCGATCTGTTTCCATAAGGTTCGTTAGTGCATCGGGTAGAGAATTTCCTTCGTCACCGCATCGATGGCCGCCATCACCTCGTCGTCCAAGGTGAGGTCCGCGGCGGCAAAAATGGCATCCAGCTGTTCTTCACAGGATGCACCCACGATGGTGGATGCGACAAAGTCATGTTGCTTGCTCCAGGCCGTGGCGAGGGTGACCACATCCATATCGGCCTCCTTGGCGATCTCGATCATCCGGGCTGTGGTTTCCAAGCTTTTGTCGTTCACAAAGCGTGAGGCCATCGCTTTTTGGCGTGGCTGGCCGTTCTTGAGGTAGTCGCTGAAGCGAGCCCCTTCCGGCAGTTTGCCATCGTTGTATTTTCCAGACAGCACACCGCCGGCGAGGGGGCTGTAGGGGAGCAGGCTGACATTTTCGTGTCGGCACACTTCAGCCAGTTCGTCTTCGAAACGGCGGTTGTTGATGGAGAAGTTGTTCTGGATGGTGTCGTAGCGTGTCAGCCCGTGCGTGTCGCTGGTCCACAGCGATTTCATCAGGCCGTAGCTGGTTTCGTTGCTGACACCGATCGCTCTAACGAGCCCTTCTTCCACCAGCTCGTCGAGCGCGGCCAGGGTGTCCTCGCAGCGCATGCCGTGGTCCGGCCAGTGGACCTGGTAGAGGTCGATGTAGTCGGTTTGCAGTCGGCGCAGACTGCCTTCCACCGCCTTGCGGATGTGGTGACGGTCGAGCGCTGCCTTACCTCCTCGGACTGGTGGGTTGAACCAGCCGTGGGCGGCACCGGCGACCTTGGTGGCGATGATCAGGCTGTCGCGATCTTTCCCCTTCATCCACTCCCCCACCCAAGTTTCGGTGAGGCCGGCTAATTCCTTGGACGGCGGCACCGGGTAAATTTCAGCCGCGTCGAAGAAATCAATCCCCGCATCCACGGATCTGTCCATAATACGATTGCTCAATGCCTGATCGCACTGCTGCCCGAAGGTCATCGTTCCCATGCAGATTTCGCTAACAACGATGCCGCTTTGTCCCAGTCGGTTTTGCTTCATGGCCCTATCATGCGCCATGATCTCGGCTTGGCAAGCACCCACAGGCCTGCTATTCCCTAGCGCGCTATGGAATACGCCATCGACCTCCTCATGCTCATCGCCTTGCAAGCCGTGCTCGGCTTCGACAACTTGCTCTACATCTCTCTGGAGTCCAAACGGGCGCCCTTGGAAAAACAAAAAGCCGTCCGCACCTGGGGCATCGGCATTGCTGTGGTGCTGCGAATTGTCCTACTCTTCGTCCTGCTGAAGATGATGAATGCCTTCAAGGAGCCATGGACTCATCTGGACAATGCCTTTGTCAAAGCAGACATCAGCTTCGCCGCCATGATCACTCTGTTTGGTGGTGCCTTTATCATCTACACCGCCATCAAGGAGGTCATGCACATGATGAGTCTCGAAGAACATCACGAAGCGAAAAAAGACCGCGCCACCACCAGTGCGGCGAAGGTCATCGCGATGATCGTGATGATGAACTTGGTATTTTCCTTCGACTCCATCCTCAGCGCCATTGCCATCACCACTGTCGGTTGGGTGGTTTCCATCGCCATCGTCGTCAGTGGTGTTCTGATGATTGTGCTCGCCGACAAGGTCTCCGAATTTCTCCAGAAAAACCGCCTCTACGAAGTGCTCGGTCTGTTCATCCTGCTGATCGTGGGCGTGATGCTGGTTTCCGAAGGCGGCCACAAGGCGAACCTCAGCTTCTTCGGACATCCGGTGCATGCGATGAACAAAACCACCTTCTACTTCGTCATCGCCGTGCTAGTGCTGATGGACGTGGTGCAAGGCCGCTACCAGAAAAAGCTCATGGCCGAAAAGAAAAAGAAACACGGCTCGCTTGTTGCCTAAGCCCCCCTCATCGAACACTGCCAACCCCACCGTGCATCCCATGAAACGCCTCACCGCCATCGCACTGACCGCCCTCTCTGTCATCGCACCCGCCTCTGCCGGGGAGCTCAGCTACACCCCTGCTGAAAAGCAGGAACCGTCATGGAAACGCCGCGTTATGGATGTGGAAACCGGCTTGATCTGGAACGTCGGGAATAACACCCCCATTTCCTACCGCATCGTCCCGACCCAAATCTCATGGCGTCTGCCGTATTCGATGAAAAAGGACTTCGCGAATGGCTCCAAGCTCATCGCCAGACACCAGTTCTCACTGATCGGCGATTACATCCAGCACGGACCTGAGGACTATTACTTCGGCATCTCCGCGGCACCATCGATCGAGTGGTGGTCGCCCAACGATAAGTGGTCGGCCTACTTCGCCATCGGCGGCGGCGTTGGCCTGACCAACAGCACTGATGTGGTCGGTGGCCAGGGGCAGGATTTCACCCTGAACTGGTTTGCAAAATCCGGCTTGCGCTATCAGGTCAGCCAAGATTTCGGCATCTACGGCGGTGCCTTTTTCCAGCACCTATCCAATGGTGGCCAAACCGACCCCAACCCAGGCGTCGATGCCTTGGGCTTCACCATGGGGGTCAGCTTCTCCTTCTAACCAACACCGATCCATCACGCCGGTGAACATCGTCGAGGAGATCAAAAAACGCCAGCACGGCAGCCTCATCGCCATCCGCGACGGCGATCGTCAGATCAGCTACGAGGCGCTTTTTGCCAGTGTCGCGGAGGTCAGCGAACAACTCCGGGCGCAGCCGGCATGGCCGAATCAGCTGCTACCACGCATCGGGGTGAAGTTTCCCAACGGCCTGGGCTACATTGTGGTTGCCTTGGCAGTGTTAGAGACCGGTTCCTGCTTCGTCCCCATCCCCGATGAATTGACGGAGGCCGAGCAGCAGCAACTGATCACCGCCACCGCCTTGCACGCTGTGATCTCAGAGGATCACTCGGGGCAGATCGACTTAGCCTTCGATTTGGGTCAGGCACGTCTGGCAGCGTGCCCCGCCAGCCAGCCAACATTTCCGGAGCATGCATTCAACGCGATCGGCCCCGCATTCATCCGCTTCAGCTCCGGCACCACCGCGGCCTCCAAGGGCGTGGTGCTCTCACACAGGTCGTTGTTAGAACGGATCGCGGCGGCGAATGAGGGACTGAAGATTCAAGCCGGCGAAACCGTGCTTTGGACCCTGCCGATGGCGCATCACTTCGCGGTGTCCATTGTGCTCTATCTGTATTACGGAGCGACCACGGTGTTAGAAACCTCGCACCAGCCTGAACAAATCTATCAAGCGGCCAAGGAGTCCGGCTCGCAGCTGCTCTACGGCAGTCCATTTCACTTCGCGCAACTGGCACAGTGCCGCTGCGCCGAGCCACTGCCCCAGCTCCGACTCGCCATGTCCACCGCCTCCGCCCTCAGCGAGGGAGTGGCCCAGGCCTTCGAGCAGCGCTTCCAGCTCCCGCTCACCCAGGCGCTCGGCATCATCGAGGTCGGCCTGCCGGTGATGAACCTGCGCCATGCCAGCGATCGCCCAACCGCACTGGGTCAAGTGCTTCCCGCCTACCGTTGGCGCAGCCACGCCCATGGAAACGACCCCAACATCGGCGAGCTCCAGCTCCAAGGCCCGGGGATGTTCGATGCCTACCTCAGCCCCTGGCAAACCCGCCAGGAACTCTGCCCGGACGGTTGGTTCTCGACCGGCGATTTGGTCGAGTTGTTAGAACCCGATACACTCATCATGCGCGGTCGCAGCAAGAGCGTGATCAACATCGGCGGCATGAAAGTTTTTCCCGAAGAAATCGAGGCCGTGCTGAACGAGCACAGCGGCATCGCGCGCAGCCGCGTCTTCGCCGGTGAGCACCCGGCGCTTGGCGCTTTCCCTTGCGCCGAATGGATCGCCGCAGCCGACCATGACGCCCCCACCGCGGCCGAGTTACGCGCTCACTGTGCCGCCCGCCTGGCCGCCTACAAATTGCCAGTGCAGTTCAAGCAAGTCACCACCATTGACCTCACCGCCAGCGGCAAGGTGAAGCGTCACTGATCCGCCCTCTCGCCCCATGCCAGATCTGCATTCAGAGAACCCCGCCATTGCCATCCTCGGAGCCGGACCTGCCGGCTGCACCTTGGCCTGCTTCCTCGCCCTGCGCGGCATTCCCTGCGTGGTGTTTGACGACGACAAACGGCCGGACTTGTTAGTCGGCGAGTCACTGGTGCCCGCCGTGGTGCAGACACTGAAAAAACTCGGCATTGAAGAGCGCGTGGCTGATTGCTCGGTGAAAAAACCGGGCGCCTCATTCTTCCACCCCAGCGACACGCGGGTGCACTTGAAGTTCACCAAACACGGAAAAAAGGAACCCGGCTACGCCTACAATGTGCCCAGGCCGGAGTTCGATAACATCCTGCGCGAGCGCGCCATCGAACTCGGCGTGCCGTTCATCCACCACCGGGCAAAGGTGCAGTGCAGCGAGCATCCGCAGCGCGATGTTGAGCTCACCGATGAGTCGTTACGCGCCGCCGGGCTAAACGATCACCCCAGGTGGTTGATCGACGCCACCGGACGCAATCGCTTGCTGGCCCGCACCTTGGATCTACCCGCCGACACCGGCAGCCGCAAAGACGTCGCCTATTTCGCCCACTTCGATGGTTTTCTCCACGACGAAGTCATCCCCGGCCAAATCATCATCTCCATTCTCGACCACGGCTGGGCCTGGCGCATTCCTCTGCGGGGGAAATTATCGGTCGGCGTGGTGATGGATAAAAAGGCGGCCAAGAAGCTCGGCGACACGCCCGAACAACGACTCGAAACCGCCATCCATCAGGACCCGCTGATGAAAGACAAGGCGATGCATGCCAAGCGCATCACCGAGGTGAAAACCTACACCAACTACCAGCTCATCAGCCAGCAGGGTTACGGCAAGGGTTACATCCTGTTAGGCGATGCCTTTGGCTTTGTCGACCCGATGCTCTCGCCCGGCCTGTTCATGTCTCTGGAAGCCGCTCGACTGTTAGACAAACACCTCTTTGCCAAAGGCATCGCACCACGCGACAGCGACCAAGCGCTGGATCGATACATTAACGAGCTGCGCCACTGGCACCAGAGTTGGCAAAAACTCATCGATCAGTTCTACGACGGTCGCATCCTGCGCATGTATGAAGCCGGCAGCAGCTTCGCCGAAGGCAAACGCTACTTCAGCCCGGGAAAAATCATGGAACGCCACGTCCGCCGCGTCATCTCCAGCATGGCATCAGGCAACGGCACCTGTTCCAGCTACAATCAAAAGCTCCTGGAGATGTGCGACAAACACATGATCTGGGACGTGCACGATGCGGATTTCTACGCGGTGAAATAAACCACCACCTACTTCCACTGGTAGCGGTTCTTATCGACCACAAAAATGTCCTTCGGCAGAGCAGCGTTGAGTTCGGGTCGGGCAAATTCGGTGATGATCACGGAGCCATCTTTTTGGGTCCACTCGATACGCTCAATGTAGTCGGTCTTCAGGCTCACCTGCAGCACCATCTGCACGATCACGCGCTTTAGTTTTCCGGACTTCGGCGACAGGGCGGCGGCATACTGGCTGCCCGTGCGGGTGACACCGGTGACTTCAAAGTTTTCCAACAAACTCTCGAAGCTTGCGGCCTCGCCAATGCCTAACATCAGGAGCAGAGGTTTCACTTTCCGATCGTTCGGATCATGGGCTTCGGCGGTCTTTTTCTTTTCGTTGAGCAAATACACCTGCTGCCCATCGAACACGGCACTCTGCACCTTCGGGTCGCCCAGCTGCCAGCGAAAGGCCTTGCCTGGCATCAGCCAGAGGTAGCCGGTGTTCTTCACCGGCTGGGTCATCGACGGCAGCTTCTTTGTCTGCCGCATTTTCACCTTCACAGATGTGTAGGTCTTCTGCTTAGCGTAGGATTGTTTCAGTGGCTCAAGATCAAATGCCGCCGTGGCGATCCCTAGCTGACAGACGGCCAGAACGAAAACAATGAAGGTGCGAAACATGACCGCACCCTAGCCCATCATCACCGACAATCAACTCCAGAAGGCAGGGCGAATGGATCACCTACCCTGCTTCATTGTGCGAAATGTCAGGTTCACCCTCGGCGCGGTCACCTTCTTGGTTTTGGGCACGCAGTGCAGCCAATGGCTCTGGGTCGCCCCCTTCATCTCCAACAGACTGCCGTGCTCGAGCTCCACGCTGACCGTTTCCCCAGTCACCCGGTGCTTGAGGGAAAACTTCCGCTCGGCGCCGAAGCTGACCGACGCGATGGTGGTGTTTTTTCCCAGGGATGACTCATCGTCACTGTGCCAGGCCATGCCTTCGCCGCCGTCGTGGTAGAGGTTCAGCAGGCAGGAATTGAAGCGGGTGCCGCTGAGCGCTTCGACCTTGGCCTTGATCGCTGCCAGCTCGGGCGTCCACGGCAGGGCCTGTTTGGTAGTGCCGGAGTAAGTGTAGGAAAAGTTCGAGTCGCCATACCACGCCACCTTGCGCGCGGTGGTGATGTGTTTGCCATACATCCTGACCTCGTCGTGTTTCCACGGAATGTCCTCGAGCAGATTGTGCAAATACCGATCCGCCAGCTGCGGAGGGAAGATCGGGCCGTGATAGTGCACGATGCCATCGGCTGGCAGCAGGTTCTCATCCGGGTCGGCTGGAAAGAGGTTCATGACGACGGCTAATAGGGGGATGGATTCTGACGCGAGCCAGTGCCGGCACGCTGTGTTTTTCCCCGACTGAACATCATCCACGCGGCGAGCATTCCGGCGACAAATCCGAACAGATGGCCTTGCCAGGAGATACCGGGTTGACCGGGCAGCACACCGCGTAACATCCCTCCGTAAAGCAGAATGATGCCTATCGAAACGACGATCCAGAAACCCGACTTCCCAACGATCCCCCGCGTCAGCAAAAACCCAAGGTAGCCAAAGATCAAGCCACTGGCGCCGATGTGATTGGTATGGCTGGGGCCGAACAACCAAAGCGCGGCGCCTCCCACCACGATGATGAACAAGGAGGCCGAGAGAAAGGCCTTACGCCCACCCACCAGAACCAGCGATCCGAGGATGAGGAACGGCACGGTATTTGAGATCAGGTGGGTGAAACCCAGGTGTAGGAAGGGGGCAAACAAGATGCCCGGCAGGGATGCAATCGCACGAGGTTGGATCCCGAAACGATCCAGAAAGCCACGGAAAACAAAATCGATCCCCTCCAGCCCCCAAGCAAGCGCGACCAAACCCAGAAGGAGCAGCAAATTGTCTTTCACGGCGGTGACCAGTCGGTTCCCACGGTCGCGGGAGCTGCTGTTTATCGGAGGATTCATCGCCGTTTAACATACCCGATGACGACTATCTTCCGATGAAAAACTCGAGCAGTTTTCCCCACCGTAGCGAAGGGTTTGCACCCTTCGTCATCTAGGGCTTCAAATACCATCAACCCAACGAAGGGTGCAAACCCTTGACTACGGGAGTCGTTCAGCTGAGCTCATCTAGGTATTGCGTATCGGGCAGCCGCCACTAGAGTCATGCCGTGTTGAAGAAATTTCGCTCTCCCATCCTTCTCATCCTGCTGGTGCTGTTTTCCATCGCCGGGCTGACGCGTTTGAAATTTGAAACCGCGATCTTGGAGGTGCTGCCTAAGAACCTCCCCGCCATCCAGGCGCTGAAGGATTTCCAGGAACATTTTTCCGAAGACCGGGAGGTGATCGTCTTGCTCCACTCGGACGAGGAGGAAATCGTCGAGGAAGATGTCGAAGCTCTCGCCCTGTTCCTGCGCGAACGTTGGCCGGACACCGAGGTGCGTTATAAATCAGCGTTCGAAGAGAATCCGAAACTCTTTGGTGAAACCGTCGCCCACATCTGGAGCTACGCGCCCGCGGAAGAAATCGAGAAGCTGACAGCACGCTTGCAAGACCCCGACCAGCTCAACGCCCACCTGAACGAGGTGAAGGAAAACCTGCAGAACTCGTTCGATCAACAGCAGGCCACCATCGATTCCTACGACCCGCTGGGTTTCCTTCGCCACCCGGCACTGCAACACCTGCTCGACAACGACGCCAGCTTCGCCAGCGACGACGGCCAGTCGCGCCTGATGATGATCCGCCGGAAGCACGAAAGCTCGATCGGCTACAACGACGACAAACTCTGGATCGAAGAAATCCGCCGCACCATCAACGAGTGGCAGCAAGAAGAAGACTACGATTACAGCTTCAAGATGACCGGCGGCCCGGTCTACAACGCGGAGATCGGTTCCAGCATGGAGCACGACATGAGTGGCACCATCACCATCACCTCCCTGTGCATCGGTCTGCTGTTTCTGCTCGTCCAGCGCAGCTTCAGCCAGCTGCTGATGATCTCTGTCTTGTTAGGCCTGACCTTTGTCATCACCCTCGGCGTGGCTGGCTGGGTTTTTCAGACCTTGAACCTGGTCAGCGTGGGCTTCGCCGCCATTCTCCTTGGTCTGGTGATTGACTACGCCGTGGTGATCATCCGGGAGTCGCCTCATGCGGTGACCACGGGGGCCGTTCCGCATCGGGCGAAGGCGATCCGCAAGATGGTCGCTCCGAGCATTCTTTGGGCCGCCGCCAGCACCTCATTGGTCTTCGGCGTGCTGATGCTGAGCACCTTCACCGGAGTGCAGCAGCTGGGAGCACTGATCGCCATTGGCCTGGTTTCCGGCGCTCTGGTGATGCTGTTGCTGACCCCGGTGATGCTGGCGCGTTTCCCCGTGAAACAGGCCAACACCCTGGTGCACCCCGCGTTTTTACCGCCTCGTATCGCCCCCTGGCTCTGCGTGCTGGCAGTGGTCGTGGCGGGTGTCCTGTTTGGCATCAAGGGCGCGCCTCAGGTGAATTTGGATCTGAAAATTGTCGAGCCGAACAACAGCGAAGCCGTCGCCGCCTTCAACACCCTGAAAGAAGAATTCTCCGCGTGGTCCGAGCAAAATGCGGTCATGCTGACCACCGCCGAATCGCTCCCCGAGCTGTCGCAAAAAACCGCGCACGCGGAGACGGTGTTGCAGGAGCTTGAAGGAAAAAATACCATCGAGCAGTTCTACTGGCCGGTGGGACTGCTGCCTAACGACGCCCTCTATCAGAACAACCGCAGTGCTCTCACCGCCCTCGCCGAGAACAGCCGCGAGATTCTCAAAACCGCAGGGGCCGCAGGCTTCAGCGAGGTCGGCCTGGGCCTCGATCAACAAATCCTCGAGGCCTTCAAGGCGCCCGCACTCAGCAGCGATGACTTGGCGCAGCGCAGTGCGGACGATCCCTTGATCGGCGCCTTTTACAGTCGAGACGCCGATGGCAGATCGTATTTCACCGGCCGTATCATGCTTGCCGAACTCCCCAGCCCCGAGGCCTTGGAAAAGCTGAAACCCCTCGACAAGGCCGAGGTCGTGGTCACCGGCTACACCATGATGCAGGCGGTTTTGCTACCACGCGTGAAGCGTGACTTCTACGTGATCTTCATCCCCGCAGCCGCTCTGCTGCTGGCCGCCTTGCTGCTCGTTTTTCGATCGTGGCGCGATGCGCTGATCTCGATCTCGGTGCTGCTCACGGCGCTGATTTTGATCAATGCCGTGGTCGTTGCCTCCGGTCAGGCGTGGAACTTCCTCAGCGGCATGGCGATCCCATTGATCGTCGGTGCAGGTATCGACTACAGCATCCACCTGATCTTCGCCCTGCGCCGGCAGGAAGGATGTTTTTCCTCGGTGTGGAATAGTGTGGGGAAAGCCATCTGCTTCTGTGGGGTGTCCACCTCCATCGGTTTCGGCTCGCTACTCTTTGCCTCGAACGAAGCCCTGCGCAGCATGGGCATGCTCTGCAGTATCGGCATTCTGATCACCATGAGCCTAAGCCTGCTTGTAATCCCCGGCCTGTGGAAGCGGAGTCATCATCGTCGCCTCACTCGCATCTGAGGGACGCACAAAGGCATAACGCAGCTCCGCCCAGAGCCAGATCTTGATCCCCTGGAACATCAGCTTCATGGTGGCCGGTCCGGGGGTGAACGCATTCACCGAGAGAAGATGGTGGTCGAGGTTCTTGTCGCCATACTTTCCTGCCTTGATTTTCTTATGGGCCAGGCGGCAGAGGCGACGGTTGTAGAAGCGCATGAACTTGGCGAAAAACGTGCCGGCCGGACCATCGTAGGGCATCTTGGCAAATTCGGTATCGTGGTCTTCGTAGACCAACCTAACAGGACCGATAAAGTAAGTGGCAATATCTAACAAATAAGCAACATGCATCAGCTCGGCATCGCCGATGTAGTAGTATTTGTTTTTATAAAGGGCATCGAACCAGTAGAAGTAGCTGCGTTTGTATTCGTTCTCACGCATTGCAATTTCCTCCTTCACGCATTCGCCGCTAAAGTGCTGCCGCAACAGTGCGTAGGAGCTGTAAACGGTGTGCGAACAGAAATCCAATCCCTGACTGTAAAGGGGGTCCATGAAACCGGCGGCATCCCCCGCGATGGTCCAGCCATCCCCGGCAATCTTCTCGCTGTAATACGGCAGGCCCTTGTAATAACGGTTATCATTTTCCACCGCCACCGCGTCCTGGAACATCAACTTCCCGATCGGGTGCTTGAGCAGATGTTCATGCAAGCGCTCCGACATGCTTCCGTCTTTGGGCGGCGTGAAAATGCGTTCGTCCCAGGTGAGCCCCACGCTGACCTCCCCGCTATCGAGCGGAATGATCCAGCTCCACCATCCGTAGCCCATCAGGTGATTGGTGGAAAATCCACGCTGGGCCAAGACATGCGTGTCCAGCCCGCCCATGGCCTCGACGGATTTGGCGGAGTCGAGATCGTTGACCTTTTTAAACCTGGACCACATCGCGTTAACCGGATGCTGGTCGGCATTGCTGTGCCAGAGCTTCAGCTTGCGCGCGAGCATGGCGGCCTTGCCGGAGGCATCGACCACCCAGCCGGCAGTGATTTCGCGCTGCTCTCCGTCCTTGGGTTTGATCACCAGGTGGTTTTTTCCCACGCCACCCAACTCGATGTCCTTGATGGTGGCGGGGCGCAGCAGTTCACAACCGAGTGCGACCGCCTCGTCTAACAAATGTGTATCGAGCTTTAATCGGTTCAGCTGAAAAGTCGGCAGTCGTCCTTGGAAAGCCGGCCCCACTTCGGACACCTTCGACGGGCAATTATCGCCCTCGCGGTGAAACCACATCCGCAGCCCGTGTTTGCCGACGTGATCCATCGACAAGTGCCTACCAACCTTCAGCACGCGAGTCAGAAAGCAGGCGGAGACCTCGGAGGTGCTCTCGCCGACCTTGCGATCGAACATCTCGGACTTCTCCACGATCAGCACCTTGAGGTCTGGAAAACGGCGTTTCAGCAAGATCGCTGAGGCGGATCCGGAAAACGCGCCGCCGATGATCACCACATCGTAGTCGGGGGACCGGTCGACCTTTTCCGAAACAGGACCCGACATTTCTTTGGTGCATTTTTGCATGGTTGATCTTCTGGTATTTTGCCTATAGGAAAAAGGCGTCGTCAGCGCGTGAAGCAGCGCAGTCGTGCGCTGTATAAATACGATGTTATGGCTGTAAATCAAAGCACTAATTATTCCCGTCTCGGCCTCTTCGGGGACATCCCCACGCGGATGATGAACTACGTGATCCGGACCTTTCCGGGCATGCCGGCTTGGCTCGAAGCCAGCCTACTGTATTTTTTCAGCTTCATCGTTTTTGCCCTCGCGAGACAGCAGCGGGAAGCGATCCGAGCCAACTTGAAAACCATCCACGCCGACCTCGCCTTTTGCGAAGCTTATGTCGGGGCCTATCTGGTCTTTGTCAATTTCGGCTGGAGCTTCATCGACAGCCTGCGGGTGCGCAACGGGCAGGATGTCATCACCTGGGATGTGCAAGGTGAGGAGATCTTGCAGGACATCCGAGACAAGCAGGAAGCAGCCATCCTGTTCACTACCCACACCGGCAACTATGACCTCGCCGCCTCCCTCTTCGCATCGCAGTTCAAGCGGGTGCTGCACACGGTGCGCATGCCCGAGCGCTCGCCGGAGCTGCAGGAGATCCGCGAGAAGGAACTGGCAGAGGACGCCGCGCAAAATTCCCACTTCCGCGTCCACTACAACAAGGAGGACAAATTGCTCGGCATCGAGCTCGCGCAACTGCTTTCCGACGGCGAACTGCTCGCCATCCAGTGCGACCGCGTGGTCGGCCAGGTGGTGGAAATCGCCGTTCCCCTGGAGCGTGCCGACAGCAGCTTCCGCATCCCCAAGGGACCGATGACTCTGGCCTGCTTCTCGCGCTGCCCCTGCTACCCGCTTTACGTCATTCGCGAACGCCGCCGCCACTACCGGGTAATCTTCGAGCCTGCGCTGCAAGTGCCGCTGACCACCGCCGAGGGCAAACGCGCCAAACCTCGCGAGATGGACTACGCCCAGGCATGGGTGAAACAGCTGATGCGCTTTCTCGATCAGTATTCCTACCAGTGGTTTGTCTTTGAACACGCCTTCAACCCCAAGGAAACACCATGATCGCTGGCAACTTGGTCCGTCTCGCCGTCCTGATCGCCCTCTATGCCTGGGGGATTTGGCTGATCTCGACGGGTGCCGTCTGGCAAGGACTGCTGCTGCACCTCTGCCTGGTGGGCCCTCTGCTCTGGGGCACGCTGAACCCGAACTCGCGACTGTTTGGCCCCCTGCAGCGAACGGTTTCCGACGACCGCATCTGGCTGACTCTCGACGACGGACCTGATCCGGTCGATACACCGGCCATCCTAGAATTGTTAGAAAACCACGGCGTCAAGGCGACGTTTTTTGTCATCGGGGAAAAGGCCGACCGCTACCCGGAGCTGATCCGCCGAATCGTCGCCGAGGGGCATCAGCTGGGCAACCACACCTACAGCCACCCCCAGGGGAAATTTTGGAGTCTCGGGCCGTGGCGCACCTTGCGCGAAATCCGCCGCTGTCAGGAATCGCTGCGCAGCATCACCGGCGAAGCGCCCGAGATTTTCCGCGCGCCCGTGGGCCATCACAATGTCTTTGTCCACCCGGTGCTTCGAGCCTTCGGCATGCGTCTGGTCGGCTGGACTTCACGCGGACTGGATGGCGTGGAAAAAGATGCCAGCATCGTCATCCGCCGACTGCACCAGACCATGGCCCCCGGCAGTATTGTGCTTGCTCACGAGAGCACCCCGATCGCCGCGGAAGTGGTCGCCGCCATCCTCGAGCACGCCGAAGCGAAGGGCTGGGAATTTACATCCCCGGCTGCACCATCGAGCGCTCAGCCACGATGAGGTAGTTGTTGAATGGCGTCTTGCCCCAGAACGGTTTAATTTCGACGGTGAAACCATCGCGCTCCAAGACCTTGCGGAACATTTCCTCCGTGGGGTAGTGCGTCGGAGCCGCCTTCATCCACGAGGTCATCTTGGCCATCATGTCGCCGAGCCAGGTGATGGAAAAACGCAGTGACTTTTGCTTCAGCGCACTGCGGATGATCAGCTTGCCGCCGTGACAAACACGCCCACCGGCAATGTGGATGAGCTTTTCCTGCTCCTCCGGGCTGAAGAATTGCAGGATATCGAGGATGGTGACATTGCCAGCATTGATCGGCAGGCCATCGCGCGCGTCTCCTTGGGCAATCTCAACCAGTGGATAGCCTCCTTTTTCCAGCATCGCCTTGCCTCGCTCGATTTTATCCGAGTCGTAATCGATGCCCATGACCAGCGGTTGCCAGCCACGTTCGCGCAGATACATGGCGAGAATGCCAATGCCGCATCCGATGTCTAACAACGGGAGCCCATTTCCATCCAACTCTTCATACACGCCGCCGTAGAGCGGGTCGGTGAGTAGCTTACTCTTGCTGTAATACCGCAGGCCGCGGTCGACACAGAGTGAGGAGATCTTGTTCGCAATGCTCTTACGGTCGCTCATGGTTTCAATGTGGTTCCTTTCAGCGGGTTGCCCCCTTTGACGGCACGCATGATCAACATGGGCAACCTGAGGATGGCCCCGATGACGAGGCGGATATACATCCATGTGAGGAGGGTATTGTCTCGAAAATATTTGAACTGGCTGACCCCTCCGTCTTCCGCCGAGATGTACTTCACCGGTGTCGGCAGGTTCAGCAGTGGGGTGCCTCGCCAGCACATGCGGATGACCACTTCCGGGTCGAAATCAAATCGTCTGGCGAAGAGGGTGGAGGCAAAGGCATTTTTCAAAGGCTGCAGCGGGTAGAGCCGCATGCCGAACAGGGAGTCGTTGATTCCCCACCAGAGCGTGACGAAGTTGGCCCACCAGTTGGAAACCTTGCGACCGTTGACGCGGAGGGCGGGGGCGGAGGCGTCGAACACCGGTTGGCCGAGCACCAAAGCGTCCGGATATTGTTCGCCAACGGCCATGAATTTCTCCACGTAGTCGGCCGGGTGTTGGCCATCGGCATCCATGGCCAAGGCGTGGGTAAAACCCTCGTCCAGGGCCAAATTCACCCCGGCGAGAACGGCGGCCCCTTTGCCCCGGTTCTCCGGCAACCGGTGGATGCGCAGGTTTTTCCCCGATGCGTTAGAGAGCTCTTCGAGTCCGTCGGCACTGCCATCGGTGCTGCCGTCGATGATGACAAAGACGTCATCCCAAACCGCCAGAGCCTTCCTCACCGTCACCTCTAACAGAGGCCCGGTATTGTAGGACGGAATCATGACACAGGCTTTCATTCGCAATGGGGCGCACTGTTCATGAGGCCTGTGGGCATGGTTTAGCAATCAATAAAGTGGGAAATGCTGCCCTAACGAGGAAAACGATCCCTCAGCTCCTCGCGATAGTATTCTTCCAGTCGATCGGAAAAGGCGTGGGTGGCTTCGGATGCATCCGGGTGAATCAGCTCCCCGACCTCGACGCGGCAAACGATCGGTAACGGTGGCATTTTCCAGATCGGCCATCCTTTTTGCATGTAGCCCGAGTTCATTTTCAAAAACACCGGCAAGATCGGGCACTTGGCGGTTTTCGCCATCAGCGCTAGGCCGGGTCGGAACTTGTTCACCCGGCGGCTCTCATCGCGGGTGCGCGTTCCCTCTGGAAAAAGCAGTAGTCGCCCGCCGGATTTGAGGTATCCGGTGGCGGCGCGGACCATGTCGAGTTTGGGTCGGTTCGGCAGGAAGCCCGCAAAGCGTGTGCCGCCGTAGAGGATGGGGTTATTGGTGATCTCCGCCTTCATGATGCAGCTCACCGTGACCAATTTTCTGATCAACAAGGGGGCATCCCAGAGCGAGGGGTGGTTGCTGGCGATGATCAGCGGGCCGGCCATCTCCGCCACCGGCTCAAGCTCGTCATCTTCAATCCTGATCGCCCCCATCCAGACCAAGCCGTGGAAAAACCCGCGGAACAGACAGCCGAGCGTGCGGTGCCCCAAGTTCCGGTGAGCCTCCGGTTTCATAAACAACACCGTCAGCGTGCTCAGCAGGTAAACGGCCAGCGCTCCTACGATCCAATAAATGAGGGTGTAGACCAGAGCGACAGCAAAAATCACTCCCGCCACCAGACCACCATAGCGGACGTGTTCTGAAGTTTCGGAGAGCTGTGTGACCTTCACTTCGGCAAAAATATCACAGCCCAAGGGTCAGGGACGATCATTTTCTACTCTAGCAGAACCGATCCCAGCCGCTGCCAGCAGTCGGGCAGGCAGCCGACCTCACTCACGCTCAAGGGAACCCCGCGCGCCCGACTGCCTCATCGGCGGGTATTTTACGGTTGTGACATCGGGACCGCGCTGCTTCGATGCCGTCACCGACATCACGTCCTCCCATCGCAGCTATGATCCACCCCGGCCATGAACCTTCCGGTTTTTCCCCTTCCCCATCTGGACTTCCGGTGGGCGCCAAGGTGGCGGTGGCATTGGAATCGTCGTTTCTCGGGTTTTTCGCCCACGCCGGCTTTATCAACTCGCTGCTAGACTCGGGGATTCGTCCAGCCAAGGTCTCCGGCTCATCGTCCGGAGCGCTGGTGGCAGCGGCCTATGCCTGCGGTTTGGAAAACGAGCGACTGAAAGAGTTCGTGCTCGATCGGAAACTGCAGCGGGCCTTCCGCGAATGGGGCACGCCGCTGCGCTGCGCCGCCGTCTTTGCCGCCTACTGCGGTCACGGCATCATCGGGGGCAAACGCGCGGTCAAACACCTGCGCCGCAGCCTGCCGGTGGACAGGATCGAGAACACCCCCAATGCCGAACTCGCGATTGGGGTGACCAATGTCAGCCGCCGCGAGCGTCAGCTGATTCGCCAGGGAGATCTGGCAGCATTCATCGTCGCCTCCTGCGCCGCCGCCCCGGTGATCAGCTCGCAGAAAATCGACGGCGAGTTCTATCTCGACGGCGGGTTCACCGATGGCGCCCCTTTCGAGCAGTGGATCGATGACGACCAGATCGATACCATCATCCTGCACCGCATCGTCAAAGACTCGGCGATGGACCGCCGATGGAACCGGGCCACCAACATCATTTCCTGCTGGCACACCATGCATCATCTGGTCACCGAGGAACTCACCGATACCCGGCTGAAGCGGGCGGAGGCGGCAGGCAAGAAGGTGATCGTTCACGAAACCAAGACCCGCGCCGCCGGACTCATCGTTTCCAAACAACACTCGATCACGAACTACCAGACCGCCTACGACACCTGGAAAAACTCCCCCTCACTACGATAAACTCACCTCCCACCATGCCACACGATCAAGAACTCAAACTGCTGCCACACGGACCATCGTTTCGCTTCATCCACTCCGTCACCGATCTCGACCCCGGTGTCAGCGCCGTGGGAACTTACGACATCTCCGGCGATGAAGCATTTCTCGAAGGTCACTTTCCGAACCATCCGATGTGGCCCGGTGTCATCATGATCGAGGCCATCGCCCAGCTCGGTGGCGTGGCAGCCCAATCGGATCCCGATCAGGAACGGCTCAACGACATGCGCCTGACCTCGGTGAAAAATGCCAAGATTCTCGGCACCGCAACGCCGGGCGCCACGCTGGAGATCGAAGTAAAAGTCGAAGGTCGCCTGGGCAATTTGATTCAAATCTCCGGCAGCGTCAGCGTGCAAGACGGAGAGAAAATCGCCAGCAGCATCGTCATGCTCAGCGGTTCTTAACGCCCCCCTTTTTCACCCTCCTCCCAACAACACGACCCATCACACCATGCGTGCTCACGACCTCATTATTTTCGACTGCGACGGCGTGCTCGTCGACAGCGAGCGTATCACCTGCACCGTCTTGGCCACCATGCTCAACGAGCTGGGGCTGGCCGCGACCATGGAGACCGCCTACGAGGAATTTGTCGGCAATTCACTGACTCGCTGCATCGATATCATCGAAGCGAAGTTAGGAACGCCCATCCCAGAAAATTTTGTCGCCGACTTCAAACGACGCACCGGCGAGGCACTGAGCGAATCGCTGAGCGCGGTCGACGGGATCAAGGAGGCGCTGGCGGCAATCGATCTCCCGACCTGCGTCGCATCCAGCGGCGACCACGACAAAATGAAGATCACTCTCGGAGTCACCGGACTCTACTCGCACTTTGAGGGTCGCATTTTCAGTGTCACCGAGGTGGCACGCAGCAAGCCTCACCCCGATGTCTACCTCTACGCTGCCAGCAAGATGCAAACCGCTCCCGAGCGATGCATCGTGGTCGAGGACACCGCCATTGGAGTGACCGCCGCCGTGGCTGCCGGCATGACTGTGCTGGGTTACGCCAAGCTATCCGATCCACAGCAGCTGGCCGACGCCGGTGCCATCCCCTTTGACGACATGCACCAGCTGCCCGCACGCATTCAAGCAATCGGATCCGGGCAGTATTCGCGCAGCTGACACTGCTGGCAGAGGTCGCCGAGGTAGAGGGTGTCGATCCATTCTAACAACTCATCCAAGTGCGCCTTTTCGTCGGTGAGAAACCCGGCTTCGAAATTGCGCCGTTTGGGGTTCTTCGCGCCCATGCCCGCGCCGGTTAGATTGGCCGATCCGATGAAGGCCGTCGTGCCGTCCACCACGATCGCCTTGGTGTGAATCCGTGGGCAGAGAATGCGCTCGAACAGGTCGCTATCGATCAGCGCCGGGTATTGATCGAAGTCCTTGCGGAAACGAGGTCCCGGCTCCTTGGCGTGAAACAATCGCACCGCGATGCCCTGCTGCACCAGATCGGACATCACCTCAAGAAACGGCACAAACCTCCGCCCCTTGGCCACATGCATGTCCTTCAAGTCCGCGGTGACAATCCACACATACTTGCGGGCCTCGGGGATGAGTTCCACGATCACCCGCTGGTGGATGGCTTCGTTGAGAACGAGTTCGGTCATGGCTGTGTGGAGTCCAGAACTTCCCAGTGGCGCGGCACCTCCCAGCTGTCGAGCTGCTCGGAGGCATGTTGCTTGAGCTGTTTCAAATCGCACCCGGGCGCCAAACGGACGGCAATTTTGACCTCCTCGAAGCGTTCAAAATCTCTGCTTCTGACGCTGGAGACCTTGGCTTCGAGAACACCTGTTAGGCTCATGCAGGCACGGGCAATTTTAGCCGGGCTGACTTTTCTGCCCGCCACATTGATCGCCTCTCCGCAGTGGTCGTGCCAATGCACTTCCTTGCCCCTCACCTCGCCAAGGTCCATCGTCCGATAGTAATCTTCGCTGAATTCGTCGGAGCCTAACAACTTGTCGGCAAAGCGGGCGGTGGCATCGGTGCGGACACAGATCCGACCGTCCTCCGCGGTCATCACATCGACCCCCGGCAGCATGGTGCCAATCAGTGACGCCTCTCCGCGGGGTTCGGAGGTAAAGTCGCAGGTGACGGCGCCGGTTTCCCCCGTGCCGTAGAAGTTGTGAATCTTCAGTCCGGCATCGTTCCAGACCCCCTGCTCCAGCTCCAGCGACAGCGGAGCTCCGGCTGACAGCGCAACCTTGATCGACGGGTGAGCGAGGATTTTTGTCAGCCACCACGTTTTCCAAAGCGCGGGCACTCCGGGGAGGAAGAAGGACTTTTCCGGCCCACGGTCGAGCCCCTGTTGGACAAACATCGGCAGCGGTCCGGAGAGCACATCGAGGGGGATGCCGGCGAGCAGCAAGGGCAGCACCAGGCAGCCGAATCCGTAGGAGTGCGCCAGCGAGATGGCACCGAGGCTGCGGCAATCGCTGGTCACCCCCAACTGCTCCAGCGCGTGAATATTGCGCATCCCTTCGGCCAGCAAGCGGGTCTCACCATAAAACAAACTCCGCTCCACTCCGGAGGCCCCGCAGGACTGTTTGATCAAAGCGATGTCGTCGGGAATCTCCGCGCGGATCGGCAGGGGTTCCTGCTTCTGCTGTTCTTGGATCAGCACCGGACGACGCTGCGCCCAGGCGGCGATGACCGTGGGGATGAAACCGGCGCTGTCGCCGTTCGCAATGACCGGTCCTGACGCGGGGAGATCGATTTTTTCAGCCTCGGCCTGAAGCTGCCCGAAGGTCCACCCGCCGGTGACATCCGGATGCCTCAGCGCGAGCTGATCCCTGCGCTCATCGCGAATCTCCGTCCAGCGTTCATACAACATTTGACACCGTGCTAGCATGTTCGATATAACTTGCCAAGAGCGGGTAAAGAATCTCTCTTTGATGTCAGCCCGCTTTTCTCACCCACCATGTCCTCCCCCTCAGCTGAACCTTCCAACCATCGCCGCGTGTTTGTCACCGGCATGGGCATGATCTCCCCCTTCGGAAACGATCGTGCCAGCCACATCCGCTCCCTGCGGGCCGGGACCAATCACTTCAGCGAAGTCACCCTTTTCGATTGCTCACGGCAACGTGTCAACACGGCGGGCATGATCGATCTGGCCGACTGCTCACCGCAGCACGAGCTCAGTGAAAAAGAGCTGAAACGGCTCGATCGTGGTGGCCAAATGCTGATGCACGCCACCGGCGAAGCACTGCGTGACGCCAAGCTAACAGACATCCCCGAGAACATCCCCTTTGTCATCGGCACCTCCGCCGGAGCCATGCCCCTGGGCGAAGATTACTACCGCCGCGCCACCACCCTGCCGCTGAGCAAGCGTGGCCAGTTCACCCAGGTCGAGCACTACCAGCCCCAACGCTCAGCCGCCACCGTCCAGCGCGGACTTGGATTCAGAGGGCAGACGCAAATCATTTCCAACGCCTGCGCATCCGGAGCCAATGCCATCGGCCACGCCTATCAGCTAATCAAATCCGGGAAACAAGCGACCGCACTGGCGGGTGGCTACGATGCCATCTCGGAGATGGTGTTCACCGGATTCGGATCGCTGCAGGCACTCTGCACCTCCGGCATTCCGCGCCCCTTCGATGCCGAGCGCGACGGTCTGGCTATCGGTGAGGCCGCTGCGATGATGGTGATGGAATCGGAGGAATCGATGCTGGCACGTGGCGCCACTCCCATCGCCGAAGTCTGCGGCTACGGCATGGCCACCGATCTGCATCACCTGACCCAACCTCACCCAGAAGGCAATGCCGCGATCAGCTCGATGACCGCCGCCTGCCAGGATGGCGACCTGCAAGCCTCCGAAATTCAATACATCAATTCCCACGGCACCGGCACGCCGCTCAACGACGTGGCCGAGGCCAATGCCATCTGCCAGTGGGCCGGCGAGCACGCTAAAGACATCATGGTGAGCTCCACCAAGTCCGCCATGGGCCACTCGCTCGGCGGAGCAGGAGCCATCGAGTCCGCCATCTGTCTACTCGCCCTGGAAGATCAATTCGCCCCCGCCAGCCTGAACATCCGCACCCCAGACCCCGCCTGCCAGTTCGACCTCGTCCGTGAGCCGCGCGATGCGAAATTAGACACCGTGCTGACGAACTCCTTTGGATTTGGCGGCTGCAATGCCACCCTGATCTTCCGCCGCAACGCCTAACCCCTTTTCAGCCATCAACACGCCCGATCAGTCACCTCTCTACATCCACGGCCACGGCAGCGTTTCCGCCGCCGGCATCGGTGCTGCCGCGCTCTATCATGCCTGCGCCAGCGAACAGGACATCCCCTGCAGCCAACTGGAACGCAAGGTGGAAGATGTCAGCATCTGCTACGATGTCCGTGCAGTGGATACCCTGGCCCTGCGCGGAGCCATGCCGAAACACCCGCGACTGAGACGCGCCAGCGGCGTGAGCAAGTTCGCCATCACCGCAGCGGCGGAGGCACTCGGCGAGGAGCGCATTGCCAAGATCCAGAACCACGAGATGCGTCTCGGCATCGTGGTGTCATTCATCAACGGCTGCGTGAACTATTCTAACCGCTTCTACAGCGAGGCACTCAACGACCCAGCTTTCGCCAGCCCCATCGTTTTCCCCGAAACCGTCTTCAACGCCCCCGCCAGTCACATCGCCGCCTACCTCGGCAGCGACGGCCCGGCCTACACTCTGTTAGGAGATTCCTCCACCTGGTTCTCCGCCATCGATGTCGCCCGCGGCTGGCTGGATACCGATCAGGTCGACGGCTGCCTAGTGCTCTGCGCGGAGGAGCTCGACTGGCTCAGCTGCGAAGGGCTTTCCTACTACTCAAGACAACTCAAAGGCACCGAAGGGGCCGCCGCCATCTACCTGGAAAACAGCCCGTCGGACACCCGACTGGAATGTCTGCTAGGCCCTGCCCCCTACACCTCCAGCGCTGAAAAAAAAGATGCCCTGAATGCCATCTGGCAGATTGACAAGGAGGACGGCAAGGACCTGCTCGTCGATGGCCTGACCGGCATACCGCGGCTCGATCGCGCTGAGGCGGAAACCTCTGCCAGCTGGTCCGGCGATCGCATCAGCCCGCAGACGACCTTGGGAAGTGGCATGGGTGCGAACTGCGGATTTCAAACGGTCATCGCCCTCGAAGCCCTGAAGCATCACGATGGAGCCTCCGTGGTTTTTGCCGGCGGCGGAAACCAGCAGGCCTTCGCCGCACGATTCAGCCAAGCCTAACACTCTCATGGAACACACACCTCCCTGCATTCTCATCACCGGCGCCAACGGCGGTCTCGGACTCGGCATCGCGCGCTACTTTCTAACCCGCGACGAAAGCTGCCACGTCTACCTCGGCGTGCGCTCGAACCGCGATCAGGCAGACGCCCTCATCGCCGAGTTCCCCGGTCGGGCCTCGGCCGTCACCTTGGATGTCACGGACGATGCCGCGTGGCAGCAAGCGATTGCCACCATCGATGCCGACGGCCGCAAGGTCAGCGTGCTGGTGAACAATGCCGGCCACCACGACGACCACCTGCTCGCCACCATGCCCCAGGACTCCTGGCACAGCGTCATCGATTCCAATCTCAACGCCGCCTTCCTCGGCTCCCAGGCCGTGCTGCGCGGAATGATGGGTGAGCGCTTCGGCCGCATCATCAACATCGCCTCACTCAGCGCCCTGCTGGCGCCACTCGGCCAGACCAACTACGCCGCCGCCAAAGCGGGCATGGTCGCCATGACTCAGAGCCTGGCCAAGGAGGTCGCCCGCATGGGCATCACGGTGAACTGCGTCTGCCCCGGCTACGTCGAAACCAACGCTCTCAGCGACATGGATCCGGAGAAGGCTAAGGCGATCAAAAAGAGCATCCCCATGCGCCGTTTTGCCCGACCCGAGGAGGTCGCCAGCGCCGTTTTTTTCCTTGCAAACCGGGAGGCGAGCTATATCACCGGGGCGCCGCTGAAGATCGATGGTGGCATATTTTAAACCCGCTATGTCCGACACATCCGCTCTCAATCAACAGATCAAAGACGTCCTTGTAGACGAGCTGATGCTCGATGTTACCAGTGATGAAATTGGTGATGAAATGCCACTCATGGGACCCGATAGCTTGGGCCTCGATTCCGTGGACGCTCTGCAACTCGTCGTTGCCATCGAAAAACACTTCGGGCTGAAAATTTCCGATGCGGAAGCCGCCAAAGGCATTCTGCAATCGGTCACAACCATCGCCACCGCCATCAATGATTCTGGCGCGTCTCCGGCGAAAGCCTAATGCTGAACCCAAGCTCCTCAGGTGATGTCTTCAGAGCCGTCACTGGACGCGGGCCCAAGCAGAAAAAAGATCGGTCCTAAAACGATCGCTCTGTTTCTTTTCAAACTCCTCGGCACCACCGTCTTTCTCTACTGGGCGTTCAGTCAGATGGAAGACCAGTCGGCCTTG
The DNA here is from genome assembly GCF_016811075.1 of Oceaniferula flava. NCBI lineage: Bacteria > Pseudomonadati > Verrucomicrobiota > Verrucomicrobiia > Verrucomicrobiales > Verrucomicrobiaceae > Oceaniferula > Oceaniferula flava. The sequence goes on from NZ_JAFBGL010000004.1 coordinate 254,552, forward strand.
GCCGAAAACTTCCGCCTCGCCCTCACCTCGCCATTTTGGCTGGGCTGCGGCATTGCCTTCGCTGGCATCACGGTGCTGACATCCGCCCTGCGCTGGCATGTGCTGCTGCGGGCGCAATCGATCGATGTCAGCTTTTCCTACATTGGAAAACTGACCCTCATCGCGGCGCTGTTCAACGTCGCCTCCTTCGGCACCGCCGCTGGTGACGCGATGAAAATGATCAGCGTGATGCGCCGCTATCCAGATAAAAAAGTGGTCATCACCATGACCGTGATGATCGATCACATGGTCGGCTTCATCTCCGGCGGCTTGATCTTCCTGGTCTTCGCCTGGGCCTTTGGCACGGTGCAGGCGACCGAGAACTTCGGCGTCCGCCAGGCCTTCATCGCAACCACCGTTTTCCAAACCGTGGGCATCTTCTTCATCGTGGTGATGTATCTGATCAGCTCCGATCGCATGCTGGAAAAGTTCGGAGGCAAGATGCCAAAGATGATGGCCAACAAACACATCCAATCGATCACCAGCAGCCTGAACTGCATCCGCTCCAGCTGGAAAGCGCTCACCGTTTCCCTGGCCGCCTCCTTCGCACTTTCGGCCAGCTATTTCCTCGCATTCTATGCCGGACTGCAGACCATTGGCGAGGATGTGGCGGTCAGCACCATCTTCACCGTGATGCCCATCGTCGATGTCGTCAGCGCCCTGCCGATCTCGATTTCCGGCCTCGGTGTGCGTGAGCGGGCCTTTGATTTCTTGGTCAGCGAGCTCGCAGGCATCGCCACCAGCTCCGCCGTCTCCGCCTCATTGATCGGTTTCCTCTTTCACGTCTTCTGGGGTGTCGTCGGGGGGATCTATCTGATCTTCGATCGCTCGGCCTTTGCCAAGCACCCGCACTAATCCAGCCCCAAGTGCCGGCGGATTTCGGCCGCCTGCTCGGACACTTCGGTGATGCCTTGAGCGAACATCGCGGCCGCCAGGCCCGCCGCCTGACCAGTGGCAAAACAGGTCCCCATCACCCGCACGGATGCCAGCGCCTCGTGGCTGGCAGAAAGACAACGACCGGCAAAATACACGCCCGGAATCTCCGCGCTGACCAGGGCCCGCAGCGGAATGTTCGAGGGTTTGGCCTCGGCAAAATAGCGAAACTTCGCCCCGCGGGCATCTTCGCGCAGCTCGATCGGCCAGGTCGCTCGCGCCACCGTGTCGGCAAAGTCGACCCCGTCGATCAACTCCTGCTCGCTGAGTTCATGCTGCCCCAGCCAACGGTATGACTCACGCACGCCAAGCGCTGGAGGAAACACCGGAGGTCCTGCTTGGGAAAAAAAGGCATAGTGCTGACGCAGGAAGGCGCAGAGCTCGATGGCCAGCTTTTTGCCGGCCGTGGTGGTCACTTCCCGACTGCTGGCATCCGTCGGGTTCCAATCGTCACCCGCCAGATCGATGCTGACAAAATATTCCCCCGCCGTGGGTGACGCGCGCAGGGTGGCACCGAGGATTTCCTTTGGTAACTTTCCCTCCCTCACGGCATGCACTAGGTCAAGAGCCAGTCGCATGCGAAAACTTTCCTCCGCCGCTTCCGCGCCCACCCGGGAGAGCGAAAAAATAAATGCCGGGCGCTGCAAACGCTCCGCAGCCACCTGCACCCGCGTGGCACCGAGAAAATCCGCCACCACCGCATCCGCCGAGCCATCAACCAGACTCCGGCAGTGAATCCGCCTGTCGCGGAGAGCAACCGAAAATCCGGTATCTGTCCGCGATACCCCCTCGCAGCTCGCGCCCAAGCAGAGCTCCACCCCAGCCTCCGCAACCAGCTCCTTGGCGATGCGGTCATACACCTCGGGCTGCTGCGGCAGCACGTAGACCCGCCCCATTTTCACTGGACCACTCTGGCCCGTGGCAGCGCACATGCGGCGCTCGATTTCCGTCGGCAGTCCGGGGTTCGCCAGTTCGGGTGCTTGGCTAACATCCGGCATGTAGAGTCCGCAAAAAGTGTGCACAAAGGCCAGGCTGCCCATGCCTCCGAGCAGCGGCGATTTTTCCAACAGCACCACGCGTGCGCCACGACGCGCCGCCGCCACTGCCGCGCATATCCCAGCGCTGCCACCACCGATAACGACCAGATCGACGTCGTCCTGCTTACTCGCCACCATGGCGCTTAGTCTCCACCAGCTTGGCGATCGCTTGCAAGGTCTTAAAATGCTCCCGGTCGAGATCTTCCGGCAGCACCTGCACCGCGAATTCTTGTTCCAAACCCAGAATCAGCTGCATCAGCGCCATCGAGTCCAAGCCTTCCTGATAGAGATCCGCCTCTGCGGCAAAGTCATCCGCCAACGGGAACAGGCTCTCGGAGATCAGGCTGCGGACTGCGTCAATGCTAACTGCGTTTTCAGACATGAGAAAATAGCGTGGGGATTCATAAAAAACGAGACTATCCGAAGATAGCCTCGTTTAAAATAATGGTCGGGACTACAGGATTCGAACCTGCGACCTCTTCACCCCCAGCGAAGCGCGCTACCAAACTGCGCCAAGTCCCGGTCATATGATTCGCCCGGAGAATTTGACTTCCTCGAGCAGGGGCGCGCAATTAACCTCAACAATTCGGAGTTGGCAAGCACAGATTTTCGTGGCATTCCCATCTGTCCATGAAACGCGTCAAAATCGCCGTCATCGGAGCCAGCGGATACACCGGACTTGAGCTCCTACGCCTCCTGCTCACCCACCCGCATGCCGAGCTGGTCTGTGTCACCTCGCGCCAGAATGCCGGACGCAAAATTGGCGAGCTCTTTCCGCGCTTCACCGGAGCAGAATCCGCCGACCTGAAATTCATCGATCCCGAGCCGGAGGCCATCGCCGCCACCGGTGCCGAGGTTGCCTTCCTGGCCCTGCCCCACGGTGTCGCCGCCGGTTACGCCTCCAGTTTATTGGAAAAAGGCCTGCGGATCATCGACCTCAGCGCGGACTTCCGCCTGGAAGACCCGGAGGTTTACAAGGAATTCTACGGCGACGATCACCCGGCGCCCGAGTTACTCAAAGAGGCGGTTTACGGTCTGCCGGAAGTGCGTCGCGACGCCATTCCATCAGCCCGCCTGATCGCCGCTCCCGGCTGCTACCCCACCAGCATCAGCCTGCCACTGATCCCTCTGCTTCGGGAAAAATTGATCGACCCTAGCAGCATCGTCACCTGCTCGATGTCCGGCGTCAGTGGTGCCGGTAAAAAAGCGGATCTATCCCTGCTGTTCTGCGAGTGCAACGAAAGCGCCCGCGCCTACGGTGTGCCGAAACATCGCCACCTCTCCGAAATCGAACAAGAACTCGGCAAGGCTGCCGGGGAAAAAGTCGTCATGTCGTTCACCCCGCACCTCATCCCGGTGCACAACGGCATCTGCACCACCACCAGCGCCAAGCTAACCGGAACTCCGGAGGAAGTGAATGCCGCCCTCGAAACAGCCTATGCCGACGAGCATTTCGTTAGACTGTTAGGAAAAGGTGGCTGCGCCGATACCAAGAACGTCACCGGCACCAACTTCATCGATATCGGCTGGGAATACGACGAACGCACCGGCCGGGTGCTACTGCTCAGCGCGGAGGACAACCTCGGCAAAGGGGCCGGAGGTCAGGCAGTCCAGAATTTCAACATCCTCTGCGGATTTTCTGAAACTGCCGGATTGCAAAATTTCTAGAATACGGTCAGGGTCTTGCTCCCGTTCCATTCATTGAGCCCCCACCCTCTAACGAATCATGCCTAACAAATCACCCTTCACAAAAATCAAGGGCGGCGTCTGTGCGCCGAATGGCTTTCAAGCGGCGGCAGTGAGTGCTGGCATCAAAAACCCAGACGATCCGAGGCTCGACCTCGCCTTAATCTACTCCGAGGCACCCTGCGTCGCCGCCGGAACCTTCACCACCAACCGGGTGAAAGCCGCCCCCGTCAAGGTTTCCCAAGCCTACATGAAGGCGGATCAAGTCCAGGCCATCGTCGCCAACAGCGGCAATGCCAACGCCTGCACCGGTGTCGAGGGCATCAGCGACTCTCGCAAAACCGCCAAAATCATCTCCAAATGCCTCGGCTTGCGCCAGCGTCAGATCGCCATCTGCTCCACCGGCGTGATCGGCCTGCCAATGCCGATGACCCGCATTGAGCCCAAACTGCCCGAACTGGTAGAAAACCTCAGTCCAAAGAATGGTGAAGACGTCGCACGCGCCATCATGACCAGCGACACCTGTAAAAAGGAAATCTCCGTCGCGTTCGATTGCGGCGAGCACCGAGTGCGCATCGGCGCCTGCGCCAAGGGGGCCGGCATGATCTGCCCCAGCATGGCCACCATGCTCTGCTTCATCACCACGGACGCCAATGTCCACCCCGACTGCTTACAAAAAGCAGTCCAAGAGGCTGTGGAAATGTCCTTCAACCGCATCACCATCGATGGCGACATGAGCACCAATGACACCGTCATCGTGCTCGCCAACGGCCAAAGCGGCATGCCGGCACCGGCACGCAACAGCGAAGAGTGCCGGAAACTCCGCGAGGCTCTGGTCTACGTGATGACCAAGATGGCCAAGTCACTAGTGCGCGATGGCGAGAGGGTGACCAAGTTTGTCACCGTGGAAGTCAAGGGAGCCAAAACATACCTCGATGCCAAAAAAGTCGCCGAAGCCGTGGCCAATTCAGCCTTGGTCAAAAGCTCCTGGAATGGCAACGATCCGAACTGGGGCCGCATCATCCACGCCGTAGGTTACTCACGCGCCTCAGTGCGCGAGGAACTCATCGACATCCACATCAATGGCAAGCCAGCCTGTCTCGGTGGCCTGCAAGCGAAGACCCAGATGGAAACGCTGCGCAACATCGTCGCCAAAGACGAGTTCACCATCACCATCAACCTCAATCGCGGCAACGCCGAATACGAGGTCTACACCAGCGACCTATCGCCGGAATACATCGATTTCAACCGCTCCGAATACGCCTATTGGAAACAGGCACGGAAAGACGGCTTGGTGTAAGGAAGCGCGGCCTCTATGCAACGAGCTGCAATAGAAACGGCTCAGCGAAGGGCGCTGCTACCGAGCCTGTTGCCCTCAGGGTCTAGCCGCTAGATCTGAATGACTTCGATCGATGAAATGGCGGTCCATTGACCCAGACCTCACCGTGCCGCAAGCACTTCGCCTCATTGCTTCTTGACTCTTGATTCTGAAATCACGATTCTTTGGCCAACACCATGAGTAGCCCCACTGAAGATCGTCAATTTAAGCGCGTCATTTTAAAACTCAGCGGCGAAGCCTTGAGAGAGCCCGGTAGCCACGACAATATTTCCCCCGAAATCGTTGAACGCGTCGCCAAGGAGATCAAAAAGGCGATAAAGTCCGATGTCGAAATCGGCGTCGTTTGCGGCGGTGGCAACTTCTGGCGTGGCGCCTCTGCCAGCGCCCGTGGCATGGACCGCGCCACCGCGGACTACGTCGGCATGCTCGCCACCGTGATGAACGCGCTTGCGCTGCAGAGTGCCTTGGAAGCCGAGGATGTCACCTGCACGGTGCAGTCCGCCATCGAAATGAAAAACGTCGCGGAGCCCTTCATCCGCCGTAAAGCCAACCGCCAACTCTCCGTCGGAACCGTGGTGATTTTCGCCGCAGGCACCGGCAGCCCATTCTTCTCCACCGATACCACCGCCGCCCTGCGCGCGAGTGAAATGAACGCGGATGCCATCATGAAAGCCACCATGGTCGATGGCGTTTACTGCTCGGATCCGAAGAAAAACCCGGACGCCAAACGCTACGACAGCGTGACCTTCGCGGACTGCTTGAGCCAGGACCTCAAGGTCATGGACTCCACCGCTTTCACCCTCTGCCAAGACAATGACATTCCGATCATCGTCTTCGATATCAATGGCGAAGGCAACATCACCAAGGCACTGGCTGGCGACGACATCGGCACCATGATTCACAAAGGCTAAGGCCAAACACGCCCCATATTTTCAACCACCAATCAATCACTAACCATGGACCCAGACACCAGCATTTTAGAAACCGAGCAGAACATGCAGAAAGCCGTCGAATACATCATTCACGAATTCGCCGGCGTCCGTACAGGAAAGGCCAGCCCAGGCCTGGTCGAGAACATCGATGTCAACGTTGCCAGCTACGGCAGCTCGATGAAACTCAAAGGTCTCGCCGTGATCACCGTGCCAGAGCCACGCATGATCGTTGTGCAGCCATTCGATCCTTCCACCACCAAGGACATTGAAAAAGCCATCCTCGAAAGCAAGGTCGGCCTGAACCCGTCCAACGAAGGCAAGCACCTCCGCCTGCCCGTGCCTGAGCTCTCCGAGGAACGCCGCAAGGATCTGGTGAAAATGGTCAAAGGCCTCGCCGAAGAAGGCCGCGTCCGCGTCCGCGCCTGCCGCAAGGACGGCATGGATGCCGCCAAGAAAATGAAGGCCGCCAACGAAATCACCGAAGACGGCCAGCGCGACTTCGAGGAGTCCGTGCAAGAACTCACCAACAAGTTCATCAAGGAAATTGACGAGCACCTGGTGCAGAAAGAGAAGGAACTGATGACCGTCTAAAAACGAAGGGTGCAAACCCTTCGCTCCTCTCATAACGAAGCCTTTAACAGGCTTCGGATCACATCTATCATGTCCTACACCCCGGATCCACAGCGCTACGATGGTCGCATGCCCTATCGTCGCTGTGGAAATTCCGGGCTCAAGCTGCCGGCGATTTCCCTCGGCTTCTGGCATAACTTTGGCGATGTCAACGACCTCAAAGAAGCGAGCAGCATCATGCACCGCGCCTTTGATTTAGGCATCACCCACTTCGATTTTGCCAACAACTACGGCCCGCCTCCCGGGTCGGCCGAACGCAACTGCGGCAAGATCCTGCAAGAGGACTTCCACGCCCACCGCGATGAGCTCGTCATCTCGTCCAAAGCCGGTTACCACATGTGGGACGGGCCGTATGGCGAGTGGGGTTCGCGGAAATACCTGCTGTCATCCCTCGACCAATCGCTCGACCGCCTGCAGCTCGACTACGTCGATATTTTCTACTCGCACCGACCCGATCCAGACACGCCGTTAGAGGAAACCATGGGCGCACTCGCCACCGCGGTGCAGCAGGGCAAGGCGCTCTACGTCGGCATTTCCAATTACCCCGCCGAGATGGCTGCCGAGGCCATGGACTTGCTGCAACAAATGGGCACCCGCTGCCTGATTCACCAGCCACGCTACAACCTCTTTGATCGCTGGATCGAAGAAGGGCTGACCGATTTGTTGCAGGAGAGAGGTGTCGGCTGTATCCCCTTCTCCCCGCTCGCGCAGGGCTTGCTCACCGGGCGTTATCTCGATGGCATCCCCGCGAACTCCCGAGCGGAAAAAGACCACGGGTTCTTGCAAAAGGAAGCGGTGGAGGAAAAACACCAACAGGTGCGCGCATTGCAAGCGATCGCCGATCAACGCGGCCAGACACTGGCCCACATGGCACTCGCTTGGGTGCTACGTCTACCCACCGTCACCAGCGCCCTAATCGGAGCCTCCAGTGTCAAACAACTGGAGGAAAATGTTCGCTGCCTCGATCTGCTCGACTTCACTGATGAAGAATTGCAAGCGATCGATCATGCGGTCGCCCTCTAAGCAGGTCTCGATCACCAGCGACTGATTTTTTCAAAGTGAGCCCTTTCACAAACTCAATTGTTAGACGCATGCCGCTATTCTGGAGAAAGTGGAAAGCCAAAAAGAAAATCATGCGTCGGGGCAGGAAATTGCTCGGCTATAACTTCAACCTTCAAGAACCTCGAACCTATTGCGAAAAGATTCAGTGGTTGAAACTCAATCACCTGGCTCACGACCCCAAGGTGGTCGAGCGGGCAGACAAGTATAGGGTCAGAAAATTCCTCATCGAGAAAGGTTATGAAGAAAATCTGATCCCGCTGTTGGGTGTCTGGGAACGGGTGGAGGATATCGATTGGCAACAGCTGCCAGATCAATTTGTAATGAAGCTCAATAATGCTTCCTCAAAAAAATACCTCTGGTTTGTCTATGATAAAAGCCAAGCTGACATCCCAGCGTTACAGCAGGAAATCCAAAGCAGGATGTCACACAATTTTGGCCAACGCATGGGGGAGTTCCACTACGGAAAAATGCCCGTCAAAATCATTGCTGAAACGCTTCTTGATGAAGACGGCCTCCCAATCAAAGACTATAAATTTTACTGTTTTCATGGCAACGTGGAGTTCCTATCGATCGAGACAGGAAAGATCAAAGGGGAGCATGTTAGAGATTATTACACCCCTGATCTATCCCGCTCAGGGATCACCTTTAAATACGAAATGCCACCCCCGGATGAACCATTCGAAAAACCACCCAATTATCAAGCCATGGTCCACATGGCCGAGCAGCTAAGCCAAGGGTTTCCTCATATGCGAGTGGATCTTTACAACATCAATGGGCAGATCTACTTTGGTGAATTGACCTACTCTCCTGAATGTGGCTTTACCGCATGGAACCCTCGTGAGTTAGACGATCGATATGGCCAACTCATCAACATTGATCAGATTACCCATTGATGAGGGCCTCATCACTCAACCTTGATACCAGCCATGAACATCACCAGCATCCAGGTAGGGCTTCCTCGCCCATTCGGCACTAAGGCGTGGAACAGTGCTATTTTCAAGGAAACTGTATCCGGCCCGGTGCACGTGGGAAAAATCAACCTCGCTGGTGATGCCCAGGCCGACTTGACCCATCACGGCGGTCCCGACAAAGCCATCTGTGTCTATCCTCAAGAACACTACCGCTCTTGGAAAAAAACATTCGATCTGGATTTTTCCTCCGGAGATTTTGGCGAGAACTTCACCACTCAGGGCATGATGGAATCTGATGTCTACATCGGTGATGTCTTTCGCATTGGCAGCGCCAGCGTGCAGATCAGCCAACCTCGGCAACCATGCTGGAAACTCGCCAAACGCTGGGACGTCAGACAGCTGCCGCTGCACGTGCAGAACCGCGGCTGGACCGGCTGGTATTTTAGGGTGATCGAAGAAGGTAAGGTCTGCGCAAATGATGACTTTGATCTCATCGAGAGATCGAACACCGAGTGGTCAGTGGCCAAGGCCAACGAGCTCATGCATCACGATAAAACCAATTGGGCCGCAGCCGCCGAGCTCGCCGATTGCCCAAGCCTGTCAGCCAACTGGCGAGCCACCCTGCGCCACCGAGCAAAAAAACGCCGCGTGGAAGACAGTTCCAAGCGCTTGCAAGGTTGAGTTAACGGCACAGAGGCCACATTGCCCGTGATGTGGCGGACAGCAGCCTAGTGTGATACGATCGTCTCCGGCCGCTGCGTATTTTCAAACAAGCAGCGGCGCAGACGAGCAAAATTCATCACAAGGTCGGCCGACTCCAAGACCTCCAGCGCGCTTTGCGTCGTTGCCGTTCGAGGAACCTTCCAGTCATCTCGATTTTCCCGCTGCCACTCGCCCCAGCATCATCGAGAGCGCGTATGGCGGCAGAATAGTTCTCCACAAATTGCTCACGCGAGCGCTGCCGCGATGCGCTGCTGTGCTCCACCTTGAAGCCCACTGTGGGGTTGGTGTTGATTTCGTAAAACTGCGGCCGCCCCTGATAGAGCCCGATATCCACCCGACCATACTCGATGTTTGCCAGCTCGAACACACGCTTCACAGTCTCCGCATGAGGCACCTCGTTGATGCTTTCCAGCTCGGCGGCATAACGCTCCTCGGAGGCCACCCCTGGCTCACCATACTTGACGATCCAGTTGCGCTCGTGCACTGCGGTATCGATAAAATACCGATCGCCAATACGGTAGCAGGATTGCTTCCGATACAGGTCGTCTTCCAAGGGTTCGGCGGCAAATTCGACGACGATAGTATTGGAAAACGGCACTCCATCGGCCTCCGCATCCGCCAGCGCTGCCTCCAATTCCTCCTGACTATGGAGTAAGTCCGAGAGCATGCCATCGTGAAACGAATCGCGCCTCACGAAGACAGGATAGCGAGTCGGCCACTCGCCGAGGCTGGGACGATACACGTTAAAATCATTCACCCCCGCCAGCGACAACCTGCGCAGCAAGGCATAACGACACGCCACCTGAGCCGGATGGTTCAGCACCTTCGCTCCTCCCTGTTTGAGGTTCAGGTAGACGCTGGATGCCAGCTCCAGCTCCCACTGGCTCAATCGATCGAAATCGGTGAAAATATAGGTCGCACAAGGCAGTGACTTCGCCGCAAACAGCTCATCATAACTGAGGCATTGCAGCAGCCCATTCCGGCGCGGAGCCTTCACCGTGTAGGTGTGCTCCCAGCGACTGACATATATAACCATGAGACGCCATCAAGCCTAAGCCTTCCAATCTTGACAAGCACTGAAAAAAATCGATAGATTAGAGCCATGGCTAAGAATAAAAAATCCATCCAACTCGACCCTAATAAACTCCTCGGTCACACCTCATCCGCCAAAGTCGGTGACAAAACCGCCGGTAAGCCGGTGACCAACGAGATCCAAGCGAAAGTCGGTGGTAAAAGCGACTTCAAATTGAACACCAGCGTTCAACCAAAAATCGGCGGTAAAGTAGGTGGAAAACCAGTTACCAAGAACCACTAAGTGGATCACGCCTCAAAAACAAAAACCTGCACGACTCGTGCAGGTTTTTTGTGTACATCCACCAAACTGCCATGACTGCTCCCCTTTCGTTCTACCCGAACCACGACATCGTCCAAGCCTTCGACCTCACCACCCGTGAGCGGCTCGTGGACAGCCTGAACTACCTCGCTGAGGTCAGCTCAGAACACATCGAACTATCAGCGAATGAACTGGAGCAGGCGAATGTAAGGATCCGGCAGCAATCGATCCTACCGGAAACTTTGGCGGCCTACTACGAGCTAGTGGGCGCGATCCAATCGGGCGATTTCGATGAGGCTCGGGCACTTTTCCAAGAAGTTCTCAACGCCGAGCCGGCAAGCGACACCCTCAAGGTCATCCCCTATCTCGGAGCCGACGACATCCCATCCATCCGCTACATCAGGCAAGTCGATACCGATCCGGACAACCCCTTCAACATCCACCCATCCAGCCAGGAAGATTTTGCCCGGGCCAAGCAACTGATCGAAGAATCACTCGAACTCTTGCAAAGTGAGAACCCGGCGCTGTTCGCCGAAATCACCACTCTCCTGAAGCGTATTATGTTAGGTAGCGGCCCCAAGGAAAAAGGCCAATTTACCTTCGACGGTGCTTCCGCCCCGGGGCTCTGGGGAGCGATCGTGCTTAATGCCGTCGAACCGGTGGATGTTGTCGATATGGCACAAACGCTCGCCCACGAAAGCTGTCACAACCTCCTGTTCGGCTACTGCATCGACGATCAACTGGTCAATAACCCGGACAGCGAACGCCATGCCTCGCCACTGCGTATCGACCCCCGACCGCTCGATGGCATCTACCACGCTACCTTTGTCTTAGCCCGGATGCACTACACTGCGGCCACCCTCGCCGATAGCCCACGGGTTTCTGCCGAGCTCCAACAAAAAGCATGCCAGGAAATGAAGGCTCGCGAGGTAGGGTTCTACGATGGCCTGGCCACCCTGAAAAAGCATGCCGACTACACCGATCAAGGCAAGGCGCTGATGGATGCCGCGGAGGCCTACATGAACAAGGCCACAGGCAAGCAGGTGTCATGACTGACAACGCGGTCATCTTCATCATCTACGCCCGAGCCGACCACACTGAGCGCGTATTTTCTCACATTCGCGCTGCCCACCCACGGCACCTATACGTCATCGCCGATGGCCCAAAACCCGGCTCCGACAGCGACTATGCAGCCTGCGACGCGGCCCGCGCAGTGATCCAAGTCGACTGGCAATGCGAGCTCACTCTCGATTACAGCGAGGAAAACCTCGGCTGTCAGCGACGGATTCACTCGGGGATCAGCAAGGCCTTTGAACAATTTGATCGCGCCATCATTCTCGAGGACGACTGCCTACCGCACCCGGATTTCTTCACCTTTTGCGACCTAATGTTAGAACGCTACCAGGACGACGCCGAAGTGATGCACATCTGCGGATCCAACTTCGTTCACCCGAAACATTTCAAGCGCAGCTACGCCTTCAACCAATACGCCACTCCCTGGGGTTGGGCGACCTGGAAAAGGGCCTGGCAACACATCGATCTCAACATGACCGGCTTCCTTGAGCAGAGCGCGAGCATCGAACGGCGCATGCAGATCAGCCCCAAGGCATTTGCCAAGTTATCGAGTCGACTGCACAAGGTCCAAAGCGGCGAAGTGTGCTCGTGGGCCTACCCATGGCTGAGTAGCATCCTTGCCCTGGACGGTTTGTGCATTACTCCCCAACAAAATTTAATCTCGAACATCGGCTTTGGTGAGCGCAGCACGCACACCTCAGACCCGGACTCCCCGTTCGCCAACAAAGCAACCTCGGAACTGCCCGACGAACTCTCGCATCCAGATCAGGTCGCCCTTGATCGGCGTGTCCAACGCGAAATCTTTGATTTCTTTTTCGGCGGGAAACATCGCAAACGTGGCGTGCTAGGGTGGCCTCGAAAAATCAAACGAGCCTGGCGTAAATGGAAGAACCGCGGGAATGCATGAGATAGTCTGTTAGCCTCCCCTTTGCTAGAAACTCCATTACTTTTTCTGCTGAGCAAACAGCCACAGCCAGACCTCGGGGTTCCGGTAGGTTTGGGTCCAAGAGTTATGTTTCACCCCAGGATACTCGGTGTATTTCGGCTCGCCGCCGGCCTCCTTCAATGCCTTCACCATCACTTGAGACATGGTGACAGGCACCACATTGTCGGCATCACCGTGGAAGATCCACAGCGGCACATGCTTGAATTTTTCTGCCGTTTTGACATCGCCACCACCGCAAATGGGGACCGCGGCGGCAAAGAAATCAGGTCGGCGCGCCAGAGCATCGAAGGTGCCGTATCCGCCCATAGAGAGGCCGGTAATGTAGATCCGTTTGGGGTCGACATTTTCTGACTTCACCAGCTGATCCACGGCAGAAAAAACCAATTTCATCACCGGCGAGGCATTGGCCCGCAGGCTCAGGTTCTTCGCATCGCGAAAATCACCACGACTGTTCGCCCACCACCCTTCTCTCGGACACTGCGGTGCAATCACGACGCAGTCTTTTTCATTTTCCTTCAGCCATTGCAGCAGGTCTGGCACTCCGTGTTTGGTTTGCGACTGATTGTTGTCGCCCCGCTCACCGGCGCCGTGCAGGAAGAGAATCATGGCTGGCGAGTCACCGTCGCCAGTGCGGGTCCACTGGTAGGGCAGGGTAACGCTGCCTTTTTTCACGCTTTCTTTTTTCATCTCAGCTTCAGTGCTCAGCGTTCCTAACAGAAGTAACAGCAGTAATTGGAATCCATATTTCATCATCATATTGAACCCATCTATCCAAGGGCAAGGAGGGGCCGATGGAAATCACTTTTTTGCTGAAAATCGGAGCTATGTCTGGCTACCGACGCATCGAACCGCACGGACCGATTAACCGTCGTCCAGCTCCCGCTCCACCTCGCCGAGCGCCTGCTCCGTGGAGATCACTTTGGCATAGCGATCTTTCAAGTTTCTCACGGTCGCGCTCTGCAATTCAGGAGTCACGGTCGCGCAGCCATCATCGATCATGGTGACCAGATATCCCAAGTCGCAGGCATCGCGAATGGTTGTCTCCACGCACTCGTTGGTATAGACGCCAACCACATAGAGCGAGCTGATCCCCATATTATTCAGCACATAATGCAAGTTGGTGCTGGAGAAGACGCCGCTGGCAGTTTTGTTGATGATGATTTCATCCCCCACGGGCGCTACCTCCTCAAGAAAACAGGCATCGCCAGAGCCGGGGGCCGCGTGTAACTCCAGCCGTTGATGCCCCTTCGAGCGATCGCGCCCGTCTTTGGTGAGCGATTGGATACGGACATGGATCACCTCCAGTCCGTGCGCCCGGAAACAATTCTGCAGGTTATGCACATTGGGGAGGACCACCTCTTTCAATCGGCTGAAATAGTAATCCATCTCCTCCATCGAAATCGGCGAGTTTTCATAGTCAGAAAAGAGCCCGTGGCCTTCGGCGGCGTCGAGGTATTGCATGTCGATGCACAACAAGGCGGTGTGGTGACTGCGGAGATCCTTGCCCCGTCTGGGGATATCGATCAGCGAGTCGCGATAGATCGGCTTGAGTGGATCGCTTGGTTTTTCTGAGTTCATGATGGTTGGGTTCCCAAGTGTTGTAGAGCTTGTAACATAACGTTCGCGCCGGCCTCAACATCTTCCCAGGCAGTCCACTCCGCCGGCGAGTGACTGACACCTCCCTGGCTGGGAACAAACACCATCCCCATGGGAGCGATGCGCCCGACGACTTGAGCATCGTGGGCGGCCCCACTGAGCATGTTCAGCGACCGAAGGTCGAGGTCGTCAGCGGCGAACTGCAAGATCTTCACCAAGTTCAGGTCACAATCGACTGGATGAATTTCGCCCTGCACGCTGAACTCAAACATCAATTTCCGGCGCCGCGAGATGGCAGCCAAGGCGCGCTGAAAGGCGAGTGAGAGTTCATCTAACTTCTCCGGTGAGGGGTCGCGAAAATCGAGTGAGAACTCCACATTTCCAGGCACCGAGTTCGGCGCACCTGGCAGAATTTCCGCCTTCCCAATGGTGGCTCGACTGTGCTCACCGCCATTTTCCTCGAGGATCCGTGGGATCTCGTGCGCAAAATCAGCGAGCCCCATGAAGGCATCCTTGCGATAATCCATCGGCGTGGTGCCGGCGTGATTGGCTTCGCCGGCAAACTTGAGCGACCAGGATCTGAGCCCGGTGATGTTGTCGACGATGCCCACCTGCAGGCGCTGCTCATCGAGCACCGGGCCTTGTTCGATGTGAAGCTCGAGGTAGGCAAGAATCTCCTCGGCTGGTCGACGCGCGTCGAGTGCCTTGAGCGGGTCCAACCCATGCGCCTGCATGGCATCGAACAGACGCACGCCATTGAGATCCACCGAACTCTCGATGCGTTCGACATTCACCAGACCGGTAAATGACTCCGAGCCAAAGGTGCCACCAAAGCGACCTTCCTCGTCACTGAAGGCAATCAGTTCAATCGCCCGCTGCAGATTGGTTCCGGATTCCTTTAAAACCCTGAGGCACTCCAGGCCAACCACCACCCCCAAGGCACCATCTAACATACCAGCGCAGGGCACGGTATCGATGTGTGAGCCGACAAATATTCTCGGTCCTCCGTCCTTACCATCAAGGACACCCGACACATTGGCCGCGCCGTCCATGGATGCTTGCAGGCCGGCATCTTCGATCCGCTGCTGCAGCCAGCGCTTGCCAGCCATGTCGTGATCGGTGAACGCCATGCGGTAGTTGCCGCGGTCGTCTTCGTTCCGACCAATCGAAGCCAGCGCGAGGAGGTCCTCCTTGATGCGCTCAATCTGGACTCGCAGAGCACTCATAAGGCAACAAATTGACGGTGTAAAATATGCAGCGTGATCAGGTGATTCAGCAAGGTGTCCTTGCGCACCAGCGAGGTGGGGTCGGAGTCTTGGCGATATCCAGTGAGGAACGCATCAACCTTTTCCGGAGAGCAAACACCTGCCTCCTCCACCACATTGTGGTTCAAATACTCACTGATCAGCTCCTCCACCTTATTACGTTTCTCCGCATCGGTGTGTGCCGGTGGTGCCATGAACGCGAACTTCTCGCGCTTGTAGAGCACCTCGGGCAGCACTCCCTTGACCGCTTCGCGGAGGATGTGTTTCTCCACATTCCCCTTGATGCGCAAGTTCGGCGGCACATCCACCGCTGCCTTCGCGAGATGATGATCGAGGAAGGCCGGGCGTGACTCCATGGAGTTGGCCATATCGACACGGTCCCCACCCCAGTTCAGAATCTGACCCTCGAGCTGACACTTCGACCAGGTGTATTGAGCTTTGTCCAAGGGGTGCCGACCATCGAGCATGGAGGGGTCGAGACGTGAGGCAATTTCTTCGATCGGATCGTAACCTTCGAGGTCGCTTTGCAACTGGTCGGACAACAGCGGTCGAGCCAGATCGAGGGTGTCCATCCATGGCTGCAGCCACGATGGCGTGAAGCCCATCAGCTTCTCCCAGGCCGGGTGGTGACGTTGGTTTTCCGCAAGGATGGCACCTTTAAATAGCTTGTTGGTTTTCTCCAAAGCCGCCTGGTATTCGTTTCTAACACTCTCCGGTTCGTGGGCCAGTCCGTGCAGGAACATATCACGCTTCAACGCCGGATAACCTGCGAATAACTCGTCCGCCCCCTCGCCGGTAATGACACAGCGGTAGCCTGAGTCCCAAACGCGCTTCGACATCAGGTTCTTGGCCACACCCAAGGTGTTGTAAAACGTCCGCTCGCAGTGCCAGACCGTTTTGACGTAATTTTCTCCGTAAAGGTCAGCGGCACGGAGGTTGATCACTTCCTGGTCCGCTCCCATCGATTCTGCCATCTGTTTGGCAATCGGGGCTTCATCGTAGGCGTCGTCATCGAAGGATATGGTGTAGGCCTTGGTTGGCGACTGCATGGCTCCCGTGGCCAGGCCGAGGATACAGCAGGAATCAATGCCGCCAGATAGATAACATCCCACCGGAACATCTGCCTCAAGACGCAGCACAATCGCCCGGATCAGCTCTTCGCGAATGTGCTCGACGTGTTCTTGTTCGTCGACTTTCGACGGTCGGTCTTCTTCGCAGGGAAAGTCGTAGTCCCAGTATTTTTGTTTGAGAATTTCCAGTTTGCCATCGCGCTTCCGGATTCGGAGAAAGTGTCCGGGGTCGAGAGAAACGATATTTTCAAAGGCACTCATACCAGGAGCGATTGTCTGCATCAGCTGGTGCAGCGCCGCCTTGCCATCGAGTTTGGCGGGCACGTCAGGGTGCGCGAGGATCGACTTCACTTCGGAGCCGTAGACGATCTTCGTCTGGTCGGGTGACAGCCAGTAGAACAGGGGACGGACGCCAAAGCGATCGCGCAGCAGGATCAACTCATCCTTGCTTTTGTCGTAAAGCGCGAAGGCGAATTCGCCGCGTAGATGCTCGGTGAAATCCAAGCCAAACTTGCGGTAGAGACCGATGGCAATTTCCGAGTCGGACTTGGTATAAAACCGATCCCCCTCCGCCATCAAGGTGGCTCGGTGTTGTTTAAAATCGTAGAACTCGCCGTTGCTGGTGAGAACGTATCGCCCGTCCACCGCGTGCAGTGGCTGGCAGCCGCCTTCGAGATCATTGATCGCAAGACGGGTGTGTCCGAGCGCGACGCCTTGTCCGCGGTCGACATACTGACCGTTGCCGTCAGGGCCGCGGTGATAAAGTGTCTTCAGCTGCCCTTCGAGCAGATCCGGGGTGTTACTTGGTAGTGGTTTGGATGAAAAATGACCGGCAATTCCGCACATAGATTATTTTAGATTCATGGGTTTGATTTCGTCGAAGTCAGGCAGGGTATCGAGTCGGCCTAACACGGACATGAGCAGTGCCTGGCGAATGAATACCGCGCCGTGGGCCTGCGAGAAGTAGAGATTGTGCTGGGTTTTATCCAGCGAGGTATCCAGCTCATCAAGGCGAGCCAGTGGGTGGAGAATGACCGCGGAATCCTTCAGCGGACTCTCGGCGTTCAGTTTGTAGCGACCGTCCATGGTCTTGTAAGCATCACCGAGGAAGGCGATCGAGTTCATGTAAACCACGTCGAGGCTGGGGAGGTGCTCGCGGACGTCGTTAGAAACTTCATACTCGATATCAGCATGCTTCAGCTGCTCCGTGACATCGGCACCAAAGGGGTCCGCCATTTCAGAAATCACTGTGACCTTGCCGATGTGTTCTTTGAAAAGTAGCGCCATCAGCAGGAAGGACTTCACCGCCCGCATCGAGCCCGGAGTTCCCAAAATACCGATGTTCAGCTTATCGTCACGGGGCTGATAGACCTCGGCCAGTTGCGGTCTCCATTTCAGCAGGGCAAACCAATCGGCCAGAGCCTGAGTCGGGTGTTCGCCCGTGCCATTGCCGGCATTGATCAGGGGGATGCGGAGGTTTTCGAGAATTTGCTGCGGAGAATTGGTATCGGTATGCCGCATGATGACCACGTCGGCGTAGGCATTGAACATCTCACCGATGTCTGCCAGGGACTCTCCTTTCGCCTGCCCGGTGGTGCTGCCATCGGCAATGGAGATCACCTTGCCATCGAGACGGTAGAAGGCACTTTCAAAGCTGGTGCGGGTGCGAGTGGAAGCTTCGAAGAAGGCGGTCACGGCAATCTTTCCATCGAGTGGATGATACGGCCAGACTTCGATCTTTTCTAACACAGCTGCCAATTTGCACAGCTCCGCCACCTGCTGGTAGCTGAACTGGCCGGCCTCAAGGATATGTTTACCCTCCAACTGCTTGAGCACTGCCACGTCCACCGGGTTATCGACAAACAGTCCCGAAGGTTCCGGGCGGATGGCCTCGGAGCCTTCGGGGGGCTCAATGTTAGAGGTGATTTGATTTTTCCGAATCGCTTCTGCTTTCGAATGATTATTGGATGAGTCCGTCATGACTTGAGATGTGTAGAGATTACCAAAGAGTGCCTTTAATCCAGTCGCGGACCAGCAAGAGACACAGAACCAGACTGCCGAGTGCTGTCCAAGACAGCGCGACGATCACAAGAGCGTGGATGAATGATTGAGAGAACATGGTGGGGGGGGGTTAGGGAGTCGCGATCGGGGTCTTTACCAGCTCGAAGCGACTGCTCGGGCGGATCCAACGTGCAGCGATGGTGAACAACATGGAGATTCCGGCGCCCACGAGTGACGCGGTGAACCATCCTAACATAAAGTAAGCGGTAACGCCCAAGGCGCAACCGGTAACAATTCCGGCAAGAACGAGAGCCCGGTTAATACGCTTCCAGAACAGGCCGGCGATGACCGGCCAGATCAAGCTGCCCACTAAAGGACCCGAGATAAAGAGCGCCTGAATAATTGGCCAATGTGGTGCGGCTAACAACCACGCGACCACTCCCACGCCAATAATCACCAGAGTGGAAACCTTGCGGAAACCTTGTTCATTCAGCTTTCCGTGGAACAAGCCTTCGTGCACGTCTTTGATCAACAGATCCGATGTCGCGGCTAGGAGCGAGTCGATGGATGAAGCCATCGAGCAGAACAGCACAATCAAAATCAGCACTCCGGCCATCGCGCCGAAGCCGGCATTACCCATCACTGCGGAGGCCACCGCTGGCCCGGTCTGGTTGATATCGACGATGTTGATCTCCAGGGGGCCGGCGGCCAAGGCGATGAAGCCGGCAGCGATCGGGATCGGGAACCACAGCAGGCCAGCGAGGAAGAAGGCTTTCGGTGCCACATCCTTGCGCATGGCAAAGGCACGCGACCACCACACGTTGTTGTGAAACACCTCACCGAAGCCGAATAGCATGTTATTGAACACCGCCAGCAGCGCAGCCGGCATAATGATTTTCACCAGCGATGGTTGGTAGGTTTGTAGATGATTGTAGGCGGCATCGAAGTCTAACTGCGTCGCAGCCAGGATGCCGATAAACACAATGCCAATGAGGATGATCACACTTTGGATGAAGTCAGTCCCGATCACCGCATACATCCCACCAAACAGGGTGTAGAGCACACAGACCACCAAGATCAGCGTCATGCCCTGAAGAAAGGGAATACCCGCCAGCACCATCATCAGGTCCCCTCCGGCAATGGCCATACTCACCAACCAGGAGAGCGAATAGAGCATGGTGATCAATAGAAACAGACACCAACCGGCCCGGCCGTAGCGTTGCCGAAAGAAATCGCCCGCCGTCACACCTTGCGGAAGAATCTTGCGAATGCGCACCGCAAACAGCGCAAAAAGTAACAAGCCGAAACTCGCCGTCGAGTAGGCAACCATTCCCCAAACCCCCAGCGACAGTGCAAAAACAGGTGCCAGCATCGTGGTGTTCGAGGTCACCCAGGTGGCCATCGAGGTGGCTGAGCCCAACGACAAACCAACCTTGCGTCCGGCCAGCATGAAGTCCTCGGAGTCCTTGGCCTTTTTACCCCAGTAGAGGCCTAACAAAACCCACAGCACACCCAGTCCGAGCACAATCGCCCAGCCTGTGGGAACTGACATCGAAGTGGCTAAGAGCATGACATCATTCATGACACGCTCCTTTCCTCGTTCTGGGTTCGGATGGCTCCGTAAAGAATGGTGCCAATGGTCAAACTAACCACCACCGCTCCAATACCTAACAAGATAAAGAGCTTCGATTCCGGATAAAAAGCCACTTCAACACGCAGAGGCTCCGACCACGTATCGTCTGCACCATCCACCGCACGGAGACGGAAAAAGTGAACTCCCTCGGCTAAACCGGTGATCACCGAGCCGGCATCAGTGCCACGATAGCGCTCAACCGGAGAGGTAAAGTTAACATTCGCCGACTGCTCTAACACCACTACGGTATCAGTCGACTTGTCCCACACTAGCTCGATGGCACCATTGTCGGATGGCTTGGATTCAAGTGCCTCGCGGGAGTTGAAATCGACTCCAGCTGCCCCCACGTAGTCCCCGCAAAATAAAATAGCGACGGCGAGGAATGAGAAAATGGTTCTAAAAAAGAAGATCAGTACGAAGTGCTTCTGAGCACCCACTCAAACATTCTGCTGAGTCGATACAAGAAGTTTCTCTGACTTATCCTCCACCCGCAGGTGGAGGTTGCCTTCGCCACAAAGGCGAGAAAATCGCACAAGGCCGGGATTACTCCTCAGTCTTGGGCTTTTCCTCAGTCGGTTTTTCCGACTCTTTTTTCTTCGGTTTTTTGTCCTTCTTCAGAACGATCGCTTCTTCGCGAGAGTAGATTTCTGCCACGCGCAGGCTACGTTTCGCCAGCTCGCGGGCGTCTTTGTCTGAGATCAGGACCAGGCCTTCTTCACTGACTTCGGCGAGGAAAATTTTCCAAGCACGCTCGGCCACCTTTTTGGTATCCAGCTTCACCACCGCTTCCGGTGCCTCTTGCTGACGGTTGTTCCCCCGACCACCGCGACTGCGGTTGCGGCGTCCCTGTTTTCTGGCACCCTCGCCGGACGACTGATCGTCCTGCTTGTTAGAATCTTGTTTATTCGACTCCTGTTTGTTGGAATCCTGCTTGTTCGACTGATTACCGCCCTTGGATTGATTCGGCTGGTTCGACTGACCTTCCTGCTTGGGAGCGTTGTCGTTTTGCCCTTGATCTTTCGTCTCGGCCGCGGTGTCAGCCGCTGGCTTTGCTCCGTTTTTCGCGGTTTTCTTCTTCGCGTTTTTGGCGGACTTGCTGCCGCGAGCTTTTTTCGCAGGTTTCACATCGCTGGATGCGGTGACCTCTTTTGATTGATCGTTGGCGGGGGCGGGAGCGTCCTTGGATGCGGGCTCAGTGGCTGGCTTGGGATCCGGGCTGCTTTTTTCTTTGGAGGCTGGGGCAGGTGCTGCGTTTTGCTCGCTAGCTTCCTTGGACCCTTGATCCATTTTAGGAGATTCTTCTGACATAAAGTAATTAGGTAGGCCTCCAAGTAAACCTCGGAGCGGGTAAAGTAAAGTTGAATGAAGTGCGAAAAAGTGACAGTTCTTCGCGTCTTATAAAAAAATCAGCCCGGTGATACTCCTACTTGATGGGCAAGCAGAAGCAACCGGGCTGATGGTTAGATTTTATGAGGTGGTCCGAAGCTTATGCGCCTCCGTCCACGTTCTGGATCATCTTGATCAGTGGTAGGAAGAGGGCGAAAACGATGGTTCCCACCACGAGGGCGAGGAAGACAATCATGATCGGCTCTAGGATGGAAGTCAGCGCGGTCACCGCGTTATCGACTTCATCATCGTAGACATCGGCAATTTTCAGCAACATCTCTGGCAGCTGACCAGTTTCCTCACCCACGTCCACCATACTGATGACCATGGCAGGGAAGATTTTACTTCCTTGGAGAGGGGCAACGATGGATTCACCTTCCTTGACCGCCTCGTGCACCTTGTCGATGGCATCGGAAACCACCACGTTACCAGCGGTATCACGGGTAATGGTGAGCGCCTGGAGGATGGGCACACCGGAAGTCACCAGTGTTCCGAGGGTCCGAGAGAAACGGGAGATGGAGCTCTTCTTGGTGAGGTCACCAAAGACGGGGACTTTCAGTTTCAAGGCATCCACGGTGGCACGACCACCTTTGGTACTGGTCCACATTTTCAAAAGGACAAAGAGACCTGCGATAATGAGGAAAATCCAGACGATGTTGGGCAGCACAGCCGGCCTTGCCAGCATGTTTTCGGACATGCCGAAGACGATACGAGAGATCAGTGGCAGCTCACCACCCTGCTCGGAGAACATCTCCTTGAACTTGGGAACGATGAACAGCATCAGGAAGACCAGAATCGCGACTGCAATGAAGAGAACGATCAACGGGTAGACCATCGCGGAGACGATCTTGTTTTTCAGTTTGTCCGCCTTCTCCATGTATTCTGCGAGACGAGTCAGGACAATTTCCAATACCCCGCCAAGTTCACCCGCCTTCACCATGTTGACGAACAACTTGTTGAAAATCCGCGGGTGCTGGGAGAGCGACTCGGAGAATGTGGCACCCGTTTGCACGGAATCTGCCAGTGAGTTGACTGTGGAACGCAGCACTGGGTTAGGCTCCTGCTTGCCGAGCACGGTGAGACCGCGAAGAAGTGGCAGACCGGAATCGATCAGTGTGGCTAACTGACGTGTGAAGATCATCAAGACCTTCGGCTTAATTTTTCCAGTGCCGGCTTTCTTGACACTTTTCTTACCGCGGGCTTTCGCCTTGGTTTTGGTTTTACCTGCAGCCAGTGAACCCTTGCCTTCCTGCACCACCTGGGTGGGGTAAAGCCCCTGCCCACGAAGTTGTTGGATGGCTTCCGCCTCGCTGGAGGCCGAGAGAGATCCGGTGGTCTGCTCACCTTTTGCGTCGAGCGCTATATATTGAAAATTAGCCATGATCTATAAGTGTGTATGTTTACTTTTGAATAAGTGTGAATGGTCGTGAGAAGATTGGAAACTGAAAAATCCATGCAAATGATGAAATCTTCTCACAGTCGTGTTGTTAGGTGTATTTAAGAACCTCCTCAATGGTGGTGTTGCCTTCGTAAATGTTACGCAATCCATCCTCACGGAGAGTTTGCATACCCAGTTCAATGGCTTTCTGCTTCAGCACCACAGTCGGTGCACGCTCGGTCACGAGTTCACGAAGTGGATCCGTGATATCCAAGAGCTCGAAGAGACCTTGACGACCTTTGTAACCGGATTGATCACAAACGTCACAACCGCGACCTGTGTAGAACTCCTTGTCTCCGAGTTCGTGCGAGGTCACACCCAGCTGCGTGAGCAGGGCTTCGTTAGGCTCGTAGGAAGCACGACAGTTTTTACAAATCGTCCGCAGCAGACGCTGGGCAAGAACACCCTCGAGGGAGGCCGCGACCAGGAATGGCTCGGTTCCCATATCGATCAGACGAGTCACCGCGCCGGGAGCATCATTGGTGTGCAGTGTGGACAGCACCAAGTGACCAGTGAGCGATGCCTGAATCGCGATTTGAGCTGTATCCACATCACGAATCTCACCCACCAGAATCCGATCGGGATCCTGACGCAGGAACGCGCGAAGGATGCGGGCGAAGTCCATACCGATGGACTCGTTAACCGGCACCTGGATGATACCGTCGACATCGTATTCCACCGGATCCTCGGCTGTTAGCAGCTTGGAGTCGATAGTGTTGATCTCCTTCAGTGCGGCGTAGAGCGTGGTGGTCTTACCGGCACCGGTAGGACCGGTGCAGATGAAGATGCCGTTCGGTTTGCGCACGGTATCGTTGATGTAATCGAACACCGCTGGTGGCATTCCTAACATCTCGAGATTCAAGTTGATATTACTACGGTCGAGAACACGCAGAACGATACTTTCGCCATGCTGAGTAGGCAGTGTGGAAACACGCATGTCCACCTGCTTCTCACCGATGTGTTTCACAATACGTCCATCCTGAGGCACACGGCGTTCAGCGATGTTCATGTTCGACATCACCTTGATCCGAGAAAGAATCGGCAAGGCCAGGTGAATCGGTGGAGGCGCCATTTCATAAAGCGTTCCGTCCACACGGTAGCGGATTTTGAAATCGGACTCAAACGGCTCGAAGTGGATATCGGAAGCCCCTTCGTTGATCGCCTGATAGAGAACCAAGTCAACGTAGCGAATGATCGGAGCGGAGTTCGCTTCAGCCTCAACGTCGATAGTTTCTTTATCGTTGTTGCTAGTGATCTCAAGTTGGCCGAGGACATCATCCATGGCATTGCTCTTGCCGCCGTAGGCTTCATCGAGCTTCTTCTCGACGACGTAGTCAGGCGCAATGGCGAGGATGATTTCTTTCCCAAGCGCGAAGCGCAGGTCTTCGAGAACCTGAGGATTGAGTGGATCGACCAAACAGACGGTAAGTCCATCGCTATCGATGTTCACCGGCAGGGCGCCGTGGAGGCGTGCCATCCCTGCTGGTAGCAGGCTGAGCACCTCCGGTGGTGGTTCGTAATTTTCGAGATCGACCATGTGAGCACCGAGCTCATTGGCGATGATGGGCCAGATGTCGTCTTTCTGAGAAATGACCTCATAATCGGCCATGATTTCGGAAAGCTCTTTGCCGCTGTTCTCGACTTCTTGTATGATGTCCGAAGCAAGGTATTGATCGATCAAACCTCGGTTGACAAAAATATCGATGAGTTGTGAATTGTCCATGAAAAGTAGTTAGGCTGTTGCGTGAGTCGGGGGCCTTGGAATGAGTTAATTTAATCGCTGTCCGCCATGGTGACCCGCATCACTTCGGAAGCGGAGGTCATACCGGCGAGCACCTTACGGATACCGTCCTCGCGGAGAGTGCGCATACCGAGCTCTCGCGCTCTACGGCGCAGCTGCGGTGAGGTAAGTTCTTCGTTAATCAGGTGGCGAACTTCATCGTCCACCTTGAAGATTTCAAAGATACCGGCCCGGCCTTTATAACCAGACTGACGGCAGTTATCACAGCCTTGTGGGCCCATGATATCGCTTTCAGCGGCTTGTTTGGCATCGAGGTTCAAGGTGCGCATTTCGCGATCGGTCAGCAAGGCGGGAGCCTTACAGCTCGGGCAAAGTTTACGCACCAGTCGCTGAGCCAGGATGGCGCGAACGGAGGAGGCTACCAAGAAGCGTTTGACGCCGATGTCAGCAAGACGGGCGACGGCGCCCGGGGCATCATTGGTGTGCAGGGTGGAGAACACCAAGTGACCGGTTAGAGCGGCCTGAATGGCGATACCTGCGGTTTCAGCATCACGAATCTCACCTAACATAATTACGTTAGGTGCCTGACGCATCATCGCACGCAGTGCCGCTGCGAAGGTCATACCAATATCGGTATTCACCATCACCTGGTTAATCCCGGCCAGTTCGTATTCCACCGGATCTTCCACGGTGATGATCTTACGGTCGGGGGTGTTGATGGTATTCAGACAGCCATACAGGGTGGTGGTTTTACCCGAACCTGTAGGTCCGGTAACCAGCACGATGCCATCGGGGAGACGAATCATTTTTTCAATCGTCTCCTGGTCATCGGAAAGGAATCCAAGTTCTGGGAGACCTAACATCAGGGAGGTCTTATCCAGAATACGCATGACGATACTTTCGCCGTGGTTACTCGGCACTGAGGATACCCGGAGATCCACCTCCTTGCCAGCGACGCGGATCTGGATCCGACCATCCTGAGGGAGACGTTTTTCCGCAATACTCATGCTACCGCTCATCACCTTAATCCGGGCAATGATTGCGGGGTGCAGTTTCTTGGGATGGTTGTCGATTTCCACCAGCTTCCCATCGATCCGGTAACGGATACGCAGGCAGGTTTCCATCGGCTCGATGTGAATATCACTGGCCTTCATTTTGAAGGAGTCCAGCAAGATCGAGGAGACCATTTTAATGATTGGAGCATCGTCCGCTGCGGCATCTTCATCGCCATCAGCGCCCACCACGGTGAAGCTGTCATCGGCAGTTTCCTCAGCCACTGCACCTCCGTAGTTCTGTTGGATGATGTGGTTGATGGCAGATGGGGTGGCACAGACGGTGTGGATTTCCCGGCTGAGCATGTGTGGTAAGCTATCGAGCACCTCAAAATCGAGGGGATCGGCCACGGCCACAGTCAGGTAAGTCCCATCGTCAGCCACAGGCACCGCGCGAAAACGCTTGGCAACCTCATCGGAAACGAGGTCGAACACATCGGGCGCGATGGGTAAGTGGGCTAAGTCCACATAGTCCATACTGGAGCTCTGGGCACATACTTGGGCGACTTGCTCTTCAGAAAGTCGGTTATCTGATATCAGCCGTTCCACAACACTTTCCCTGCCTTGCAGCTGGCCACGGATGGAATCGATCTCTTCCTGACTAATCAGGCCGGCCTCGGTAAGTAGTTCGAGAAGGTAGTCTTCGTTTGAATACACGGTTAAATTCTTCGCTTGGTTGGTGGGTATTTGCGTGATGAAAAAAACAGTTCCCGTATCCTTGGTAACATCAAGGGTGCGGAAACCATCTTTTGCAGACTGGTCAACTCACCATGATCCGTCAAGCAGTCATGTCCAAATTTTCTCTGTATTTACAATCGTCATACGTGAATTTTCCATCTTCAATGCGCGCGCACCTATGACTCCCCTCACTTACTTCACCATCGTCCTCGGCCTGGGTATCTTTGCGCAATGGCTTGCTTGGAAATGCAAGCTACCATCCATCCTCGTGCTGCTGGCCTTCGGCTTTGGCATGGGTCATTTCACCGGCGTGACCATCGATAACTATATCGCTGGCAGTGATGTATTGCTCTCCGCCGTGGGGATCTGTGTGGCGGTTATTTTGTTCGAAGGTGGACTCACGCTCAAGTTTTCCGACCTCAAATTAAGCGGAACTCCGGTGCTCCGATTATGCACATTAGGCGTGATTGCCAGCTTCTTACTGACCTATGCGGCGGGACGGTATTTGTTGGATTTCGACTGGCGCGTCGCCTCATTGTTAGGTGCGATTCTCGTCGTTACCGGCCCCACGGTGATCGCTCCCCTGCTCCGCCACATCAAACCCTCGCGAAAAATTGGCAATGTAGTGAAGTGGGAAGGCATCATCATTGACCCCATCGGAGCCATCCTTGCCGTCCTGGTCTATCAGGCAGCAATCGCAGGCACGGTGGATGCGGCCAAGGAAGAGATTCTCCACGCGCTCGGCATGACTCTACTGGTCGGCGTCGTGATGGCTGTGATTCTGGCCAAGATCATTGAGATGCTGCTGAAATACCACCTGATCCCTGACTACCTGCACTCGGTGTTTCTACTGGCTGTCACGGCGGCTGCCTTTGCTGCCTCGAACTCCATTCAGGCGGAATCCGGACTACTCACCAGCACGGTGTTAGGCATCGCGCTAGCCAACCAGAAATCCGTCTCGGTGAAGCACATCCTCGAGTTCAAGGAGAACCTGCGGGTGCTCATCATCTCGGTGTTGTTCATCATTCTCTCGGGCCGGATTGGTCTCGGCCAGCTGCAGGAGGCGCTTTATCCAGGACTTGTTTTACTCGCTCTACTGGTGGTGGTGATCCGACCCGCCTCCGTTTTCTTTGCCAACCTCTTTTGCAAAAACATCAACTTCAAGGAGCAGATTTTCCTCTCCGCGATGGCACCTCGGGGGATTGTGGCTGCGGCTGTTACTGCCATTTTCGCACTTGAGTTCGACCACGCGGTCGCGGCCGGAAGCCTGAGTCAGGAGATTGGCAAGGTCACTCACTTGATGGTGCCCATCGTTTTCATTGTCATTATCGGAACCGTCGCCATCTACGGACTCTGCGCCGCACCGATTGCGCGCAAGCTGGGCCTCGCCACCAAAAATCCGCGCGGCATTCTCTTCGCTGGCGCCTGCAGCTGGTCGCGCTTAGCGGCCAAGGCACTGCACGACGACGGCTTCGACGTCATGCTTCTGGACACGAACTACGATAATATTGCTCGGGCGAAACTCGAGGGACTGCGCGCACATCGGGCGAACATCCTCTCGGAGTATGTCGAAGAGGAAATGGACCTCACTGGGTTAGGCCAACTCATTGCCACCACGCCTAACGATGAGGTCAACTCGCTGGCGAGTCAGAATTTCCTACACGCATTCGGCAGTGAAAATGTCTGGCAAGTTGCCCCTGCCGATGATGGCGCCCACCACCAAACTGCGGTAGCCGGCCACATTCGCGGGCGAATCTGTTTCCCTAACCGCCCCCAGTATCGTCGACTCGAAAGCTTTGCATCCCAAGGGGCGGTGATCAAAAAAACCACCATCACCGATCAGTTCACCATGGACGATTTCAAAGAGCTTTACGGCGAGGATCACATCCTCCTGTTCCGAGTGACCGAAGACCGAGGGCTCGATATTGCGCATGATGAAATGCGTGCCCCAGCAGCGGAAACCACCCTCTACGCCATGGTCCGCGGCCAGGACGCCTGAGCTTAAGCAATGGCGAACGCCTCGCCTAACCAACAACTATCCCACCACCCGACCACCACCATGTATGACCAATTAGAAGCCAGCTTACACGATGCATTCTGGGAGTCGGAAGGCGACGGCGCGGAGCTCACATTGTTAGAATCCTTCCTCATCGATCACCCCGGCACCGCACTGGAGCTCGGTTGCGGGTCGGGTCGATTGCTACTGCCACTGATCGAAAAAGGATACTTCATCGAGGGACTGGATAACTCGGAGGACATGCTGCAGCTCTGCCGCGAGCAGAGTGGCGATGCCGATCCGGTGCTACACCACAGTGGTATCGAAGATTTTCAAACTGGTGCCACCTACGCATCGATCGCCATTCCGGCGTTCACCCTGCAGCTTTTGCCCTACGAGCAGCTCCCTGCGATTTTTGAAAACATCAAGCGTCACCTCCACCCCGGCGGAGGTCTGTACATCACCCTTTTCATCCCATGGGCCGAGATCACAGGTGAGCTTGAGGAGGGCGCGGAGTTCCTCGATCACGAGACTTACTTTCCTAACGGCAATACCGCGCGCTGCCACACCACCTTCGAAATCAAACGCATTTCCCAACAACTGATTCGGGAGCATCGTTACGAAATCTGCTCAGAGGACGGCAAGGTGTTAGAAACCAGCAACAGCACCCACCACCTCACCTGGCTCTGGCCGAGAGAGGTGGCCAAGCTGCTCACCGACGCCGGTTTTTCGCTACAGAAAATGATTGGCGACTTCGATGCCGAGACCCCTTGCGACGAAGATGCGCAAATTGTCACCCTAATCGCCCAATGGCACGGTGACGAGGCTGAGGCCGACACAACACAGAGCTAGGCG
This sequence comes from Oceaniferula flava, assembly GCF_016811075.1. Classification (NCBI taxonomy): domain Bacteria; kingdom Pseudomonadati; phylum Verrucomicrobiota; class Verrucomicrobiia; order Verrucomicrobiales; family Verrucomicrobiaceae; genus Oceaniferula; species Oceaniferula flava. Next base: position 283,908 of record NZ_JAFBGL010000004.1, read on the forward strand.
ATCCGCCGCCCCGCTCTTTCTCGATCGAAATAGTAGACCTCCGCCGCCTGCGCGTGCACGGAGGCATTCAGCACCTTGCGGATGACCGGCATGGCCTGAGCGGCATCGAACAGAGCCAGATCGATGTAGAGCCACTGCTGACCGGACGCACCGCCGAGAACCGCACCGGCATCCAGCTCCGCACCCTCAGCTGACAAGCCCGCCGCCAAGGCATCTTCCAAGTCGGCGCGCTGATCAATCTCACAGCCTTCGGTAAAGTCCTCGCGGGGAATCCTGACAAAGATGAAGTCCACGCCCAGGTCAGGCGCCGGATGCTCCATCGCCCCACCGGCGGCAGCAAAATCACCCGACAGCTGGTAGAGCAGGCTGGTGCCGACCATCAAGTCCGAGCGGAGATGCTGCGTTGTCAGCTCGTTCGGCTCCGGCATGCGATAGCTGCTGAAGTATTCACCCGGAGTTTTCCGTTCCCAGTCGTGATCGACTTCAACCTGCGCTATGAAATCCGGCAGCTCGCTCAGCGGAATGGCGTCCTGCAGAGCAGTGGGGTTGATCTCAATTTTGCCCAGACGATTCCCCACCTGAAACTCGCCGATCGCTTCATCGAGCCAGAGAAAAAGAATATGTCCGCGCTGGCTCTCGGGTAGCGACTCGAACACTGGCGCCCAACAGACCAGATCGATTTCCTCCCGCTCATGATCCAGCGTGGGAGTCAGCCAGATCTCCGCCGCACTCACCGACTCGCCGGCGATGTCCATTTTCATACCACTAAATTGGGGAGAAGCTTGTCGGCTATCGTAAAACGTCCAACCATCCAGCTCAGGAGCACCCTTTACGATCTGACTCAGCAGGAAAGCTAGGTAGGGATTTCCTTCCGGCGAAAGGGTGAAGGAGTGACCCCCACCATCCGCTCCCGGGCCGAAGCACCAGGCGATTTTCGGCAAGGTTTGGTCCACCATGGCAGACACTCGGGAGACCTGCGGATCGAAGTCGCGCGCACGGATGGCACGACTGAAAACGTCCGCATTTTCAGAGAACCAAGCCCAGAACGCCCGGCGACGATCGTTGAACGAAGGTGTCGAGGAAGGCTCTGGGTCCGCTGCGCGAAAGAAACGTTTCAACATACCCCAAGCAAGCAGCCAAGTCCCTCAGTGGCAAACCCCGATCTCGCGCCCAGCCTGCATTTCACACAGATCAGAGTTGCATTTTCACAGGCATGGCACTAGGGCGTGGCCGCGCAGATCCTTATTTGCTAACAAACACAACACACTATGTTTGAACTCTTTTCCAAAAAAAATGGCAACCTTAAGGATGATGTCCTTTCGGGTGTAACCGTCGCCCTCCTGCTTGTTCCCGAGGCCATCGCCTTCTCCTTCATCGCCGGAGTGAACCCGATGGTGGGACTTTGGTCCGCTGTTTTTGTCGGATTCATCACCGCTGCCTTTGGCGGCCGACCCGGTATGATCTGCGGGGCCACCGGCGCCATTGCCATCGTCGCCGCCCAGGCATTCACCCTCGGGAAAAAAGCCGGTCTGGATGCCATCAAGCAAGGCACCGACATGGCCGGACTGACGCCAGACGACCTCGGCCTGCAATATCTTGTCGCCGCCCTACTCTTCGCCGGGGCCTTTCAAATCACCATCGGTCTGTTCAAGCTGGGACGTTTCATCCGCCTGATCCCGCATCCGGTGATGATGGGATTTGTCAACGGCCTCGCCATCGTGATCGCACTCGGGCAGTTGCTGTTTTTTAAATCCGAGGTGTCTTTTGACGATTCCGGCAACATGGTGTCCACCTGGCTCTCGCCTGAGTCCATTGGCATCATGGTCGCTCTGATCGCCCTGACCATGAGCATCATCGTCCTGCTGCCTCGGGTTACCAAGGCGGTGCCGCCCACCCTGGTCGCCATCATTGCGGTGTTTGGGGTCACCATGTTCCTCGATGGCTCGCGCGACATCAAAGACATCCTCGTGATGCTCACCGGCAAGGCCGAGATCGATAGTTCGCTGCCCGGTTTCACCAACCTCTCCGCAGTGCCATGGGGCGAGCAAAGCTTTTACATCGCGATCATCCCGATCTCACTGACCATCGCACTGGTCGGCCTGATCGAATCCCTGCTCACCCTGCAGCTGATCGATGAAATCACCGAGACCCGCGGTCAGGGGAACCGCGAATGTGTCGCCCAGGGCGCGGCCAACATCATGTCCGGCATGTTCGGCGGCATGGGCGGCTGTGCCACCATCGGCCAGTCCCTGATCAACATGAAAAACGGCGGCCGCGGCCGAACCTCCGGCATGGTCGGGGCCATCACCCTGCTGCTGCTGATCATGTTTGGCGCCGATATCATCATGAGCATCCCGGTCGCCGCCTTGGTGGGGGTCATGTTCATGATCGTCATCAGCACCTTCGAGTGGTCCACCTTCAAAACCATCGGCAAGGTCGCCAATTCCGAGCTGCTCGTCATCCTCGCGGTGACCCTGGTGACCGTTTTCCTTCACAACCTCGCCTTGGCGGTGCTGGTCGGCGTTATCCTCTCCGCCCTCGTTTTTGCCTGGGAAAGTTCAAAACACGTCACCGTCACCCTGCTCACCGATGAGCCGGAGGAGCGGGTCTACGGCGTTTCCGGCATGATCTACTTCGGTTCGGTCCACGAGTTCTCCGAGAAGTTCCAGGCCAAGTCCGACGTGAAAAACATCGTCATCGACTTCGAAGAAGCCCGCATCTGCGATCTCTCCGGACTGGAAGCGGTCAACGCCCTGGGCAACCGCTACGAGAACGCCGGCAAGCACCTCCGTGTCCGCCACCTCTCCGCAGACTGCCGCCGCATGCTGAAAAAAGCCGGCACCTTGGTGAACATCGAGGTTCTTCCGGACGACCCCAACTACAGCGTCGCCCGCCTGCGCAGCGATGATAGCAAGATCATTGGCTCGTAGATTGCTAGAGAGTTCTCCACTCGATCACACCAAGCGAAAGATCCACCTCACCCATCCTGTATTCACTGCATCTATGAAGACCTGCCTTACTTTCCTCGCCGCTGTCACCCTTGCCTCACCTCTTTTCGCTGCCCCCGCTGCAGAAACCGCCACAGGCTGGACCACTCTGTTCAATGGCAAAACGCTGAAGGGCTGGAACCGCATCAATGGCACCGCCAACTACGTGGTCAAGGACGGCACCATCGTCGGCACCACCTCCAAAGGCAGCCCGAACTCCTTCCTCTGCACCGATAAGAAATACAGCGACTTCGAGCTGGAATACGAAATCAAGATCCACGACAAGCGCCTCAACTCCGGCGTGCAATTCCGCTCGAAACACTTCGGCGGTCGAGTCGAAGGCCGGGTTAACGGCCCTCAGTGCGAAGCTGAGAATACCGAAATCAAAGGCGGCGGCGAGTCCGGCTACATCTTTGCCGAGGCGACCAAATACTACTGGCTGGTGCCCAACGACAAGCGCACCCCGCACAAGCACTTCAAAGACGGCGAGTGGAACCACTTCCGCATCAAAGCCGTCGGCCCACGCATCCAGACCTGGGTCAATGGCGAGCTGGTTTGTGATCTCACCAACGAGGAGTTCTACAAGGAATACCCGAAGGGCTACATCGCCCTGCAGGTCCACAGCGTCGGCAACAACGGACCGTTTTCCGTTTCCTGGAAAAACATCCGCATCCGCGAAATGGGCAAGAGCAACTAATTCCGCCCACTTTGCCCTGATCAGACGCCGACGTTCATTCATCGCGCCATCATTTCTTAAGACGCCGGGTTGGTCTTTCCACCCCGGCGTTTTTTTGTCGTTGCTACCCTGGCATTCAGCGCCCCCGTTCCCAGCGACCTCCTTGGCCTCACGCTGCGCCCGGCGTAGGACGATCTCAATAATCCGCCGGATCAATCCACTCCAAGTGATCCCACCAGCCGGTATCATTCCCGACTGCCGCTCCGGCTGTGGTGCGACCTTCGGTGACAATGGCAGTGATGGCGTTCATCATTGGCGTCACCCCCCCCTCTGGGTCGGTGGCGTAGACGTTGCTTGATTCGGTCGGATCGGTATCGAGGTTGTAGAGTTCATAGGGCTGGCCTTGGAAGGGCATGATCAACTTCCACTTCCCATCCCTGATTGCCATCCGACCGTCAAAGTCGTGCTGAATCATCGGCAAGCGAGTTGGGTTGGCGGTGTTGTCGCGCAAGATGCTGTAGAAGCTCACGCTGTCCTCACCGCTGTTGTCATCGAGGGTGACTCCGAGCATTTCCGCAAAGGTCGCCAGCAGGTCGGTCTGACCAACGGGTTTGTCCCAGACCCGGCCAGGGGCATCGATGCCTGCCGGCCAACGCACCACAAACGGGACACGGTGCCCACCTTCGTAGATGAAACGTTTTCCTTCCCTAAAAACTCCCGCGCTATCGTGGCCGTAGGTTGACACACGATTCTTGTAGGTCGTCTCAGGCCCGTTATCGCTGGTGAATATCACCATGGTATTGTTCGCCAGGCCGCTTTGATCCAAAAACTTCAGGATATTGCCGATGTGGTGATCGGTTTCCATCACAAAATCACCGTAGGCCCCGGCGCCACTGAGACCGAGAAAATCCTCCCTGGGGATGACCGGTTTGTGCGACGATGTCAGTGGCAGGTAGAGGAAGAAGGGCTTGATGCCCTTGGCATTGTTCGCCTGTTTCCCCATCCACTCGATCGCTTTATCGGTGAACCGTGTCAGGCAGAGCACGTCATCGAAATCCGGGGCCACTTCGAGCCCGCTGCTTTGATCATACGGCGGCGTGATGCGGTAATCGTTGAACACACCCGGCAGCGAATTGGCTTTCTTGGATGTGAAAAGCGTCGGGTTGACGGCCGTGAACCGACCCTCGATCCAGGCAAGATACCCGAAGTTCAACGAGGCAGGAATGCCATAGAAGTAATCGAAGCCGACATCGAGCGGCATGTCATCGATCGGTTTGGTAAAGTCGCGGTTGCCATTGGTCCCCGGAATATCCATGCCGAGGTGCCATTTCCCCACCATCGCGGTGGCATAACCATGGTCACGTAACAAAGAGGCCAAGGTCATCCTGTTGTCCGGGATCAATGCCGGCTCGTCAGCTCCTATCACCCCCTCCTTGAGACTGGTGCGCCAGCAGTATCTGCCGGTTAACAGGGCGTATCTGGATGGAGTGCAGACCGAGTCCGCCGAGTGCCCGTCGGTAAAATTCACCCCCTGAGATGCCAGCAGATCTAGCGCCGGAGTCGAAAACTTGCTGTTGGGGTTGTTCGCCCCCATGTCTCCATAGCCCTGGTCATCGGTGTAAATGAGGATGATGTTAGGGCGACTGGTAATCGTAGTGCGTGGCCTCACATGAGTGAACAGCCGGTTAAATCCCGAGTTGATCGAGAAACTGGCAATTTCATAACTCGCACCGTCAGGAGTGGCCGCATTTTCACTCAAATAACTCCAGTAGGACTGCCATGTCTCCAGGTCCTCGGAGACCTGCAGTTCATAGCCAAACCCCGCATTCAGATGCCTCCTGAACGTAATCTCCAATGAGCTGTCGATGTTCAGCGATGGTTTCGAATTGGCGGCATTGAGATCCGTTCCAAATGCCTGCTCCACGATGTTCATGCTGCCGTCCTTGTCGTTGTCGTCCAGGCCGCTGCTGTCGAGATTTCCAAAGCTGCTCATTTCCAGCGCATCCAGCAGACCGTCGTCATCCGTATCCTGACCAGTGGGAGTGACCGCCTGATCGTTCGGGTTCGACAGAGCCGCCAGTTCCACACCGTCGTTGAATGTATCCGCATCACTGTCGGCAAGCTTCGGATCAGTTTTGAAAACCAGCAGCTCATCGCGGTCGTTCAGAAAATCATCGTCGGAGTCCGCATCATTGGCATCGGTGGTGCTGGTGTTGATTTCATACGCGTCGAGCAGTCCGTCACGGTCGGAGTCGGCGTGGTTGGGATCGGTCGCGTGCGTGTTGACTTCCGCACCATCCGTCAGGCCGTCGTCATCGGAGTCCTCATCACGGGGGTTCGTGCCGGCGGTTTGCTCCCCGCTATTGGCGAGCCCATCCATGTCAGGGTCACCGCTGCCGCCATTGGCACCGCTTGAATCGGTGGGGTCGATGCCACCATTCACTTCAAAAGCATCAGAGAGAAGGTCGTTGTCAGTATCTCCCGTGAGAGGATTGGTGACCGAACCATTGGCAGGGTCCAATTCTTCGAAATCCGTCAGTCCGTCCGAATCACTGTCAGCTAGCAATGGATCCGTGGCCAGCCCCGGCGCCGTGGCGGCAGGATCTCCGGAAATGGCCGTTTGGTAGGGGTTGAATGTGCCATGGACCTCCGCGCCATCGGTTAGTCCGTCGTCATCCGAGTCGCTGTCCTGAGGGTCAGTGCCCGCGTTATACTCCTCAAGGTTGGTCAGGCCATCCGCGCCGCCCACGGCATCGTTGTCACCCGCCGCATCGTCGACATTCGGGTTCAGACCGTTTACTGTTTCGTAGTCGTCAGGCATGCCGTCGTTGTCGGAGTCGAGAGTCGTGGCGAGGACCAGTCGGACGTTGCTGAAGCCTGCGCCATTGGATTTGAGTTCGTCAATGAACACCACCAGCCCATAGTTGGAATGACTGCCATTCACCCAGGCTTTGACGATGTCGGTCACATCGGCGGAAACTGAGGACGGGGGCGCAAGTGCCGAGATGTCGGCGATCAAGGTGGTCACGTCCACGGCGTCGTCGATCCCCCAACTGTGCTGGGGCTGGGTGGTCGTCCCGTCCCATGCACCATTGGTCACCCGGCCAACGGACGCTGCCGTGGCATTGACGTTGTTCAGCTGGAATTCGTAATCCGCCGTGAAGGTGGCGGAAAAATTGGGGTCGCTGACATCCGAGACCGTCAAGCCGCTGACATCGAAATTGAGAAAAGAGCTGATCCGTTGGGAGGTTTGTGTCGATGACACTCTCTCGCGGATGTAGATGTCGGAATCAGCTGGCGAGTCACCGCTGGCGACATTGCCCGAGCCGGTGACGGCGGTGGTTTGGGCGTCCGTCGTGAAAATCGTGATCGGACTGAGCGAGCCGGGAGTGGTCGCCTCGGCACTGACCGCCACGGATGTCATATCCACCACAGTGCCCGCCTCGGCCGCCTGCTGGTAGGTCATCGCGGCAAAGACCGAGCTGTCCGCTTGAATCGTTGAAAAATCAAACCCGACAGGCCAAGCGCCCGAGCCACCGGTACTGGAATCGATGCCGCTCAACGTCACCACCCAGCCAAAGGCATCCATAACGATCTCGGCGGTGTATCCATCTTGGATGCTGGCTAGCGTGTAGCTGCCGAGCGACCCAATCGTCACCTCGTTGCCCCCTGCGTTGTCATAGACAAAAGTGACATTGCCTCCCAAAAAGCGCACCCCGACTGACCAGCCATCGGAACCACCCGCCGCCTCCGCATTGTTCCACAGCTGGCTGTTCGTGCCCTGAATGCCCACCCAATGGCCGTTATGGGTCGGGCCGTTATCCGGGTCGGTGATGCCATCGATCACAAACGTCGCCGTGAATTTCCCATACGCGGAGCCATCAAAAGAACCGTCGCTGACACAACCCATCGCCCCACTCGATGCCTCGTCCACAGTCATGGAGGCTTCGCCATTGGCATTGTTCCAGGTCGGGTTACCGACACCATTGTTGAGGCTTGAAAAATTTTCCTGAAGCCCGTCGTTGATATTGTTGAAACTGGCATCAATCAGGCTCACTTGTGACCATGCGTGGCCGGATCCAAAGAGTAGGAGCGGGCAAATCGCCGCGAGGATGGTATTTCTGTGTGTGAGCATATCGTCGTGGGGGGGATTACGATCCCCTGCCCGCTGAAGACGGCGAATAGGGGGATGCACACTCCAATTTAGATGGAAAACGTTCTATTGGAAGGTTAAAACGGTGTCATTTGGGGGTGACAAATGCCTAATTTAGGGTAAGCAACCCGCGTGCTCATCATTCGTAAAATTACCAAGACCGTAGGCGGCCGCACTCTCTTTGAAGATGCGGACATGACCATCAACTGGGGCGAGCGCGTCGCCCTCGTCGGACCCAACGGAGCTGGAAAATCCACTCTGTTCAAGCTCATCCTCGGTGAGGAGGAGTCGGATTCCGGCAGTGTGGAACGCGACGATTACGCCATCACCGGCTACCTCGCCCAGGAAGCAGGTGACCCCGGTGAAGAAACCATTTTGGAAATCGCCATCGGCGTCACAGCCGAGCTGAGTGATGCCATCAAGGTGATCCGCGAAGGTGATGCCGCCGGCAAAACCGACACCCCGGAATACCACGCCGCCCAAGACACCTTCGATGCCGCTAACGGCTACCAGCTGGAACCCAAGGCGAAGAAAATCCTCGCCGGTCTCGGCTTCGATCAAGACGCCTTCGACCAACCGGCGAACAAATTCTCCGGCGGCTGGATCATGCGTGCCCACCTGGCCAAACTGCTGGTCATGGAGCCAGATCTTCTGATGCTGGATGAGCCCACCAACCACCTCGACCTGATGGCACTGGTCTGGCTGCAGCAGTATCTCAAGACCTACCCGGGTGCCCTGCTGATGATTTCCCACGATCGCGACTTCATGGACGGCCTGATCGAGACCGTTTACGAAATCGACGAAGAGAAACTCATTTCCTACACCGGCAACTACACGTCCTACCTCGAGCAGCGCCAAAAACGCTACCAGCAGAAGGTCCAGGCCTACCGCAATCAGCAGAAGGAAATCGATCGCATCCAGGAGTTCATCGACCGTTTCCGCTCGGTCACTTCCAAAGCCGCCCAGGTGCAAAGCCGGGTCAAGCAGCTGGAAAAAATCAAACGCCTGCCAAAACCGATCAAGCCCCGCAAGGTGTTCAAATTCAATTTCCCCCAGCCAAAACGATCCAACCAGAAGGTCATTCAGCTGGAGAAAATCCACAAGGCCTACGGCGACAAAGTGATCTACGAGAGCCTCGATCTCACTATCGAACGAGGCGACCGCATGGTGCTGGTCGGCCCGAACGGTGCCGGTAAGTCCACCCTCTTGAAAATCCTCGCTGGCGAACTTGAGTTCGAAAGCGGCGAGCGCGACTGCGGATACAACACCGATCTGGGATACTTCTCCCAGCACCGCACCCAGACCATGAACGAAGCCAACACCGTGCTGGAAGAAGTGATGTCCTGCGGTGGCGACATGCGCGAGGACGAGGCCCGCTCCATTCTCGGGTCCTTCCTCTTCCGCCGCGCCGATGTGCACAAGAAAATACGCGTGCTCTCCGGGGGTGAAAAATCCCGCCTCAGCCTGGTCAAGTTCCTTGTGAACCCACCGAACCTGCTGCTGATGGATGAGCCCACCACTCACCTCGACATCATCTCCATCGAAGCCCTGCTGCAGGCGTTGAAGCACTACGAGGGCACCCTGGTGTTCATTTCCCACGATGTGCACTTCATCCGCAACCTCGCGGAAACCACCCTGCACATCGATAACGGTAAGCTGACACGCTACGCCGGCGGCTACGATTACTACCTAGAGAAATCCGGTCTCGACGATTCCCGCGGTGCGGTGATCGCCTAAGCCAGCGAAGGCTGGGCCGCCCGGTCCATCGACAAGTCAACCAAGCAGCGGACCACAGGGTCCGCTGTTTTTGCTTCCTCCCTCAGCCTGGGTAAAAACACGTCTGCAAAGAAACTTTTTCTGGAGCTTTACGCGTCTGCTGTCACTCTGCGCCGAGCCAAAATCTCCCACTTTTCCGTGTCGAACGATCGCTTCTCATCCGCCCTTTTCAAAGAAACCAGGGGCCCTGCCTTTTTCCGCATCTTGGCTGGAAAAAACGCACCGTTCTATGTCGATGCCTTGAGCGCTCTGGAACGTGAGGCCACCGATAGCACCGAGGGCATTTCTCGCGAAGTCGCCATCGGCCTGATCGAGGAAACGCTGGAGGCTCACCCTGGTGTGGAGTTTGAGCCGGACGAGCTCGCCGAGTCCCGTGACCTCCGTGAGAAAGCGCGAAACCTGCTCGATGTCTTCATCAAAAGCCACTGGCTGGAGGAACCACCGCGGCGCGACTGGCGCAGGGTGATTTTGTTCGATGCCCACGGCGCCACCATGATCGCCGCGCTGAAAAAAATCGCCTGGCCGGATGCCGCCGTTTTCACCGATAAGATCACCGGCGTCTGCTCGATGCTGGCCGATGACGCCAGCCTCGCCGAGCAACCGTGGCAGACGATCGAGAACTGCCTGGCCAATGTCAGGGACGGGGTCAACGAACTCCGCTCGATGCAAAAATCCGTCCAGCGCCACACCCGCCGGCAGCTGGAGGAGGAGACCATTCAGGGGAACCTCTCGGTGGTTTTCGACGAATACACCGATCAGATTTCCCACTCCTGCTACGCCGCCCTGGTCCGCTCGCGCTTGCCAATCCGGCTACCGGATACCGTCGAGCGCATCGCCGGCCATATTTACAACGACGCCGCGATGATCAATGCCATGCAGGAGGAGGTCATGAAACGCTTCCCTGAGATCACCGCAGACTCGGCACGCAGTCGAGTCCACGCCGCGCTGGACGAGCTGATCGAACTACTCGAGCTGGTGCTGCCAATGGCCGATGAGGTCGACCGCCGGACGGCCGATTTCACCCGTCGCTCACTCGCCCGTTTCCGTTATTTGCAAGACGTCACCGGCGAGCGCCGCACCGAGCTGAAGAGCTTCTTCGAGGTGGTGAACCAATCGCTCTCCGGGCGCAAGCTGCAGCAGTCGAATCCCTCATTGCCGGAGCTCCCTCAGCTCTTGCTGCCCACAGTCAAACTTCCGGCCGGTCTGGACACACTCTATTCCCCGCCAAACCGCCGCCCCCCACTCGAGCAGGGCGCCTTCGAGGACGAAGTCAGCGATGCCGATCGCGAGTCCGGCCTCGATGACATGCAGCGCACCATCCGCGACTCCCTCTCCGTCGCCCGCGCCAACCGCCTCGCTGCTGCGCTGCCGGGAGGCAAAGGAACTCGTATCGAAAGCGATGCCCTGGAGCTGCCGGAAGACGCCGCCGCCGGAGATCTCATCGCCCTGTTGCTGCACGCCGAAGCCCCTGACGCCCGCTACCGGCTGGATGTCAGTCGCGTGGCAGACGAAAACCAATCACCACCCGTCGACACCATTTCCACCACTCACGTCGAGCGGTTCGCCGTCATTAAAAAATGAATACCGAAGAACCAAGCGCCTTTCTCACCGAGGAAGTCCCCTCCCTGCTATCGCTGTCTGAGAACGATCGTGATCGTCTCGCCGAAGTGCTCCAGGAGCTGCTCTCCACAGGATCGATCAATGGCCTGGAAAACAGCCGCTCGAACCTCTATCACTGGGCACGGCAGCACGACGACTGGCTGCGCGAGATCGCCGCGCTCAATGGCTTGGACGTTTCCATTCACCACGAGGAACGCCTGATTCAGGCCACGCCACGCAGCGCCGGTCTGCGTCTTCGGCTAACCCAGGACGCCACCCTTGTTTGGCTCGCACTCTGGTTCGCTGGCGACGTCCGCTGGCGCGATGAGGGCGCCGATCAGGCATTTTTATCAGTCGCGGAGCTGATGGACCTGATCCACGACCAGTTGCTGCCGGACGTGACCGGTCGCTTCCCCCGCGGTCGCCTGCGCGACATCCTCCGCCACGCCTCCCGCCTCAACCTCATCAAGCTCATCCACGCCGAGCCATTTGAAGAAACCGGCATCGAGGTGCTCCCCGCCATCCGCCGGGTGATCCCCTTCCGCGACCTTGCCGATTGGCAGGAAACCGCCGCGCAGTTCCAGCCGGAAAGTGATGCCGAACTCGAGGAGCAGGAAGAAGACGATGAGGACGACGTGAAGGACGAACAAGAATCAGCCCCAGAAAACGACGAAGTATGAGCCGCGCCATTCAACTCACCAAAATCCATGCCCTGAACTGGTATGGCTACCGTGACTCCCTGCCCGTCCAAGGTAACCTGGTTCTGGCCGGGGTGACCGGATCGGGAAAATCCATCCTCATGGACTTGCTGATGCTGGTGCTCGTGGGGCCGGAGCGTGCCCACCACCACTTCAACCGCTCCGCCACCGGCAGCAAGAGTGATCGCACCATCAAGGGCTACTGTTTGTTAGACACCAAACGGGAGGAAAACGGACAGCCGCAGTATTTCCACGATAAGGGCGTCACGACCTACATCGCCGCCGAGTTCACTTGGCCGGACGGCTCACGGGTGGAAACCTGGGGCCTGCGCTTCGAGTTCCGCTCCGCTGGCGAAAACGACGGCTCCACCACCCCCTTCTTCTGCCCCGCCTCATTGGAAAAAACAGATTTCCTGCAGGAGGCCGACGATGGAAAACTGCGCCCCAGCTCGCTGGCCCCCTTCAAGCGCATGATCGAGTCGCACGGTGGTCGCCTGTTCTCCTCGGGCCGCGAATACCTGCGCGACATGGCAAACCCAAGCCACCTGAATTTCAATAAGGACGTGCTGCAGCGACTGCTCCCCAGCGCGATGTCGTTCACCAACTTGAAGTCCTTCGATGATTTTTGTCGCCAATTCGTCCTCCCCGCCGAGGCCGTGCCAGTGGAGGATGTGGTGTCTTCTTTCCGCGATTTTCAGTCGTATGAACGTGAACTCAAGAGCCTGAAGGACCAGCTCGATCGGCTCAGCAAGATTCGGGAAATTCACAACAGCCACCAGAAAGCCACCTGTGACCTGCAGGTTGCCACTTTCCTCGCATCCGAGTTCGCCCACCTCGATGCCAAACAGAAGGCAGAAACCACCCGCGAGCGACTCGATTTGCTCAAGGAGGAAAACCGCAGCGATGAAGAACGCCTGGTCGAGCTCGATCAGCTTTCGCGCGAATGCCGCCAGCGCAAGGAGTCGATCCAGGCGCTGCAAAACGAGTCGTCCGAAGGTCGCTTGTATAAGAAACTCACCGACGACCTGATCGAGCTCGACAAGGAGATCGAGGTGCTGCGGATGAAGGCCACCCGCATCGATCACCAGGTGCAGAAACGCATCGAATCCGCCCGCGCCTGGGTCGCTGAGATCGAGAAGGCCCCGCTGGAGAAAGCCGTCATGACCAGCGAGATCGATCAAGCGATCGAGACCCTGCAAAGCTGCGAAACCCAGGATTCCGCAACCAGCCTGCACCTGCTCGCCAACGCCGCCGACCAGGTGGTGCAATCGCTCAGTCGGTCCTTCGAGCCGGACGCCGCCGAGCTGCGCCGATTGCGCAGTGAGCAATCCGAACTCAACGCCAAAATCAACAAGCTCAAGGACGGAGTCTCCCCTGCCCAACAGCCGCTGCTCAATGCCCTGCAAGCCCAGCTGCCCATCCTCGATCAGCACAAGCCACCACGCGCCCTGCGTGAGGTCTGCGAGGTGACCGATGAAAAATGGCGCGTTGCCGCGGAGATGGTTTTCTCGGAAAAATTCGCCGTCTTGGTCGACCCCGATCACTTCGAGGACGCCCGCAGCATCCTGCAGCGCCTGCCTGAATCCGAGCGCGCCAAGGCAGAGCCACAGCAGCTGGTCGATCTCAGCAGCAAGACCGATCCCCCGTCCGTGCTCAAGGGCTCTCTCTCAGAAACCCTGGAGACCTCGGACCCTGACGCCCGCCGCTATATCGACTCCCTGTTCGGCGAAATGATCCGGGTGGACAGTCCGGACGAGCTCAGCTTCCACCCCACAGCGGTCGCCGCCAATGGCATTCACCGTCGTCACGGCAGCTACATCAGCCCCGCGCCCTATGATGACCAGCCGTTCATTGGCGAAAAAGGCCTCAAGCGTCAGCTGGAAATCAAACGCCAGCGTCTCAGCGAGATCGAAGCCTCACTGCGTCGACTCGAGCCGATCGAACGTGAAGTCGAGCGACTCATCGCCGCCCGCGCCCAGCAAATCCCCCAGCACCACGACATCCTCAACGAGCTGGTGCGGGTGGAGGACCTGCCGGCGAAACTGGCGAAGTATGATCAGGAAATGGAAAAACTCGACGCCATCAAAAACGATGAGTTCGAGCAACTCCGCTTCGAAGCCGAGGACCTTCAGGAGGAAATCGACACCCTCGCGAAGGAGGAACGGTCGATCTTGAAGAAAGGCAAGATTTCCGAAATCCAGCGCACCGAGAAAGAACTTACCGGACTCGAAGAAGTGGCCAGCCGCCGCGAGGATGATTTTTCCAGAGTCCAGCTGCGCATTGATATCCACAAATACCTCACACGCTACAACGAGTGGAAAGAGGAGGCCCTGGAATACACTCCCGCCCTCGACGTGCTCGCAGGTGAGTTCAAGAAATCCGCCGCCAAGGCCGAGATCGATGCCACCAAGGCAGAAGGCGAGCTGAAGCTGGCGATGACCGAGTTCAAAACCACCTTCGCCCCCAAGTTCGACGACCTCCCCGACGACGGAGCCGATGCCGCGCCCTACGTCACTCGCCTCGAGCAGATTGAAAACGCCAACATCCCCGAGTATGAGCAGAAATCCGTCACCGAGCGCAAACGCTGGGAGTCCTTGTTCCGCACCCAGGTGCTCAGCCGGATGCAGCAGGCGCTGAAAAATGTCGAGACCATCATCCGCCTGCTCAACCACCAGCTGCGCAAACCGATTGGTCACGATCGCTATAAAATCGACAAGCATCAGAACCCGGATTTCAAAATCTATCGCCAGCTCATCGATCTCAACTCGCTGCACCACGAGGACGAATTGTTCTTCTCCAGCATGGGCGATGAACTTCGCGAGGCGCTCAGCGAGTTCTTAAATACCCTGGTGGAAAACTCCAACAGCCCGGAGGCTGCGCGATTGTTAGACTACCGACAGTATTTCGACTACGATCTCACCGTGACTGATATCCGCGATGCCGACGGCAAAGCCATCAGCGTGGATAAACAAAGCGGCAAGATGAGTGGTGGCGAAAACCAAAGCCCGTATTTCGTCGCCATCCTCGCCAGTTACCTGCACGCCTACAACCGTCACGAAAGCCGACGCCAGGAGCCGTCACTCGCCCTCGTGCCCATCGATGAAGCCTTCTCCAAGCTTTCCGGCGAGCGGATTCAGAACTGCATCGAAGCCATGTCCGAGCTCGATCTCCAAGGCATGTTCTCCATGTCCAGCGGCAACATCCCCTACGCCTTCAGCCAGTGTGATGAACTCATCGTCATCTCACGCAAAGAGGAACGTCGCGGCACCCGCGTCGGTGTCCGTAACGTCCCCGTCATCCTCTACCGCGACTCCGAGGAGGGCAAAAAGTGGATGCAGGAAGCGGCGACGAGTTAAGGGAACACGAATCGGCACCACTCACTACTCAGCCCCCGCGACGGGGTTTAGTCCACGTGCGCGCATGTCAGAGATGTCATCAACCTGCTGAAAGGTTTCTTGGGATCAGCTCGTTAAGCTGTATCTGACCCACCGGCGAATGCCTGTCATCGTGCAGGTATGGAATCGACGCGACCGCGCCGACATCGCTAGATTGAAGGTCTCTCTTTACAAACCGCCTCTGACCATTCCATGAAAAAGAACTTACTCCTTCTCGCCGGTCTCCTGCTCGGCTCCGCCACCGTCCTTCCTGCCGAACCTGATGCCAAAAAAGCCCAGCCCGGAGCATGGGTGAATTTGCTGGAAGGAGATTCTCTCGAGCTCTGGAGCGGCGGCTCGATCACCAAGCTCAAGGCCATTAAAGAGATCGGCCCTCAGTGGTCAGTAAAAGACGGCGTGCTGAAACTCGATAAGGAGAAAAAAGGTCGCGGTGGACACATCATTACCAAGAAAGACTACTTCAATTTCGAACTCAAATTCGAGTTCAAGATCAGCGAGGGCGGCAACAGCGGGGTGAAATACCGCACGAACAAGGGCATCGGCATGGAATTCCAAATCCTCGACGATCAAAAAGGCAAGGATAACAAGAACCCGAAGAACAGCCTAGCATCGCTCTATCAGCTTGTGGCCGCGCCAGCTGATAAAAAAGCTTTCGCACCGAACACCCAGTGGAACAAAGGTCGCATCGTCGCCAACGGAAACACCATCGAACATTGGCTGAATGGGCAAAAAGTCGTCAGCATTGAAGTCGACTCCGCTGATTGGAAAGAACGCTTCGCCAAGAGCAAGTATAAGAAATACGACGACTTCGCGAGGAACCCCGGCCCGATCCTGCTGCAGGATCACAGCGACACCGTCAGCTACCGTAACCTCATGGTTCGCGAGCTTAAGTAGTCACCTCACCTAACACACCCGGCGCATGAAAGTTCATCCCATTTTCAAATCTCCGGCGCTGCATTGTCTGGTCGCCGCTCTCCTAACAGCCGGAGCCCAGGCGCAGAGCAAGAAGGAGAAAAAACCCGAGCCAGCGGCATTCACCACCAACTGCAAAGCTTGTCACCAGCCGCAGACTGATGTCGTGGGACCATCGCTGGTAGAAATAGCGCGGATTTACCCCAAGGAGAAAAGGGAACAATTCATCCAATGGTGCATCGACCCCGGAAAAAAACGGGCCGACAAGGCGCAGATGCCCTCGATGGCCCACATTCCGAAAAAAGAACTCATCGCCGTGCATCAATACGTGCTGGAGGCCGCCAGAGGCCTGAGACGTATCCGCATGCCGAAGGCTGACCCATTCGAGAAATCAAAGCACTACACCAAACGTCCACGCGTTTTCCGAACCTTCATCCCCGACACCGGACCAGCCTCAGCCATCGTTGCCCTGCCAACTAAGGACCTCCACAACGTCATCTGGGACACCGATCAATGCGCCCTGCGTTACATCACCACCGGTCAGCCAGACGGCTATCCTTACTGGCGCAGCAATGGTAATTCCGAAGCCAAACCGGGCAAGAAAGTGTTCACCGAAAGCCAATCGGTCTTCGATCCAAAAACGACCCAATACCTAGGCTACAAAGTCGACAAGGACGGCTATCCCACTTTTCTCTACACCGTCGGAAACATCCAGATCAGCGAGAGCTACAGCGTCCACGACGGCAAGATTCTCCGCGTGATCCAATCCGCCAGTGAATTGCCCAAACATCAGCTGCATCCATCTGATAAATCAAAACAGCTCAAGCGCAGCATTCGACAGGAGGGCAACACCCTAACGATTGAGTATAGACCAAAATCCTAGCTCCCGATCCGATGAATATTTTCACTCTAACAACCATCGCCGCACTTCTGGCATGCAGTCCGGTGACCCAGGCGTATTTCAACTGGGAAGACTACTACCAGATCGAAACCATCGACGGCCCAGACGGAGTCGACTTTCAAATCGGCGGACTGGATCACGACAAAAACGGCAACCTCATCGCCTGCTTCCACCGCGGCGAGGTGATGAGCTACAACGAGACTTCGAAACAATGGAAACTATTCGCCTCCGGCCTGCACGAACCTCTCGGCATCCATGTCGAAGACGAGGGCACCGTGCTTGTCATCCAGCGAGGTGAGCTGACGCGCTTGCACGATCAGGACGGCGACGGAACGGCCGATTTCTACGAGGTGGTTTGCAACGATTGGGGCCTATCCGGCAACTACCACGAGTTCACCTTCGGCCTAGTCAAGGACTCGAAGAAAAACATCTACATCGCCCTAGGAACCGCCTCTAACGGATCAGGTGTGAGAGAGAACATCCGTGGCGAGTGGAACAACACCGGCGGTCTCACTCAGGACAAGTTTCTCTACGGCGGCGAGCACGGCGCGTGGAATGAGAAGAAAAAAATCATCCCTAGAATGTATGCCCGCGTTCCCTACCGTGGCTGCATTTTGAAAATCACCCCCGGCTCACGCAAGGCCGAGGTTTACGCTACCGGCGTGCGCACTCCCAATGGCCTCTACATGGATAAAAACGATCAACTATGGGTCACCGATAACCAGGGCGACTGGGTAGGTGCCTCGAAGCTGCATCACATCATGCCCGACGGCTTTCACGGTCACGTCGCCTCGCTGCTCTGGTCGAAAAACCCACCCAAAATCACCCCCGCCGAGCTCCCTGTGGATGAGCTCGATGCGCTCCGCGTCCGCGCCCCCGGCCTGTTTCCCCAAGGCGATGCCGGTAACTCAATCACCCAGCCGCTGCCGCTGAAACCCAGCTTCGCCCCACTAAGCAAAAGCAGCCTAACAGAAGAACAAATCATCATCGGTGAGATGAACCACCCACGGGTCGTTCGCTACCTGCCCGACGTCGTCAATGGAGTGCATCAGGGGACCGCCTCGCACATGATCGTTACGGGCCAACTCGATGCGGGCAACAACCGCCTGCTCTACTCTCGTGACGGAAAATCGATCTACTTCGGCAAAACCCACCTCAGCTGGCCAGGCCGTGAAGGCATCAAGAAAGTCACCTACACCGGCAAACCCTACCTCATGGTGGAGGCGGTAAAGCTGACACCGAAGGGGTTCCGCTTCACCTTCAATGCCGAGATCCGCACGGACAAGTCCGCCGCCGATTTCCGCATCGCATCCTATGGCTTCCAATACCACTCCGGCTACGGGTCGAAAAAGATGAAACAGAGCAGCGAGGCCGTTGCTGACATCAACATCGACGGCAACACTCTGGAAATCGAACTGCAGAATAAGCCGGTGAAAAACCGGATGTATGATATCACACTGCCCAGTGCAATCACCTCCAAGCTCAGCGATCTTTCCTACCCACGTTACTGGTACATGGCGCACGAAGTCTATTGATTTCATATCGAGAACTTTTCGTCAAAGAACAGATTGGAATTCGTTGACATTAGTTACCTCCACGTTTATGGGGAGGCACTCGTCATGGTCGCTGTGATTCCATCAATTTTAGCACGCCTAAGCCGCATGGTGGCTGACGTGTTACGTGTTGGATTCATCTTGTTCCTCGCCCTCCTCGTCAGTGGACTTGCCCCCATGGTTATTCAAACCTACGGCTGGTATGACATGGCGAAAAAAGCAGGCGGCGTAGAGAAGATCGTCGAAGTCGTGACCGAGGCACCGCCCTGTGAGTTTTGTAAAGCTGCCCAAGAAATGCAGCAGAAGTCAGAGCCTAACAAAGATAATCCACCGAGCCAAGATCGTGTGGAAATTGTCAAAGTCTACGCGCTTCACAACAACCTTGATTCCTTCAAGGCCAGATCCTTTTCCCCACCATCCTCACAAGCAGGATGGTCGGAAAACAATGAATTAACCCCTGATAGCCTTGTTCAGGCGCCTTCCACTCCTCCTCCGGAGTTCCTTGTCTAATCAGACCTTTCCAGGCGGCACCTTGTAAGCCGCCCACAACATCCGCGAACGTATGCCACACCAGCTGGCAGGACACATCGCGCGTGGCTCCTAAGCCCGCGTATCGAAAGAATGACGGCACACCCGTAGGGTAGGACGATCTCACTTAACTGTTAGATATATCCACTCCCTGGGCACAGGCATCTGTGCGCCCACGTCTCTCGTCTACGTCGGTATCATCAACGCCCATCTCTTCGATGGCAGCTTCATCGTGGCTGCCTCTATGGGAGAGTGCGCACTAACATCTTAACCTAACAATATTATGCTATCTCAATCATTACGCATCATCGCTTTCATCGGTCTGAGCCTCTGCCCTCTGGCAGCGGACAGCACCTTTGAACCCAGGCCTGTGCACCCACTCGCCATCAACTCAAACGGCAGTCGCCTCTTCGCCGTGAACCCTGCCGAAGGTCGACTCTCAGTTTTCGCGGTCGGTCCGATCGAACACACCCAGCCCATTCTCATTGCTGAAATCCCCGTGGGGCTTGTCCCTGTCACCGTGCGTATGCGCAATGATGACGAGGCGTGGGTTGTCAACGAACTCTCCGATACCATTTCCGTGGTCTCCATTTCCTCACGCAGCACCATCGCCACCATTCACACTGGCGACGAGCCTGCCGATCTTGTTTTCCACCAAGGCAAAGCCTACTTGACCTGCTCACGCGATAACAGTGTGGAGGTCTACGACGAAGTCACGCACGACCAGCTCAGCACGATCCCGCTGCAAGGCCTTTTACCAAGAGCCCTCGCCACATCTTCTGATGGCTCGGTCCTGCACGTGGCCTTCCAGCATACCAGCAACGGAACCACCATCTTACCCCGCCAAATTTCTCCAGCACAGACAGTTCCAGCCTACACGAACCCTGATTTACCCTCACCTCCTCTGACGGCAAAAATTGTCTCGGTCGATCATGCCGATATCGGCTACAACGTGCTCGATCACGATATCGCCAACATCGATGTCGCCACCGAATCGGTGACTTACCAGGGGGCGGTCGGCACCAACATTCTGGCCTTGGAGCGCCTCGGTAACGGCTCGCTCGCGGCGGCCAATTCGGAAGCTCGGAACCTCATTAGCTTCGAGACCGAGCTGAAGTCGCGCTTCGCCTACAGCCGGGTGGCCACCGTCACGGGATCTACTGTTTCCCAGATCGACCTCAACGACAACCCGGATCCCAGTTTCCCCACCGTCAACACCGCGTCTGCAGCCACCGCTCTGGCCCAGCCGATGGCTTTACTCGCCAAGGATAGCGACCAGATCTGGGTCGCTGCTTACGGATCGGATCGGATTGCTTTAGCCGACACCACGAACTCCGCGATTCTTCAGCGCGTTGACCTTCGTGGGCTGGATGCACCGGCTGCGGAACGAAGCGCATGGACGGTTCGAGGTCCGCGAGGTTTGGCCAAGCACCCGTCGCTGCCATGGCTCTACAGCTATAACAAACTGTCCCACACCCTATCGGTGATCGATACCCGCAGCTATCTCCCCGTGGCCGAGGTCTCGCTCGCATCCTTTGAAGATCTGGATTCTGATTTGAAAATGGGACGAGCCTTCCTGCAGGACGCCCGACTCTCCGGCAACGGCTCCGTTTCCTGCGCCACCTGTCACATTGATCTCGAGCGCGACGGCATGGCCTGGGACCTCGGTGATCCGACAGGCTCGATGCTCAGTATCGTTGGCTATTTGCGTTCTATTCATGCTTACACCACGCCGATCACGCATGACATTCATCCGATGAAAGGCCCGCTGACGACTCAGACTCTGATCGGCTTGAAAGACCAGACCAAGCTCCACTGGCGAGGTGACAAGCCATCCATCCAATCCTTCAACTCCACCTTCCCCAACCTCATGGGCGGCACGCTGCTGCCGGATGAAGAGATGGATAAAATAGCCAATTACCTGAACAGCCTGAACCATCACCCCAACCCTTATCAAGAACTTGATCGCAATCCTCCGGCCACCCTCAACGGCGGTGATCCCATCGCGGGCGTGGGTGTATTTGCCCTCTTTGACAACCACTGCATCGAGTGCCACAGCCTGCCATCCGGCACCAGCAATAATATCGATCTACCGAGCAACGTCGCATCGACGCAACCGCTCAAGGATCCACCTCTACGGACTCTCTATCAGCGCCAGTATTTCAACCCAACATCAGGCGGGGACAGCATCACCGGCTTTGGTTTACTTCACAATGGCACCGGCAGTGAGTTCCCCATCGTGCACCCCTACACCCTGCACATCCTCGACAATCCAAATCGTGATCAAGCGGTAAGAGATCAGGAAAAACTCGATCTCACGGCCTTCTTACTGTCCTTCGATACCGGAACCGCCCCCTCGGTAGGAGCGCAAGTCACTCTCAACACAATCACCAAAACACAGACAGCCACCTTACAGCGGTTGGAAATTTTGGAAAACCAGACCGCCGGCGAATTCCCCAACTCCGACCTCGTTCTACGCGGCATCTATCAGGGCAACAGACACTCTTTTGTCTATTTACCCGACAGCGAAAGCTATCAAGCAAACTCACCATCGATCCCCAATCAAAGCAGAGCCGATCTCATCGCCAGCATGGAATCCACGGATGTTCTTATCGCCACAGGGGTGCCCCTTGGTAGTGCCCAACGCTACGCCATCGATCGGAATAGCAACGGCATGGTCGATGGTGAGGAACAGCCTCCGCAGCTGACAGTGGATACAGCTCGCCAGATCAGGTGGCCGAACACGCAGTCCGGCTGGCATCTGCTGAAAAGTGGCGACCTCTCGCAATGGTCACCTTTTACCGCGCCCGTGGAAGACACGAGCACTGAATTCTCCACCCAAGACAACAGTTCCGACGGCTCAGCCTTCTTCCGCCTTCTTCGTAACTGGTAACACCTTTCTTCAACAAGAAACTACAACACATAAACAACCAAAATACATATAAACCAATGAAACTAAACATCTTCTTATTCCTCGCTGCAGCTAGCCTCAGCGCGAACGCTGCCACAGTCGACACCACCCTGGGGTCCTATGCGGGAGGCAACTCAAACACGTGGCAAACAACCATGGGAGTCGGCGACGACACCTCGTTTTCCAGTCAGGTGAGCACTTGGGGTTGGGAAGCTCTCGACCTGAACTCATCAGGCGGCACTGGTTGGCGGCACACCTCCCAGTGGCTTGAGCTTACCCTAACGGAAGACGCCATTGTCACGATTAACATTAGCAATGACCCGACAGAAACCATCGCCGTAGGCACCCAGGAACTCTTCCCTTCGTTCACCATCTACAGCGGCTTCAACAACGAGAATGCTACTCAGGCACATACGTATAACAACCGCGCTGACACAACGCTATCAGGCGCCGCCGATCCACTGATCTACCTGAACCACGTGGCTAACTCCACGGAGGATAGCATCAATGTCAGCTACAGCCTCGCAGCGGGAGACTACACCTTCGCCATCGGCGGATTTGCAGAAGAGGTGGAAGGAGTAGATTCGGTCAATCGCACCTACTTTGCCTCTGTCACCACCACCGCAGTTCCAGAGCCGAGCAGCCTGTTACTTCTCGGCCTGTCATCTCTCGGCTTACTTCGCCGTCGTCGTTAGTTCCACTTCAATATCCAGCCCTCAACAGAGGGCTGGATAATTTTTATACGATCATGAAAACTCGTCTCGTCTCACTCGTCAGCCTTGTTCTTGCGTCCAACGCCTTTGCCCACCACGGACAAGATTTTCTCGTCACCCTAGACACCGCCACACCTCACGCAGGTCAGATTTACAGCACCACAGGTTTTGACTACAGCAAGCATGGAGGCGAAGAAGAAACAGCCATCCTGCAGGCCTTTTCCATCGGTCTCCCCGCTGGTTTCACCCTAGGGGCCAGTTACCAAATTTCCAACGAAGGTGATAGCGAATGGGCGGCGCAATCATTCACACCGACGCTCCAATGGAATGCGCCAAGCTACACCTGGGGCCAACATTCCTCACTCTCCTTAGGCATCGCGATTGGCTGGGAAATCCCCACCGAAGGAGAAGACTCCGACCACAGTCACAGCGATAGCCTCGAGCTCACAGACTGCTCCAGCTTGATTGGCATTCCAGCCCTCTATCAGGCCTGCCAGTTAGCCAATGAGCAACGAGCGAACCACACCCACGGCGATGAGCATTCGCACGATGGCATTCACCGCCACGGCGAGAGCCATGGCTTCGTGCGCCTCATCGCGCAGCTTGAACTCGGCCATCATGATCAAATCGCCGCGAACCTCATCGCGGTCTTTCCAGAGGACGACTCACCAGCCTACGGCTATGCCATAGCTTACCGCCACCGCTTCAGCGATTTCCTAGCGGCGGGGATCGAAGCCACAGGTGACTTTGATCGTCACGGTGAGCACCTGCTCTATCTAACGACCACGCTTTATCCGAACGAAAAGGCATCCATCACCTTCGGCGCGGCGGCTGGACTTACTGAAGCCGCGTCAGATTTTGCACTGCAGACCCTCTTCACATGGAGGTTCTAACAGACAAACCAAAGCCTACCACGGCCTACTCGCTCAACGAGGGTCATGGAATTAATCGTTTCATTTCGCCCTCACCCAATGCTTCGTCAAGCTGAGCAGCAACGCATGCTTTCGATACTTCCAGCACCGAGGGTTCCAGCGGATGGCATGTTTCAGGCACGCCCGCGCCGCAACCACATCACCTACTCTCAACCTCATTTTGTAGGCCCTGTGCCAGCGCACTCCGAGCATCATTTTCAACGGTCCGTGATCAACCGCAACTTGTTGATTAAGCACTTCAGCATAGATCGCTTCAAAATCTTTCACCCATTGTTCCTCTCTGTCTGCGTATTTCCTACTCAGATTCCCTTCCTCGCTAGTATCCCCACCATTTCCGATATGAAAAGTAACGGGGGCTCCCTCGGCAAACACCCAGGGTCCTTTGAGAGTCATCGCACCGAAGAATTGAGTATCTTCACCCAGAGTCACTTCAGGCCATGCACCTAGCTCTTGCACAACACTTTTGCGAAGCAGTGAGCAGGAGCTAACACCTGCGCCATATTTAAAGAACCACGTGATGGGGTCCGAGACCATTTCCAGCCCTCCCTTATGCTGCGCTTTAACCCCTGGCGAACAGCGGTAAAAGCGCTCGGTAGTCGCAGCGACCGCATCGGGCTCCGAATCTAACATATTCACACAGCGCTCCAAAAAATCCTCAGGCCAATGGTCGTCAGAGTCTAAAAAAGCGACGTAATCCACACTCTCCACTCTGGAAAGACCTCTATTCCTAGCTCCCGCGACAGTTGACTTCGAAGCACGGATCAACTCCCAGTGGACTCCAGCCGCATGCTGTTCTAACCACTGCTCAACTTCTGCAGCGGTATTATCTGTCGACTCATCATCAACCACAATCAGCGCATCAGGCAGTAATGTCTGCGCTAACACATACGTGAGCGTTTCTTTCAAAATAGCAGCTCGATTGTAAACTGGTATAACAACGGCAACGCTACTCTGGGAAATGGGCGAATTCATGATCACTTTAAATTAACTATGTCGAATGACCCAAGAGGACTAACACTTCTTCTGTTACTTCCACGACTTACCTCAAACTTTTTTCCTTCGTCGAGAAATGACCTCACGGTAAAAATGTGATGACAGAATGCGGTCGAGTCATGGCCATGTAGTAGGCTGAAACTATGAATAAGTCAGCCAATATAATTCAATCGCGAGCCTATATAGTGGTGAAGCAAAGGTCAGACTTTCAATTCCGCTACTGCACTACCTTAACTCTCTGTAGGGCAACGACCGAAAAAATCACCAGCAAGCCGCCGATCCAGATCCCAAGTCCCGGGGTCTCGCCAGCGACTAGCAGCGACGACTCCACCACCGCACACACAGGGACCAGAAAGCGATACCCGGCAAGCAAGTTCACGGGGAACAAGCTGGTGAGATAGTTCCACAAACCAAATCCCACCGCGGAAACCATGGCAAGGTAGCAGGTCAGCAAGATCACCTTCAGGTTGAATAATTGAGTAAAATCCGACCACGCACCGGCGCCAGCCAAGGTTAACATGATGCCGCCTAGCAGAAGTCCGTAACCTGTCGCAGCACGCGCTCCCATGGTTTTCAAAACTCGCTGGAGAATGATCACGCCCAAGGTGCCACTCAATGTGCTGGCACAGAAAAGTATGCCACCGAGCACCGGCTGACCGCTACCAGCCCCCGGCTTGTAGACCGCCAGAAGCACGCCTGCCGCACCAATCCCAATCAGGCTCCACTGCACGCGTGTGGGCCATGGCGTCTTGAGAATCAGCGGCGCCAGCAGCAGCCACCAAAAGCTCCCCGAGGCCACCAGCAAGCCGCCGAGCACCGCGCTCGACACCGCCAAGGCGGTGTAAAACATAGCATACTGAATCCCGGTCTGAGCCGCCGCAAATCCTAACAAGGGCAAGAAAGGCGTGCTTTTCAGCTGCTTGATCGGGCTCTTGGAAATCAGCAGTAGCACGAAGCCGCCAATGATGAAACGCACCCCCGCGAGCAGCAGCCGATTCTGCATGTCGGGGAGCACCTGAATGTTCTCCCACTCGGCATAAATCGCTTTAATCCCAGGGAAGGCACTGCCCCAGAGCAGAGCGCAGAGCAGCACCGCAAAGGGGCACATGCGGGGGGAAACAGTCATCGCAGCATTAGCTTAAACGATCTAACAATTTCTGATGAATCCCCTCGAAGCCACCATTGCTGAGCACGGCAACCGTGTCACCCGACTGAGCCTTATCCCCCACCAATGCGACGATGTCAGTGACCGTTTCGCAGTACCAACATTCGGTGCCGGAGCTCTGCACATCGGCGACGAGTTTTACCGGGTTCAAGCGATCTGCCTCAGGCACTTTTTCCGGATCCGGCACGGCGGGCACGATGGCGAAGTCCGCCTTGCTCAGTGAGCTGGCGAGTTCGTTTTGGAAAATGTTTCGCCGCGTGGTGTTCGAGCGTGGCTCGAAGATCACCCAGAGTCGGGAGTCCGAGTATTGCTGACGCAAGCTATCAACCGCCAGACCAATAGCCGTGGGGTGGTGGGCGAAGTCATCAATCACACGCACACCTCCTGCGATGCCACGCACTTCCTGACGCCGTGCAATGCCTTCGAAGCTCAGCAGCCCATCGCGGATCTGATCCGGGGTGAAGCCGGAGAACTTGGCCGCACAGACTGCCATGGCAGCATTGCGCACATTGAACTCACCGGCCATCGGGATTTGGTAGCGTTCGCCATCGAGATCGAAGCGGGTGCAGTCGGAGGCGTATTCGATCTCGGTCACCTGCAGGTCACAGCTTTCACCCAATCCCACGGTGGTGACCGGGGCCGGTGCACCATCGGCGACATCAAGGCTGTTAGGGCAGTCGCCATTGACAAAGGCCATGCCATTGCGCGGCACGATGTTGAGCAAGCGACGGAAGGTCAGCTTGATTTCATCGAGCGAATCGTAGATGTCGGCGTGATCGTATTCCACGTTGTTCACCACCACCACTTCGGGCAAGTAGTGGAGGAACTTCGAGCGCTTGTCGAAGAAAGCGGTGTCGTATTCATCCCCCTCGAGGACAACAAAATCGGAGTCGGTGAACGCCGCACCTTTTCCCAGGTTGCGTGGAATTCCGCCAATCATGTGGCTCGGATCGACGCCGGCATTTTTCAGCAGCCAGGCGAGCAACGAGCTGGTGGTCGTCTTGCCATGGGTGCCGCTGACCACGAGGTTGCGCTTGCCGCGGAGGAAATGCTCCTTGAGGATTTCCGGCAGGGAAACGTAGAGCAGCTTGCGCTCGAGCGCCGCTTCGGCTTCTTCGTTGCCGCGACTGATCGCATTCCCCACGACGATGACCTCGGCGGTTTCCGGAATGTTCTCGGCTTTAAATCCCGGGAAAATCTGCACCCCCTGATCTTCGAGGAAGGTGGACATCGGAGGGTAGACATTTTCGTCGGAGCCGGTGACGGTGAATCCTTTGGCCTTCATCGCGGCCGCGACGGAACCCATGGCGGTTCCACAAATTCCAATAAAGTGAACGTGTTGCATGAAAATAGTATTCAGATTGAAGTAACCAGGAAGAAGGTGGTGCTTCCTAAAAATGAGGGGCGGAAACGGTGCCGCCTTGGATCTCGTTGGTGCGCCGCAGCAGGATGTTGTCGGCAATTTCGCTGACCATCTGCTCTAACAATAGACGAAGATGACTGCCCTGACGATAATCGGCCGGCGCGATGTGTTTCACGCGGTCTGCCTTGGCACAGAGCTGGTAGCACTTTCGGAAGCTGCGGCGGCTGGGGTCTTCCGGATTATACACCGCGATGGCATTGCCACCATTCTTACGCATCACCGTGAAGCAGGGAACATCCGTCGGGCCATCGCCGACATAAACCATATTCTCGAAAGGGATCGGGCGCAGTTCGGGCGCGAGGTGATCGTTGACGTCTTCGGAGTAGTCTAACAACCCCTTGTTGATTCGGAACAAATATTGGGTTTTTGTGGTGTGGGAAATGGTGCGTTTGGAAAAGCGGATATGGCCCTGCTTGTCTTCGCCAAATTCACAGCCGTAAATTGCACGGAATTGATTGCGAATGCTGCTGCCTTCCAAGAGGGCCTTGAGACCGGACGAGACGATGTAGTATTCCAGTCGGATATCTTGCGCATGATGGTCATCGGTCAGGCACGCATCGCGGATGCCGTCGAACATTTCCGGCACGCCGGGGAAATAGCTCAGGTTGCTACCTAGCTCGGTGAGGCGGGCATTGGATACTTGGTCCATTTCCAGATAATCTAACAAACATTGCATGTAAGCCAGCTCACCATCCCATTGCTGGTCTTGCACCAGCGCGTTGCACTTTTTCCAAAACGACTCCGGATTGATGCCGAATTCAGGGAACACGACATCATCCTGCATGTAGCTCGGACTGAGCGTCTGATCGTAGTCGAAAACGAGCGCGATGGTATTTTGTGCAATGGCCATAGTGATATCTGCCCCGATGACTGGACAAACAAAGAAACCAGCCATGGCCGTGAACAGCAAGTGTGAAAAGGTCGGGCCCGCTTTTTCCGGCCTAGCTCAAATTGTCCAAATCATTGATTACCAACCACCAGAGAACTTCATCCCTCCGATCTTCCTCTGTGACGCTTTGGCCTCGCACCAGCCCAGTTTGAGCCATCGGGAATAGTCACCCGACTAACCCCACCGCCAGGCTCACTCGCCTGATTGACTCGGGATTTTGATGACATTCACCGAGGTGTTGTCCTGTCGCGGCTGCTTGAGCTCACACACCGCCTCCACCAGTCGCTGCGAGATTTCTTCCGCCGAACAGGTCTGAAATTCATCCAGACACTGGGCAATTTCATCAGGAGTCATCGTTTGCAGGCCATCGGAGGCTATGACGACTACATCCCCCGACTGCAGAGGTAATCCGACGGCCGGACAATCGATTAGTTCAACGTCCCTGCCTGTCAGAGCCGATCGCAGCGCATTCCGATCGGGGTGATACTTTAGCAACCGTTCATCAAGATACCCCTGCTCTACCTCCCGAAGCAGCAGTGGCATCATGGAGTGATCTTCATTCAACTGCTCGATGCGACCATCACGATACAGATAGAGCGGAGAGTCGCCTACCGAGATCCAATAAAGTTGATCGCCCTCGACCACAACCGCCAACAAGGTGGTGCCCATGCCTGCGAGCTCAGGGTCCGCTTGGATTGCTAACGAGAGATCCAAGGTCGCCTCCTGCACAGCGGCGGCAAGCATCTCGGGGACTTCCTGCTTTTCCGCCAGGCCGACATATTGACAGTAATCAGCCACGCTGCGCACCACCGAAGCACTGGCGTGCCCACCTGCATTCTCCCCTCCCATGCCATCAGCCAGCACAGTGAGGAGCATCTCTACGCGCCCACCATCAGCTTCTACCAGCAAGGTGAACCCTTGTGCGTCTTCTTGGTAAACTCGGTCGCCTTGAATTTGAACTCCGGCGAAATCTTGATCAGCTTTTAGCATGCAAATGAAATTTTTTTATCAAACAATCATGGATCTATACCCGCGGCTCCTTCATCGGTCGATCATATTCTATCAGCTAACTAGAGAGCCTCTCAATCTTTCGATTAAACCCGCAATTTAAGAAATTGTCGTTCGCAGTCCTTACTCGATTCATCGATCGTCCTCCCATGACTCACTATCTTCGCCCTTGACCCCGGGTTGATCTTCTCGAAGGAATGGAGGCATGAAACACCTAACCTTGCTCTTCATCGCCCTCGTTTTCAGCCCCTTCCTTTCCGCCGAGGAAACTGAGACCCGTCTCACTGAGCTGGACGCCTTTTGGCAGAAGGTATCACTCGCCGTGCAGCAGGGGGATTTCGATTCCTACCAGAGCACATGTCACCCGGATGCTGTGCTGGTCAGCGGGGTGAAGAAGAAAAGTTATCCTCTCGCCGAAGCGCTCAAACGTTGGAAAAAAGAGTTTGACGACACCCGCGACGGCAAGCGCAGGTCACGGGTCGAGTTCCGCTTTTCCCACCGCTACGGCGATGACAAAACCGCACACGAAGAGGGGATGTTCATCTACTCCTACCAAACTCAGGGCGTGGAGTGGCAACACGAATACATCGACCTCGAAGCCCTGCTGGTGAAAAAAGACGGTCAATGGCTGCTGATCATGGAATATCAGAAATCCGTCAGCACCCAGGCCGCGTGGGAAAAGTTGGCCAAGTAAACACCCACTCCTATCCCTGAATTTAGACGCTTGTGCCTAATCCTTAGCCCTCAACTAACAACGCGCAGATCCCAGCATTTCCGCCTTTACGACAATCTTCACAAAGCGCAGAAGATAGAGGCATGATGAAATGTCTCTTCCCCCTGTTCTTTTCACTCAGCCTGAGCCTGACGGCGGCTCCTACGGCCCAGCGTGTTTGGACGTCTACAGCCGGCACCACCGTGGAGGCCTCGGCGGTGAGTTATCAAAAAGGTTCGGTATCGTTCAAGACCAGCGCCGGTCGCGTGATCCGGGTGCCCTTGGAAAAATTAGTCGCCGATGACCAGACGCTGCTGCGTGAGCACTTCGGCATTGTCGAGCCCAAGCCAGGCGAGCCGACCAGCAGCGAGCGCGCATTCATCACCGATGACTTTCCGCACCCCGTGGGCGAAGCGTCCGGACCGATTGAAGCCGGCAATGGCTCCAACTATTACATCTACATCCCCAAAACCCTGCGCAAAGACCGCCCAGTTCCTCTGATGATTTACACCTCGGCCGGTGGCGGCAAGGAGCGGGTGGTGAATCGTTATAAGCTCGGTGCCGAGCTCAATGGCTGGATTATCGCATCCCCAGTAGAATCCAAAAACGGCCCTAGCCACCCGGAGGGTAACTACAAACATAGCAAGCAATGCTTTGAGCATCTCATTGCCACTCTTCCGATCGATCAGGAACGTATCTACTTCTCTGGAGATTCTGGGGGCGGTGCGATGGCTTTTTACAATGCCATGCGCATCCAATCCGCAGGCATCATGCCCTTCGTCGCTTACTCGCCGGAGAATAACTACAAGAAAAAGCACTACTGCTACAGCATCGGAGGGGCCTCTGATTTCAATCGCTATAGCACCGCCAGAGCCGCCGCCCAATATGGCAAACGTGGCATCCACCGCTTTGTCAAAGGTGGCCACACCAATGGACCGGAAGAGGCCGGCGTGGAGGGCATGGTATGGCTCAATGGAATGCACCTCGCCGATACCCGCAAGGACTCGGAGCTGGACGATGATCGACTCGACTTCGAAAGCACACTAATCAACTGGATCAAGGAGCTGACCGAGGAGACACCGCACCGCGCCTACTACTGGTGCGATTTCCTCGTGAACCACTACGAGATCGAAGGAAAAAATGCCTCTCTCGTCGGCCCACTGATGAAAGCTCTGGAAAAGGATCCCAACAACGCTCGCTACGTCGAAGGACTCGAGGCACTGGATGATTTTTCCGATAAATACTTCACCTCAGCCCAAGGCGCCTCCTCGCTGCCTCGCATCAACAAGGCACTGGAGAAGCTCTCAGAGAAATACATCGGTGTGCCTTATATCGAAATGATCTCACTGGAATTGGCCAAACCCATGGCCAAGCCTAAGTAAGGTCGGCGAGTTCCGAGCTGCTCGAGTGTCATCGTTCTGCACAACGGACAACCGCCACCCGACCACAACTTCAGCACTCGTTCCCCGTCCAAACTTGGACAAAAAAACACCCGACTCCACACAGCGGTGAAGTCGGGTGTTAGAAAGTGGTTTCCCAGCCGTTACGCGGTGAGATCCTTGATATCGCCAGCGCAGTTTTTACCGACGGAGGCGATTCCGTTTTTCAAGCCGGATGCTGTTTTGTACATCTGGCTTTGACCGATAATCTGGCCGTTGCCGGACTTCAGCACGAAGTATTGCTTCCCATTGGTGGAGTCCTTGATCTCAAACTTGGACTCATCAGGTCCGTTCTTTTTCACAGAGGCCACGCCGTTTTCACAGCCGCCCTTGTCCTTGTAGGCCTGACCGGTGAGAATGATCTCGCCATTCTTGGCCTTCAGACGGAAATGATACTTCTGGGTTTTTTCGCTTTGATAGATTTCAAACATAATCGTGGGAATAGTTGGTTGTTAGGAGTGGGCCATGATTGCAATCACAGACATTACACGACCCTATCCATAGCTTGAGATGAGGCAAGCTCTCAATTCTGTCACTTCTATCTCCAATTATTTCTTGGGCCCGAGAACGGTATTCCATTGGTCGAGGTTCGCCTTTTGCGCCTTGAACAGAGCATCCGTCGAATCAAGCACCTTGATGCTCTTGATCTTATCGCCTCGTGCGATCTTGTTCACCACGTCCTGTCCCTTGGTCACTTTACCAAAAACGCTGTGCTTCCCGTTCAGGTGAGGCGTGGCATTGTGGGTGATGAAAAACTGCGATCCGTTCGTGCCGGGGCCGGCATTCGCCATGGAGAAGATGCCTGCACTATCGTGCTTCAGTTCAGGGTGAAACTCATCGCCAAAACGATAACCCGGACCACCACGACCCGTGCCGGTAGGATCACCACCCTGGATCATGAAGTTAGGAATCACCCGGTGGAACGTAATGCCATCATAGTAACCCCGCTTGGCAAGGTTGAGGAAATTGGCCACCGTCACCGGGGTCTTGGAAGCTGTCAGAGTGGCTTCGATATCCCCCTTGTCCGTGCTCATCACGATCCGGATATCCTTCACTTCATCACTTTTTTCTTCCTGCGCGTGAACGGAGAAACAACCAGCAACCAGTGCTGTCATCATAGTCAGTAGGTATTTTTTCATCAGGGAATGAAGTAAACCCCATCCCACCCCAGTGCAAGCGGGAATGAGAGATCGCTGGTTGACTGGTTGACTGGTTGACTGGTTGACTGGTTGACTGGTTGATTGGTTGATTGGTTGATTGGTTGATTGGTTGATTGGTTGATTGGTTGATTGGTTGATTGGTTGATTGGTTGATTGGTTGATTGGCTGGTGCTCGGTAGCCGGTAGTCAGTGAGTGTTGGGCATTGACTGGCATGAGGAAGAGGAAGAGCAAGGTCATGGCCGCCCAGACCCGAAGGGTCGACACAAACTAGCGCGGGGTGAAACCCCGGGACCCCGCATCCCCAACACCATCAAGTCCCGGAGGGACGACAGAAGCCCGGCCTCACCAAAACACCCAAACTCTCACCGCATCCCCAAATCGCCTTAACCTTTATTTCCACAACATTCGAAATAATATTTGCCTCACCCCGCCACCATGCGTAGAATCCCGTCACAGATTCGTGATGAACATTGAAGAAACAGCCCTCTGCATGGCCGAACTCGGCCACAAAACCCGCCTCGCGGTCTTCCGCCATCTGGTTCAAGCCGGCAAGACAGGTCTACCCGTTGGCGAGCTCCAGAAGCAGCTTGAAATCCCCGCCTCCACCCTTTCCCACCACATCTCACGCCTGACACGCGCCGGCCTGGTGGTGCAGGAACGTAACGGCACCACCCTCACCTGCCTGCCCCAGTATCAGGTTTTGCAGGAAATGATCGATTTCCTCGTCGATCAATGCTGCTCCGGCGAACCCTGCCTCGACACTCCCTGCGATTGCTAACCGCCCTTTTTTTTCACCTCTTACTTCCATCCTTCCAGAAACAACAAAACAACTACCGTCACCATGAACAACGACCGTAAAATGACCAACATCTTCGAGCGTTACCTGACCGTTTGGGTAGGGCTGTGTATCGTCGCCGGAATTTTGTTAGGAAAAGCGGCACCCGATCTGGCGAAGTCGCTCGACGGCCTCGCCATCCACGTCAACGGCGCCCCGGTGATCTCCATCCCCATCGCCATCTGCCTTTTCCTAATGATGTATCCCATCATGGTGAAAATCGATTTCAACCGCGTGATCAAAGCCGGCAGAAGCGGCAAGCCGGTTTTCCTCACCCTCTTCATCAACTGGTGTGTCAAACCCTTCACCATGTATGCCATCGCCCTGCTGTTCCTCGGTGTCTTGCTGAAAAACATGATCGGCCCCGATGCCATGGATCTGGTGAAAATGCCCTTCGGCCTGGATCTCCCGGTCGGTTCCGAACACGGCGCCGGCACCGTGGTCATGAGCGAGGGCGTGAAAATGCTGCAGATTCCCCTGTGGCGCAGCTACTTCGCCGGCTGTATCCTGTTAGGCATCGCCCCCTGCACCGCCATGGTGCTGGTCTGGGGATATCTCGCCCGAGGTAACGACGGCCTAACACTGGTCATGGTCGCCATCAACTCACTCACCATGCTGGTGCTTTACGGCGTGTTAGGCGGCTTCTTGTTAGGTGTCGGTCAGCTGCCGATTCCTTGGCAGGCCCTGCTCCTCTCCGTCGCCATCTACGTCGCCCTGCCGCTAGTCACCGGCTACTTTTCCAGAAAATGGATCATCTCCGCCAAGGGCGAAACCTGGTTCCAGGAGAAATTCCTCCACCGCCTCACCCCCGTCACCATCGCCGCCCTGTTGTTGACCCTGGTGCTGCTGTTCAGCTTCAAAGGCGAGATCATCCTGGCCAATCCTCTCACCATCGTCTGGATCTCCATCCCCCTAGCCCTGCAGACCCTGCTGATCTTCGCCCTCGGCTACGGTGCGGCCAAGATCATGAAGTTGAAATACGAAGACGCCGCCCCGGTCGCCATGATCGGCGCCTCCAACCACTTCGAGGTCGCCATCGCCACCGCCGTCATGCTCTTCGGCCTCTCCTCAGGCGCCGCCCTCGCCACCGTCGTCGGAGTCCTGATCGAAGTCCCCCTAATGCTCCTCCTCGTCAGCGTCTGCAAAAAGACCCAAGGCTGGTTCGGCGAGCCGTAACACCCGGACACAAAAAAACCACCGATACCGGTGGTTTTTCAGATGGAGGCGGGAGCGGGAATGACCTCGCCCACTCGGTCTGTGCCAGTCTGAAAATTCCCTCCTCCGGGAATTTGTTAATATAAAAGCGTGATACACGCACTGCGTGTGCGCTCAAACCCGGCCTGAGGAAGGGTTCTCATCCCACTCCCGCCTTCGTTGATCAATTTCAAGACCGAGTGAAGCAGGCACAAAAAAACCACCTATACCGGTGGTTTTTCAGATGGAGGCGGGAGCGGGAATCGAACCCGCGATTCGATTCCGTGGATTTTATAGACAAAATAGAACGATTTTATAAGGGTTAGGACGCTATAGGACGCCATAAATATTGACAAATGGCACCACTATGGCACCACCTAATTATGGCCGTTTTAATCAAGAAAGGCACCTCCAAATATTGGCATGCACAGTATCTCGTTCCCACAGATAAAGGGACGTGCGTGAAGGTGAATCGGTCTACAAAAGAAACCTCAAAACGCAAAGCCCTGCTGAAAGCGGTCGAGTTTGAACGCGCTGCGCTGCGAGAAGCAGGGGCAGGCAACGTCAAAGGGAGGAAGATGCTGGCGGTGTTGACCCGAGCGACTGAGCACGCCGAACTAGGCAAGCTGAACGTCACCAAGGCCAGGGAATTCATGGCTGAGATCGTTAAAATAGCCACAGGCGAGGACATGCCTGAATACACGGTTAGAACGTGGACAAAGGAGTGGCTGACTCGGAAATCAGGCAAGGCAGAGTCCTCCCTCAGAGCCTACCGCACAAACGCAAAGCATTTCCTCGAAGGACTCGGCGAGAAGGCCGACCATACATTAGAGAGCATCACCGTTGCGGACATGCGGAAGCTGCGGGACTGGCTCCAGTTCGACGAAAAGGGCGAACGCAAGTCCAGTGTCACTACCGTGAACCAAAAGATGAAAACAGCTTCATCCATTTTCATAACCGCCATGGCTGAAGGTATCACCAACTTCAATCCGGTTGCTGCGCTGGAGAAACTTGAAAACGACGACAAGGTTCAGCGCAAACCTTTCACCAAAAAAGAGGTAGCCGCCTTAGTGAAGCACGCCCCTTCCGAGGAATGGAAAGGTTTGATTCTGTTGGGTGCCTACACAGGTCTGCGCTTGGTGGACTGCGCATCCCTCACGTGGGGAGACATCGACATGACCAACGAAGTGATCGCCACCCTGCCAGCCAAGACCAAGAGAAAGAAAACCGTTGTCCGCATCCCTATCCACCCTGCGCTGGCCAAGTGGCTGAAGACCCGCCCCACGGCAATCAACCCTGCCACACAGGTATTCCCGACGCTTTCCCAATACCTCGGAGCTGGCCGCAACGGTCTCAGCACACAGTTCAACGGAATCATGGAAAAAGCCAAAGTCAGCCGTGGCAAGTCAGTTCAGACAGGCAGTAAAACATTCCACGAGAAAAGCTTCCACAGCCTACGCCACACCCTCACCAGCTGGCTCTCGGACGCTAAGGTTCCGCCTGAAATCCGAATGCAAATCCTCGGTCACAAGTCGGAAGAGGTTCACGCCGGATACACCCATCACCAAGACCACACCCTCAAAACTGCGATGCAGAGCATCCCAAACTTATAACTGATAAACCCATGGCTAAACCTCCTTCACGCGAATTTGTGATCCAACTATTCGGCCAGGAAGCCGATGAAGTGATTCCTGAGAATTTTAAGTTAGAGTGTGTGAAAGCGATTAAAGCCCGATACAGCGCTAATACCAAGCCATCAATTCAGTTCACGTCAGAGGTCGTCTATCCAAAAGAAGCATCTAAAATTGCACTGGAAAAACCAGAATGGTGGTGTCCGTGTTTGCTCCAAGACGGAAGATGGACGCCCGTGGCGATACGCCCAGATTGGCTTGATCTTGAAGAGTGGAAATCAATCGCTCCCGATCCCAACCGTCCACCAAGCACTAATAGCGCGGAGGACGTTATCCACATTTTACTAGAACGGTTATCCGAGCGCAGAGGTCAATACGGCGTAAACCCTGAGACCCTAGAACTGAGCATATCCTCGATTGAGGAAGCGCTCATGTATTTATCGGAAACCAATGATCCTAACGCTTGGGAAGGCGCTTGGAACCTTTTTCTGGCGGGCGTCGCCTGCGCCCAATTATTCACGTCCGAAGAAATCCAAGAACTCACGAAGCTGGGGCAACAATTCAAGTATCATCGAAAAAACACGTCTGACAGGGAATTTGAGGGTCTCAAAAAATGGGAGCAACACGTGGTTACGCTCGCCCGGAACAACCCAGCCATCAAACCCGCCGCCATTATCCAAAGTTTGGTTACAAAGGGATATATCGTTGATGAGGGCGATGACTACCGAGTTAAAAAACATGGAACGCGACCGAATCATCATGCGCTGGTCACTCATATATACAGGCTACGTCGAGATTTCTCATAGACTCAATTGAGCTAAAATCATACATATAGGCCGGTGTATGATTTGAGGTATCGACGCACTGAAATTTCTGCGAATATTGGAGGGCGTCATGAAAACGCCAACCCAAGTAAACGACCCCACGCCACCTTTAAAACCCGAGTGGCTCCGTATCCCTCAGGCCACACAGGTCTTCGGCATCGGCAGGAGCAAGCTCTATGAGCTTATCGCCGAGGGTAAAATCAAATCCGTCTCACTCCGCAAACGCGGCCAAACCAGCGGGACGCGCCTCATCAGCTATGACTCACTGGCCGATTACATCGAGAGCCAGCTAAAACCCCAAATGTAAAAAATCCGCCCTTGCGGGAGCGCAAGAGGCGGATTCTGGAATTGTCTTTGACGGGACACATTCAGACTACTGCATTCATTGCTCCACGCAAGGGCATTTTCAGTTATGAAAATGTCTCTCAAAAAATCCACCGTGCAGGAACACCTGCTCAAAACTCTGCAACCTCATTTGCACCCGCAATGGCGCGGTCAACTTCAGCAGCAATCACCATGGCAAATATACGAGAAACGGGCTGCGAAACACGAGTTTCTTCGCTGCATGTTTCCTATGGATGCTTTGATCTGGCTGGGACGAGTTCACCAATCCGGCCAACAAAAGTATTCTAAGCAATTCCGCCGTGTTTACGATTGGCTTCAACGCCCATTACTCCCGGCTCGATGTGCGGCGGGGATATTCCTACCCGGAGGCTATGCGCGCTCAATAGCCAACATCAAGAGCGCACCATTCATCGTCGTTGAATCGGATGATTTGCTTGGGCGCTCACCACTAACCTCCAGCGAGAGAGAGGCTAATAAAGCGTGGAGCTACGCGCTGATTCAATACCTCGTTGAAGCATGGGGACTGTCTCTAAGGGCAGTAATCGACACAGGCAATAAGAGCCTGCACGCGTGGTTTGATCGCCCCAATCAACACACCTTGAACTGCATCATCCACCTGGCTGAAAGCCATCACATCGACAAACAAATCCTTCTGTATGGACATGCAGCCCCGCTGAGAATGCCAGGCTGCATCCATGAGAAAACCAAACAACCTGCCGAACTATTATACCTAAAATCCTATAGCCAAATAACCCACTAACAACAAAACCATGAAAACAGAAAAAAATTCAGACTCAAAAAACTCCTCCACTACTCCACCTGAGAAGGAACCGGTTGTTTTCAACCCCGCTCACATATACTATTCGACGGAAGGTGGCTGCTACTACATTGATACCGGCGTAATCTTCCGGTCTTACTCACGCAAACCTCCCGTAATAGCTGGCATCACGAGGTTTTTAAAAGCATCAGGCGTTTACAGCGACGACATCAAACCACTACTCGACGAACACATCGACACGATTGAAATTGACCGTGCTGTGGATTGGCAAGGCAAGCTCGCAGGAGCCAAGAGGGGGATCAAAGAATATCGTGGCCGCAGGTTTCTAATCACCGAGGGGCCCAATGTCCCAGTTAGCAAGCCTGGTCAATTCCCTTACATATCGAGCATAATTCGACAAGCATTCCCTGATGAGGATAGTAGGCTCGCATTTTGTGCGTGGCTCAGGGATGGCGTGCGTGCGATCAATACAGGCATCCACCAACCCGCACCAATGGTGGTTCTGGCAGGCAAACGCAAATCAGGCAAATCATTACTCGCCTTCATCACCACCCAGCTCTTCGGCGGCAGGTCAAGCAATCCAATGACTGCATGGTCAGGCAGTCTTCCATGGAATGACAACTTGCTAGCGGCGGAATTACTGCTCATTGATGACGCCGCAGCCAGCACCGATCCCAGGGCGAGGAAAGCTTTTGGCTCCAGATTTAAGGAGTCCATTTACGCAGCAAATGTGGAAATTAATACTCGGCGACAAACCTCCATTTCTATGCGCCCAGTGTGGCGAGTGATGGTGTGCTGTAATGAAACCCCGGAAAACCTATCAGTCATTCCACCATTGGAGGACGGCATTGAGGATAAAATCATGCTGCTCAAAGTATCCACAGTGACCCCGCCAATGCCCGCATGCACCCCCGAAGAGCGAGACGACTTTGCAGCCGCACTTACCGCTGAACTGCCCGCTTTCATGCATTTTTTGGAAAATTTGAAATTGCCTGAGCACCTCATAGATTCACGCTCAGGAGTCATTGCTCTCAAAGACCCAGAGTTGCTCGACGCCGTAACAGATATCTCCCCGGAGAAACGGCTCGAAAATTTACTCCATCTCTCAATCACGCAGGACTTTATGGGGCTCGATGTGGGTGAAAGTCGCTGGATGACTGCCGTAGAGGTTCAGGGCAAGCTACAGGATCGTGATACCCCTACAAGCTACCAAGCAAGCTCACTCCTGAAATTTGATGCCAATGCAGGGAGATACCTCGCCAGCCTCGTCAAGAGTGACAGTCCGTTCGTGACGGCTTCAAAAATCACCAACGGCATTCGCCGCTATCAAATCACACGCCC
Source organism: Oceaniferula flava (assembly GCF_016811075.1). Lineage (NCBI taxonomy): Bacteria > Pseudomonadati > Verrucomicrobiota > Verrucomicrobiia > Verrucomicrobiales > Verrucomicrobiaceae > Oceaniferula > Oceaniferula flava. Next base: position 323,380 of record NZ_JAFBGL010000004.1, read on the forward strand.
AGCTGAGTAATCAGGTGGAGAGGTGGAGCAGTCTTTCACCAACATCCCCCCTTCGCTGCAGAGTGCGCTTGAGGGTTTGCCTCGAAGCACGGTAGACCCTCGCAGTGGGGGGGGACACCCTCATTAACACGACTGAATTTCAATAGAAACCCCTCCAGCGATTTTTCCTAACAGGCATCACGACTTACTAACGTGAATCATCAAGTTACGCCTTCCTACCCACTACTGAGGAAACTAACCGATTACGTTCAGCAGGCTCCACAGGCATTCCATATTCTCCGGAAATTGCCTTCCCATCACACGCTAATTCCCGTTAGATTGCGTCTAGATTAGTCGATGTGAAATCCCCTAACTTCCAATACCTTCAGAAACATCATCCACACCTGCATCGTTTGGCGGTCGATGCCGAGGGTTTGTGCATGAGCAGCCCTGATCTCTGCCTCACTCGCCTACGCCAACTCCTGGAGTGCATTCTCACCTCCATATTAGGCAATGATCGTGCTGTCGACAATGCACGCCGCATTTCAGAACTAAAATATCAAGGGACCATTTCAGAGCAGATGTCGGATGCCATGCATCGACTCAGGAAGCTTGGAAACACCGCCACCCATGACGCCGAGGCATCTCCGTCAGAAGCCGTGTTTGGATTGAAATTGGCCCGTGCTATTGCTGTCTGGTTTCACACCCTTCGTAACCCGCAGTTCAAACCCTCCGCGTTTGTGCCGCCTCCTGCCTCCAAAGGTGATTCAGAGGAATTGAAACAGGAACTAGCCAGACTCCGTGAAAAGCTCACCGAGCAGAAACAGGCGACACTGGCCGCGCAGAGCTTAGCCTCTGATTTAGGGCAGGCTAAAAAAGCCGCAGAGGAAGAATCCCGCGCCCAATATGCGGATCTCATGGCAGCCCTAGACCTAGCCACAGAAACCGAAGAAAAACTCAAAAAGGCACAGGACGAGTTCCTTGAAGCTCTCAGCGAAACTGAGAAGGCACCTGAAAAACCGACTCAAAGAGCCATCGATTCTGCTGGCTTGGCATTCGATGAGGAGATGGATGAGGCTACCACTCGGCGAATCATCGACCAGCAGCTCATTGACGCTGGTTGGGAGGCGGATTCCATCAAGCTCCGCCACGCACGGGGAACTCGCCCCAAGCACGGCAGGAATATCGCCATTGCAGAATACCCAACCTCCGGGGGGCCTGCTGACTATGTGCTATTCGCGGGGCTCATTCCCATCGCTGCCGTAGAGGCCAAGCGCGACAACACAGACGTTGCGGGTAAAATTCCTCAGGCTCAGCGCTACTCCCGTGACTTCGTTGCACCCGAAGCAACCACACCCGCCTACGAAGCCGAGGGACGCACCGTGGCATGGGCTGACGATGCCGAAGGGCACTATCACCTGCCATTCGTGTATTCATGCAATGGCAGGCCATTCGTAAAACAGATCAAAGAGAAGTCAGGCACATGGTTCCGTGACGTGCGGAAGCCATCGAATATCAAGCGTCCCCTACACAGCTTCCATAGCCCTGACGGCTTGCTGGACCTGCTGAAAAGGAGCAAAGAAGAAGCTGAGAAAAAGCTCAAAAATGAGGGCTTCACATACCTCAAGCTGCGTGACTACCAGCAGACCGCCATTGAAAAAGTCGAGGCCGCTCTTGAGACAGGCAAAACGGAATGCCTGCTAGCCATGGCTACCGGCACAGGAAAGACACGCACAATCGTTGGCTTGATGTATCGTTTTCTAAAGGCGGAGAGATTCAAGCGCATCCTCTTTTTGGTGGATCGCACCGCTCTGGGGGACCAGGCCTTGGACACTTTCAGAGAAGCCCCGTTAGAGCAGAACCAGACACTCTCCACCATCTACAATGTAGCCGAGCTTGGGGACATGGCAGCTGAGGCTGAGACACGCATCCATGTCTCCACTGTTCAGGCCATGGTTCAGCGTATCTTCAACTCAGACGTTGCACCTAACGTCGACGCCTATGACTGCATCATCGTCGATGAGGCCCACCGTGGATATACGCTCGATCAGGAAATGACCGAGGGCGAACTCAGCAGCCGTGACGCCGCACGCTACCTATCCAGCTATCGTCGGGTCATCGACTACTTTGATGCGGTTAAGATCGGTCTCACCGCCACCCCAGCCAAGCACACCTCGGAAATTTTTGGCAAGCCTGTCTACACCTACTCCTACCGCGAAGCCGTCGCCGACGATTGGTTGATCGATCACGAGCCGCCCATCCGCTACGTCACACTGCTCAGTCAGAATGGCATTAAGTTTGAGAAAGGTGAGAAGGTCACGGCCATCAATACCAAAACCAAGAAAACTGAAACCGCAGAGTTAGAGGACAACATGGATTTCCAAGTCGACGCCTTCAACAAGCGCGTCATCACCAAGAAGTTCAACAAGGTCATCTGCAAGCAGCTCGCCGAGGAAATCGATCCCTTTGGCGATGAGAAGACCCTGATATACTGCGCCACAGACATCCATGCCGACATGGTGAAGAACCTCTTGGACAAAAGGTTCTCGAAAAAATATGACTCGTTATACAACGAGGCGTCCGTCCGCAAAATCACCGGCAAGAGCGATAAGGTAAAGCAGCTCATCAAGCGCTTTAAGAACGAACGTTACCCATCCATTGCCATCACCGTGGATCTTCTCTCCACTGGTATCGACGTGCCTAAGATTTGCCACCTCGTGTTTCTCCGCAGGATCAATTCCCGCATCCTATACGAGCAGATGATAGGCCGCGCCACACGCCGCTGTGATGAGATAGGAAAGACCACCTTTAAGATTTATGACCCCGTGGACATCTATCAGGCGTTAGAGGATGTGAACACCATGAAGCCCTTGGTGAAAGACCCCAAGATCACGCTCTCAGAGCTTATCGAGGAGCTACAAGATCCCAAGACGCACTCCATCCCCAAACCCAAGGACGCACAAACCTCCCATGCCCAAGACGTGCTCGATACCATCAGTCAGAAGCTGATGCGCGTTCTACGCAAAGCCGAGAAAGAATCGGAAAACAAGCCAGACATCAAAAATAAACTCCGTGAGATGGAAGAGCTCCTGGAGGTTCCCCCGAAAAAGCTCCACAGCCATGTTAGGGATCTAGGCCCAGAGGAAGCAGCCCGGTTCTTTAATAAACACACCCAGCTTCTCTCCCACTTGGAGCAGGTCAGAAACCTTCTCGGCAGCAACCTCTACCCAATCATCTCCGACCATGAAGACGCACTGGTCACTCGCGAACAAAGCTACGGCGATCACTCCCGACCAGAAGATTACTTGGAAGACTTCAAGCATTTCATCGAACTGCACGTGAACGATTCTGCTGCTTTGAAGTGTGTGGTCACTCGACCCAAAGACCTTACCCGTGCCCAGCTGAAGGAGGTAAAACTTCTGCTCGATCAGCATGGTTTCAGCCGTGCCAATCTGGATACGGCATGGCGCACCACTACCAATCAGGAAATAGCCGCCAGTATCATTGGCTATATCAGACAGGCCGCACTAGGGGAAAACCTCATCTCCTTCAAGCAGCGCGTTGATTTGGCCATGGGGCACATTTACGCATTACACCCGTGGACCACGATCCAGCGGAAGTGGCTTGAGCGACTTGCCAGACAGTTGACCCACGAGGTTGTCATCGACACCGATTTCATCAATGATGCATTCTCAGCTGACGGTGGCGCTCAGCGTCTCGACGGTCTGCTTGGCAAGCGCCTCGACTCCGTCCTGTCCTCACTCTCCGATAACCTCTGGAAATCGGCCTAACTTCTATTACTTCCACACTCACACATGACCCAAAACGACCTCGTTCAAAAACTCTGGAAAGTCTGCGATATCTTGCGCGACGATGGCATTAATTACTCGGACTATGTCACCGAGCTGGTGCTGCTGCTCTTCATCAAGATGGAGCATGAAAAGGCACGGGTGAACGAGAAATACCAAGAGCGCCTGCCCGAGGGATTCCGCTGGCCAAACCTCGCGGAAACCAGCGGCCTGGAGCAGCTGAACTTCTACAAGCGCCTCCTGCTTGTCCTCTCCACAGGAAAGGATGCCGACGGTAAATCCATCGCTATCGACCCCATGGTCTCCGCCATTTATGCCGAGGCCCAGACCAGCTTGCGAGAGCCGCGCCACCTCTCCGCCCTCGTACGCACCTTTGACACCCTGAACTGGTTTAGTTCTGACAAGGATGACCTCGGTGACGTCTATGAAGGTTTACTGGAGAAAAATGCCACCGAGACGAAGTCCGGAGCTGGCCAGTATTTCACCCCACGCGCATTGATTGATAGCATCGTCCGCTGCGTTAAGCCACAGGCTGGCGAAACTATCCAAGACCCCGCCGCAGGCACCGCAGGCTTCCTCATTGCCGCTGACACCTACATCAAGTCTCAGACCGATGACCTCTACGAGCTCTCTGAAAAAGACCGCAAGCGTCAACGCACCGAGTGTTACACTGGTGTGGAACTTGTCCCGGACACCCGCCGCCTTGCGCTGATGAACTGCCTGCTGCACGGCATGGAAGGAGGTTCTGAAGGCGTAGTCAGGCTGGGCAATACCCTGACCTCCATGGGCAGCTCGTTACCCAAGGTAGATATCATCCTTGCCAATCCTCCCTTCGGCACGGCCAAGGGCGGAACCTCAGGCAAGGACATGCGCGATGACTTCACCTTCACCACATCGAACAAACAGCTCGCCTTCCTCCAGCACATCTATCGTGGACTCAAGCCTGGTGGACGCGCCGCAATCGTGCTACCGGACAACGTACTGTTTGAGGACGGAGTGGGTGCCCAGATCCGTGCCGACCTGATGGAGAAGTGTGATCTGCACACCATATTGCGCCTCCCCACGGGCATCTTCTACGCCCAGGGAGTCAAAACCAACGTGCTCTTCTTCACCAAAGGCACAGCCAAGGACAAACATCAGGAAGAAGGCTGCACTAAGCATGTCTGGTTCTATGACCTGCGCACCAATGCCCCCAGCTACGGCAAGCGCACCCCTTTCACCGCAAAGGAGCTTGAACCCTTTGAAAAAGCTTACGGCAAATCGCCACTCGGTACATCCAAGCGAATCGACGAGGGCGAAGAAGGAAAGTTCCGTAAATTCACCCGTGAGCAAATCAAGGAGCGCAACGAGAATCTTGATATTTCTTGGATACGTGATGGTAACACCACCGATTCTGCCGACCTGCCCCAGCCTGAAGTCATCGCTGACGATATTCTGAAAAACCTGAAAACAGCCCTAGCTGAAATCGAACAATTAAAGGAGGAAATGGCATGAGTGATTTACCGAAAGGGTGGATCGCGCCCACAATAGAAGAAATCGGAATAGCTAAAACCAAATCAGTTAATCCGGCTCTCACGCCAGCCAAACACTTTGAACTTTGGAGCGTCCCTTCTTTTCCGACTAACGAGCCCGAAATCATTACGGGAGGAGAGATCAAATCTAATAAAGCGTCTGTTCAACCTAACGATGTGCTGCTCTGCAAGATCAACCCAAGAATTAATCGTGTTTGGGTAGTCCGACCAACCAAAAAAGAGCTACCACAAATAGCATCGTCAGAATGGATTGTGGTAAGGAACGAGCAAATAGATTCTCATTATTTGAGATATGCTTTCATCGAAGACTCTTTCAGAATCAAGCTATGTTCAAATGTGTCGGGAGTTGGCGGATCATTGACCCGTGCTAGACCTCAAGATGTCAGAAGATACCGAATAAATATTGCTCCACCTGAAGAACAAAAGCGCATCGTCAAAAAGCTGGATACATGTCAGGGACATATCGACCGCTCGAAATCAGCCCTCGATGCCATCCCCCAACTCTTGGAAGACTACCGCGCCAGCCTCCTCGCCAAAGCCTTCAACGGCGAACTAACCGCCGACTGGCGAGCCCAACAAAAAGCCCAAGGCATCAAACACGAATCCGCCGAAGAACTCCTCCAGCGCCTCCGTCAAGAACGCCGCAAACAATGGGAAAAATCCGAACTCGCCAAATACCAAGCCAAAGGCAAAACTCCCCCAAAGAAATGGAAAAATAGGTTTAAGGAATCCATCTCTCCAGACTTCAAAAAGTCCCCTAACAAACTCCCTACAAACTGGCTTTGGACCTCGGTGTCAGACCAAACTTTGTGCTTAGATTCACAAAGAATCCCCATTAGTAAGAATGATAGAGTCACCGGCCCTTACCCATACTACGGTGCCAATGGTCAGGTAGATTTCGTTAGCAAATATTTGTTTGATGAACACCTAACACTCGTGACAGAAGATGAAACATTTTACGGACGAACTGCGCCGATCGCGTATAGCGTCGACCATAAGTGTTGGGTAAATAACCACGCGCATGTCTTGAGACCGCTGCCTCCGATATCGAACTCATATATCACCCATATGCTTATGCATTATGATGTGGAGCCTTGGTTATCAGGAACAACTGGGCGAGCCAAGCTAACCCAAGCAGCTTTGAACTGCCTCCCAATACCTTTAGCCCCCATCCCTGAACAAAAAGAGATAATTAGACTCCTTGAAATGGCCTTCAAGCGTATCAACGCAATCAAAGACCTACATGCCCAACTTAAGTCCCAACACTCTAAATTAACTCAGTCCATTCTCGCCAAAGCCTTCCGTGGTGAGCTAGTTCCGCAAACCTCGTAAAACAAGAAATGTGAAAATATTACGATTAGAACTCACCGAAACATATAAAGGGCTTGAAAATCAGATTTTTGACTTCCGGGATAGTGACTCAGACATTGTATCGTTAGTCGGGCTGAATGGTTCTGGAAAATCAAATTTCTTAGAGCTTACTGCTGAAATATTTTGCTATCTAGAGCGAGATCAGCGCTATGATTTTGAAACAAGGCAACCCCTAAGTTTCAGTTTTTCGGTTACATATAAAATAATAGATCATCGTCGGCATACTCAGACCTATCACATTCAGTATGTCCGCTCTGCAAACCACCTCTTCTATTCACACCTAAAGGACGGGACATTCATACCAACCTCATCGTCTGACGTGGTTCTTCCCAGTGCCATAATTGGTTACTCCTCTGGGATGAACGAAAACCTTCAACGCCCATTTCTGAAAAACATTGTACAACATTACGATATTTTAATGAAGAAACAAAAGGTTTTAAAGCAGTTTAAAACCGCTATCAACCAAGCTGATACATTTGAGTTAAGAGGCGAAATAAGTATTGATTATCGAGAGCGATTTCCCACGGTTTTTGGCGAAAACCGAGACTACACTGACGCCCCCATGGGCACCATTTTAGATTATGACAGCTCACCTCTAGTCGTAGCTTCTCTGGCGTTGTTACCGCATGCGGACATTCAGAAGTTCTGCAAAGAAATCGGTTACAGTGATCTAAAAAAAATATCATTTAGGTATAATCTACGAGGCAAGCCATACACCATTGATGAGTTGCGTGATATTACTTCACTCTTAGAAACGGTTGGGCACGGCCAATATAAAGCCATAGGCGCTCCTCTCAGCAACGATGAGATTGAAAAAATAGCCCCCGATGTAACTCTTGAACTACAGGATCTAGCCTACTTGGAAGGAGACATACACATTAATTTGTTTAATGATAGTCTGCGCTCTTCGCTATGTGAAATTTACTATCACGACCCCGCTACATTCTTCAGAAAACTGCACAAAATTCAACTGTTGGAAGTCAAAAATTGGCAAGCCAAAGATCGAAATTCACTGCGCCGCGACGATTTCATTGGCAATGTAAGAAAGCCTACTCGACTACGAATGCCACTTGAAGTTTCCGACCTAGTCTTCATCAACAACCATGGCCGTGAAGTTTCATATTTCGATTTGAGTGACGGCGAGACACAATTAATTCAAATACTAGCAGCACTAAGGGTATTCGATTCTAGGTCGTCCTTATTTCTCTTAGATGAACCGGACACACATCTAAACCCACACTGGAGGACAGAATTTCACACACACATCAAAAATGTGCGCGATAACAATGCAGAAGACTCAAAAGCAAGCCAGCTTTTCATATCCACACACTCTCCCTTCATCTTATCATCTCTCGATCGTAGCAGCGTCTTCCATTTCAAGAATGTAGATGGAGTGCTATCAGTCGCTCCAGCAGAAGATCAGACCTTCGGGTCATCCTTCGAATACCTCTCTAAACGCCTTTTTAAAATGGAGTCACTTATTGCAAAAACAGCGATCGATAAAATAAATGCAATATTACAGGAAAAGTCACATACCGAAGCTCGTGAATGGATCAAAGACCACGTTGGCCCATCACTCGAAAAAACGTTCTTATTGAAACAGCTCGAAGAAGATGCTCCTCCCAATTAATCCTCAAAACGCCACAGCTAAAATTTTCGAAACTTTAAACCTTGAGCTGCTACATTTTCTTGAAAAGAGCGTAGTCATTGATGTATTCTCGGATGCTCTATTTTCCGATCCCTTTGGGAAGCTTCTAATTCAAGCTAGTGAAGCAACTAAACTGAAATTCTTGGCTTTGCATAAGAAAATACACGCGGAATTACCAGCCACTTCTAGTCGCAGCACCTTCGTTTGCTCAATCATAGACAATCAAGACATCGAACGTTTTTTTCAGAATGCTGGAGAGGTGCCGCCTGACATCCCAGCTACTCTAACGAAAGAACTAGGTGATTTAACAGTGCACCTCTATTCCCAATCCTCCAGTCTCACAGGCGTTAAAACTTCTTGTGCTGAATCAATACACGATCATTACCATAAGTTCACTAGAATTAACAGTTTCACCTGTCCATGCTGCGGGGCATCTGAACTCATCCAGTTTAATGGGGATATTGACGAAACTAATAGGTGGAGAGGTCCCTATGATCATATACTCCCAAAAAGCAAGTATCCCCAGTATGCAGTGCATCCAAATAACCTTCTGCCAACCTGCACCTTCTGCAATACCTACGCCAAGGGCCAGAAAAACCCCGTAACAGAAGGCGACCCTGAAGTGCCCTGCCTAAGCCCATACCCTTTTGATCCTACTTCCTGCGTGCAAGATAGAGTCCGACTTGAATACCCCCCAGAGTTGCGAATCGTAAAACGTGTTCAGCTGTGTGACGACGAGACGCCAGAGTGCAAGACATGGAAACGTCTTTATAACACCACATCTAGAATCGAAGGTAAGTATAACGGTGAAATTCTAAATATCATCATCGGGGAAAACCCCTCACACAACGCGCAGCATCTTAAATCACAAATTCAAGCTAAGGCCTCACAAACTATAGCCCGAACCGCCCTAGGACCATGGAAAATCTGGGAGAAAAAGCTTTATCAGTATATGATCACACAATCAGACAACTTTTTTAACGCCCTATGGTCACAAATACAAGAAGCCCAAGTTACACACTGTCCCTCAGATATTTTTGACGTAACCTAGCATGCCATACCCTTCCCTATTAGATCTTTTCCATGCCCTCCCAAAGGTTAAAAAAAACCGCACCGTGATGCAGGTCTCAGGCTATCCGCATTATGAAAACGTGTGCAGTAACATATTGGCCTTCTACCTCGATCCAGAGGAAGAACACGGCCTAAGCGATCTTCTGCTTCAGTCCCTGTTCAAGGTCACTCACAAGTCATGCTCAGCCTCCTCAGCATTAGAATCCCTCTCCTTTGAAACCATCAACGTAGAACGCGAATACACCACAGACGGGAACAAGCGCATCGACCTTGTTATCACTGGAGAGAATTTCGTGTTTGGCATTGAAAATAAAATCTATCATTGGCTAGCCAACGATCTCAACCACTACGCAAAGGCCCTCAGGCAATGCGCCATCAAGGAGCAGAGAAAGAACGAAGCTGAACAAACCCCTACCATCATCAAAACCGTCCTGGGGCTACACCCTGTTTCACCAGAGAAGCTACAAGGAGGCTTCACTTCGATCACCTACACGGACCTCTGGCAGGTAGTACAGCAGCAACTCGGCCACTACCTACCAAACGCATCCCAGAAATGGGTCATCTACTTACTCGACTTCATCGAGACCACCAAACAACTCACCGGACAAAACATGGAACTCAAAGAAAATGACCAGTTCTTCATCGAAAACGATGATCAGATCAATCAGATGATTCATGCGCGCAATGACTTTCTAAAACGCCTCAGTAATCAAGTCTCACAACTTCACAGCATGATTTCCGATGAGTGGGATACTATAGAACCTTTATCAAGAGCCCCTTGGATAGCCTATAAACGCTGTCTCGTTCTTGATTTCACATTTCAAGGTAACCTCAAGATCGCTTTTGACCTTTGGCTGAACCCTAGAGGCTGGGAGCTTCAGTTATGGTGTCGTCAGTCGGCAAAACACAATTTTGTAATTCGCCTTCTGGATACACCTCAAGTGAAAAGCAAAGCTCCAGATCCAAAACCGCATAACAACCGATTTATTACCCAAACGTGGGACGTGGGCACCCCCCTGGAAGACATCCTGCCACACCTGCTTGAATGGATCAAAATCCTACCGGAAGCAGCTAGCCACCTAGAACAAACTTAAAAACCACACCCCTCCGAGATGATGACCATATCTAGAATAAATTTCCGCACACAACTTGATAAATTCAAGAAGATGGTTAGCAGTATCGACGGTCGCCCATTTCAATCTTTCAGCAAAGGCTACGCCTTTGAAAGGGAAGGTTATAAGGACGAGCTTTATGCCATTGCCCGACGTAGGCTGGCTCCGGGTGATTGGAATGTAGACCTAATAGGTACTGGAACCATTCTCGACAGACTCATTCATGCCATTGAGATATCCGCCAGCGATGAGAACGCTGGGAACAATCTTCTGAAGTGGCAGCAGTATGGAGCCCACAATATTCTCAAAGACATCAAAGCTGATCACCGCTGCAGTGAGCTGGAGGCACTGCTCTTTGATTTTTACACCGATCAAATTGATGGTCAGGATGTCCTCGAACCTTTGACCAAGCTCATCGCACGTAAATACCCGCTTGTAGCCTATATCTTCTTTATCAAAGACTGCGACCGCTACCTGCCTATCGCCCCGGAGGGCTTCGATCGAGCGTTTAAACGGCTGGGCAGTTCACTCAAGACCAACAGGCGCTGCAACTGGGAAAACTACGCCGCATACCTAGATCTGATTGGTCACATACGCGACCTACTGCGCGATGAAGGGTTCTCCAACACGCGGCTATTAGATGCTCACTCTTTCTGCTGGATGCTTACAGAAGTGTCCGAAGACAGCCCAGAAGAGGCCCTCATAGAAGCCACTAAGGCCGCCAACTTCATCGAAGCCCGTGATCTAACCAAATCGCTCCGACTTCCGGCTAGGACAAACGCAACCGATGCCCAACTGAACGCCGCTCGATCAATCGACTATATCAAACGCGCTGAAAACCAAGCTGCCATTGGTACACTCAGTGAGGAAATTGCACTCAAAGCCGAAATCCAACGCCTCCTCGATGCAGGGCAGACAGAGCTTGCTGAGCAAGTCGAACCCGTTTCGGCGAATCACACACTCGGATACGATATTCATTCCTACGAAGTCACAGGAGAGCCACGTCTGATCGAAGTCAAAACTATCTCTAAGAGCGAAGGTCAAAGCGAGTTCTACACCTCTTGGAGGCAGCAAGAGGTAGCCTCAATATCCGATAACTATTTTTACTATCTTGTTCACAATCCACGGTCTTCAAAACCCACCATTGAAGTCATCCGCGCAGAGGATATTCGTGCCGAATTAAAATCACCCATCGTATATAAAATCACACTCCCAGCTCGTTGAAACGAGCACCTCGACACCATGACCATACCCACCTATCAAGAATTCATGCTACCTGTGCTACAGGTGCTCGAAAAAGCCCCTGAGCCACTTCATCATAAGGAATTTTGTGAAGGGGCCTGTGACTTGCTAGGCGTCCCTGATGATGTTCGCAAGGAGATGCTGCCCGCTGGTGGGCAGACCTACGTATACAACCGCACAGGCTGGGCGTCATGGTACATGCAGCAAGCTGGGCTGGTAGAGAAACCCAAGCGTGCATATTTAAAAATTACTGATGCAGGTAGAGAACTACTGAAAACCAAACCTCAATCCATCGATAACAAATTGTTGGCTAACTACCCGTCATTTGTGGAGAAGGTCATCAAGAAAAAGCCGGAAAACAAACCAGTGCCAGATGGCGCAGGCGACACCGAACAAACACCTGATGAGCAAATCATTACTGCCTTCAAAGACCTCAATGATACTTTGGCTGATAATTTGAGGGAAACTATGGCCACGATGAGCCCATACAGGTTCGAGCAGCTTGTGGTCGATTTACTATTTGCCATGGGCTACGGAGGTTCACGCGAGGAAGCCGCCACCGTGACTCAGAAGTCAAATGATGGAGGTATTGACGGAATAATCAATGAAGACCGCTTGGGTCTCGATGTCATCTACATTCAGGCTAAACGCTACCAATCGACAATCGGCAGCAAGGAAATCCAGAGTTTCGTAGGAGCCTTGGCTGGCAAGCAGGCAAACAAAGGGGTATTCATTACCACAAGTGATTACTCTCGGGCTGCATTGAGCTACGCTGAAACCGTGACCCAAAAAGTGATTTTGATTAATGGCTCCCGCCTCGCGGATCTGATGATTGAACACAACATTGGGGTATCGACACAACGCACGATAGCAATAAAACGAATTGATACGGATTACTTCGAAGAGAACTAACTCCCTGGCCAAACTATGCGTATTCTCTCATGGAACCTTCAACACGGCGGAGGAAGCCGTATCGAGCGACTGAGCAAGGCGCTTGTGTCATACGATGCCGACGTCATTCTGCTCAACGAGTATAGGCACAACAAGGCAGGGGCCGACCTTCGCGCCAGGCTAACAGAAGCAGGCTACGCCTACCAGAGCGAACCGCACGCAGAGCCACGCCAAAACATCATCTTTGCTGCTTCACGGCAACCATTCGAGGCTACCACCTTTCCGGGGCAGCTTTCTGACCCTGAACTCGGCGACTATACCGCACGCGTCCTCTTAGTCCGTATCGGAGACCTCAACATCTTCGGGGTTTACATGCCGAGCATGAAATTCAAGCGTCCTGTGTTCGATTTCTTACTGCGGCTCTCTGAGCGTTATCTAACTGAGGACTCCCTAATCATGGGTGACCTCAATACGGGTCGCCACTATGAAGACGAAGCAGGCGCAACTTTCGTTTCCACGTCTCAGTTTGAAGCTTTGCTTGCACAGGGCTGGATCGACACATGGCGAAGTCGCAACCCAGAAGCCAGAGAGTTCACGTGGTTTTCCCGTGGCTACAACAATGGGTTCAGGCTTGACCACGCCTTAGCGAGTCCCTCACTGGACAAGAAAGTAGAAGATGCATTCTACTCCCACAAGGAGCGCGAAGATGGTGTCACCGATCACTCTCTGATGATTTTAGACATCAAGTCACCCATATACTAACAGGGTTACTACCCAGCACAACAGGGCTTATTTCCTCAACTATAGCAAATGCTCTCTCTGAGGCGGCTAAAATAACTCGTCCTGGATATGTGACGGTTTGTTCTTCAGCAGTGGATTGGCGGCATCCGTCACCTCTAGCAAATCTGGTTTGGGGCGAAATGTCTCCATATGCCCTTTGAGGTAATAATCGCACTCGGCTGGAGTGAGGACTGCTGGCATCCGATTATGGATCGGTTCCATCAGTGTGTTGGACTCCGTGGTCAGCATGGAGAAGCACCTGCCAAGCTCCTGTGATTCCTCCCATATGCCAGCCATCCACAACAAGCCTCCATCGGGGCTAGTGAAGCGGTGGGTGCGTTTGTGCCCCTTTGCCCCTGACCACTCGTAGAACGCCAATACGGGGATCAGGCAGCGGCGCTCTGCAAATGCCTCACGCCACATCGGGCTGTCCAGGTTGTCACTTCGGGTATTGTTCACCACACCGAGACCTTTCCGCTCGAAGCCCCAGCGCATCACCTGAGCCTCGTCACCGCCCAGCACGACGGGTGCGGAGTCTGTGCGCCTTACAAGCTTAACCGCGTCCGCAAAGTCATCCAAGCCGCTGACAGGTGCTTTCACTCCCGCCATCTTCTTACCTCTGCCAAATTCATAGACGCTGCACATAGTTAGATTTACTAATTGTCGGTAAAGTTAGAGGCAAATTTCCCACCCCTCTTATAAGGGGGCGGATTGAACCCGTATTTTTTTCTACAGTGCTAGTGTTTCTTTCACTCCGCATTCCACCTCCCTCTGAATCGAAGCGTATTCTGAATCCGCCGATTCCTCGCTTGCCGTTGATTCTGTAGACACCTCATTTTGGTCGGGTTTCATAATGATAAATAAAACTACAGCCCTCCCCGTGTGCAACCGTAAATCGCGCGGCTATAACCCTCAGTTGCCCTAAAAGTAGTGCGTCACAGTCCGCAAGCTATGCCTGACATGTTATGCTTCATTTCATGAAGAACCACAACGAGCACTCAGCCAGCAACCGCCAAAACGGGCATAACCATCACGTCACTCGGTATAGCACTCCTTCCTATGGATTGTCACGAGGGAGACAAACCATGCGAGGCTACGCGGTGAAACAAGCCATTATCAAACTCAAGTGTGAAACCCACATGAGTAATCAGGAAATTGCCAAGGCCATCGGACGCACTCCCCAGTGGGTGAGTAAGGTATGGAGACACGCGGTGAAGGAAGCGGAGCAGGCATCCATCTCCCCTGAACAGCGGGAAGCGCTGAAAGCCTGGCTAATTCATCAGATCAAGATGACCATCATCAAAGCCCAGAGCAAGGTGGACGACCACGCCGCCTATGGCGCACTGGTGTTGAAAGGTGTCGAACAGCTGCACGCCCTTCTCGGGCTGGACTCCCTATCTGACGAGGACAGCAAACGCACTCTGCAAGAAATCACTGACCGCCTCGATATTCGGTCGCCCTTGGTCATGGAAAAGCTCAGAGGGCATGTGCCCAAATCTGAGAACAGGGATCACTCTAAGTAGCCATAGAGGATGACGACCGAGCCGTGCAACAGTTGGCATAACCAGCCAGCATTTCCGATTTCCCCATGTAGGGAGTTTCCCACGGCTGAGACGCAGAAATGATCGACCTGTGATTAACTCCTCCACTCTAAAAAAATAGAGTGCGAAAAACATTATTGGAGGGCATTGGACACCACCGCATGAAACCGGAAACTGCACCACTATAGCACCACTTTGCCCCCTATAAAAAATAAAACCCGTTGAAAATCAACGGGTTATCAGTTGGAGGCGGGAGCGGGAATCGAACCCGCGAATGTCGGTTTTGCAAACCGATGCCTTACCACTTGGCCATCCCGCCTTTCACTGAATCTCGGAGCGGTCATTGCCCCGAGGCGGAGGTTAATTAGTGCGGCAAAGAGGGCTTGTCAATGGCTGTTTTTATCGAATTAGTGGCATTAGTGTTGCTTGCATTCCATGGGGATTCGCTTTATCTGGGATCCACTTGCTCTGACCACCCTCGGTTAGAAGCAGTTCATCATCAAACACACTCTTATTATGGAAGGTATCGCAATCATGACATCCGGTGGAGATGCCGCCGGAATGAATCCAGCCATCAAAGCAGCCGCTGACCACGCAATGCACCTAGGGTATGAGCCTTTCCTCGTCGATGATGGCTTACGCGGTCTGATCGACGATAAGATTGAAAAAGTCAGCGATCACGATGTCTCCGATATCATTCACCGCGGTGGCACGATTCTGCGCTCGTCACGATCGAAGCGCTTCTTTGAATACGAGCACCGCCTGGCAGCTTACGAGAATCTGAAAAAACGCGGGATTGAAAAACTTGTCGTCATCGGCGGCGACGGATCATTCCGCGCTCTGAACCAATTTTACGCCGATTTCCAAGTCCCCTTCGCCGGCATCCCTGCGACCATCGACAACGACATCCCCGGCACCGATTACTGCCTGGGAGTCGACACCGCGCTGAACATGATCCGCCAGTCGGTGGACAGCATTCGCGACACCGCCAACTCATTCCGCCGCGCCTTTGTGGTGGAGACCATGGGGCGTCATTGCGGCTATCTGGCGATGGCTTCAGCCGTCACCAGCGGCGCTGAAATCTGCATGGTGCCTGAGCTGGAGTATGATCTCGATAGCATCGGCGAGCGCCTCCGGGTGAAATACCAAGGCCACCCGAACTTCCTGATCGCCATCGTGGCGGAAGGTTGCAACATGAGCGATTACCTGAACCGCTGGATTGGCGACACCTTGAAAATGGACTCGCGTCTGACCATTCTCGGCCACATTCAGCGTGGGGGATCGCCCACTGTGCGCGATCGCCTCATGGCATCCAAGTTCGCCGTTGGCGCAGTGGAATCTCTGCACCGCGGAGAGACCTGCAACATCATGATCTACAAGTCCGGCCACTTCGGCACCTTACCGATCCACAAAGTCGCCGACTCCCAGTTGGAGATGGACCCGGCACTGGTCGCGATGTGCAAGAAGCTCTGTAAGTAAGGTCTGCGGACTGGGCACCAGTCATCGATCGCTGATGCCAGGGTCGATGACCCCGGTCCTTGGACAGAGCAACTCTGCCATGGCATGGTGTTTCCTCCCTCCTAGATGGGAGAGAGGACATTAGGGTATTCGCCGCTTAATACTCGCGCTCTAGCAGGTAGCGGGCGATTTGTTCGAGGCGTTGGCCTTTTTTACCGAAGACTTCGAGCGATTTCAGGGCTTTTTTCGTCAGGCGGGCTGCCTCTTTGCGCGAGGCCTCCAGGCCGAGGATCGCTGGGTAGGTCGATTTATCCACCGCTTCGTCCTTGCCGGCGGTTTTTCCCAACATCTCGGTCGTCTGGGTGACATCGAGGATGTCATCGATCACTTGGAATGCCAGACCGAGATTGTAACCGAAGGTGGTCAGCGCATCGAGCTTTGCCGGCGTGGCGTTGGCGGTCATTGCGCCAAGACGCACCGAACAGGTGAGCAGGGCGGCGGTTTTATTCTCGTGAATTTTCACCAGCTCTCGTTTGCTGAGCTCCTTGCCCTCGCCTTCAAGATCCAGAACTTGCCCACCGATGAGCTTTTTACTGCCACCGGTGACGGCAATTTCCTCGAGGTAATCCTTCACCGTATAGCGCTTGGTCTCGGGTGTCTGGGCAATGACGATAAAGACCTGAGTGAGCAGTGCATCCCCGGTGAGCACGGCCATGCCTTCGCCGAACACCTTGTGGGAAGTCGGACGGCCACGGCGCAGATCATCATCGTCCATGCAGGGCAAATCATCGTGCACCAGCGAGTAGGTGTGCATGATTTCCGTGGCACAGGCGGGTGCGAGGGCATTTTCCAGCTCACCTCCACAAGCTTCGGCGGCGGCCAGCGTGAGGATGGGGCGCAGGCGCTTGCCACCGGCGAAAATGCTGTAGCGCATCGCCTTGTGGATCGTTTTCGGCGCGGCGGATTCACGCGGGAGGAATCGACCGAGAGCCGAGTCGACTTGTTTCTGAGTGGCCTTGAGCCAAGGTTTGAGATCGTCCATGTTGGTGTCTGGAATTTAAGACTTAAAACTTTCCTATTCCACCAGCTCGGCGATCTGCACGGCGTTGAGTGCGGCTCCCTTGCGGACCTGATCACCCACCACCCAGAGCGTTAGAGCGTTTTCGAGCACCATGTCCTTGCGCATGCGGCCGACCAAGCAGTCGTCCTTCTTGGTGGTATCCAGCGGCACCGGGTAGATGCCATTTTCCGGATCGTCCTTGCTGTTGATGCCCGGGTAATTCGCGTAGACGGCGCGCGCCTCGGCGACATCGACCGGCTTTTCAAACTGCGCGGTGACACTGACCGAGTGGGAACGGTGCACCGGCACACGCACGCAGGTGCAGGTGACTTTCAGATCTGGCAGGGAGAGAATTTTACGACTCTCGTTGAACATTTTCAGCTCCTCCTTGGTGTAGCCGCTTTCGGTAAAGGCATCGACCTGAGGGATGACATTGGAAGCGATCTGGTGCGGGTAGACATTTTTCATCTCATCAGTCACCTCACCTCCGCTGCCGAGCACCTTGATTTGCTCGTCCAGCTCGACAATTCCCTGGGCACCACTGCCGGATACGGCTTGGTAGCTGGAGGCGATGACGGAGGTCAGTCCGTAAAGCTGGTGCAGCGGATAGAGCGCCATCAGGGTGATGATGGATGTGCAGTTGGGGTTCGCGATGATATTTTTCGGACGATCCTTGATGGCCTCCGGGTTGATTTCAGGAACCACCAGCGGGACGCCCTCGTCCATACGGAAACAGGATGAGTTATCGATCACCACACAGCCGGCGGCGGCGGCACTGGGGGCAAATTCCTTGGAAATACCGCCTCCAGCGCTGAACAGAGCGATGTCTACATCGGCAAAGGAGTCGTGTGTTAATTCCTTAACTTTGATTAAGCTTCCACGGAATGGGATCTCTTTTCCAGCGGATCGCGCCGATGCTAATAAAATTAATTCACTGATCGGGAAATTTCGCTCTTCCAAACAATCGAGCATTTCCTGCCCGACGGCACCTGTAGCCCCTACAATTGCTAGACGTTTACCTGTTGCTGCGCTCATCATGTCTGTGCGACAATGGCTGACCTGCGAGCAGTGTCAACCCCGTCATTTTAAGAAAATGACATATTCTGAGGGTCAAAAAAGATTGAAATTTGTGCTTTTTATTATTTTCAGATCGCTTTTAATAGTAGAACGTGCTACATTCAGGCCATGGCTACTACGAAAAGAACTCGTTTCTCTCGCCGCGTCCCAGATCACGTAACAGATGAAATCGTTAATGTGCTGGGTGATGATGACAGCTTCTTCGGATTCAATGATTTATTCGAAGCTGTCTACGCTAGGCTCAAGGAGCGCAACGCCGTGAGTGGTGGGGAAGAAATGCTCCGCCTCCGCGCGTATGAAAAACTCCAAAATCTCGTCACACGTGGCATGATTGAAAAGGAGGGCAAGGAATACAAAGGACTGCCAAAACTGTCCGAAGCTCACAGCGATTTCCTCGCCGCCCAGGAGTCCGCTTAGTGCGAACCGAGTGAAACAACAAATTTCGTGCTGGTTTTACCAACACGAATCGTTTTAAAGAAACCCACCCACCGGTAAGGTGGCGTGGGTTTTCTTTTTAAGAAAATCGATCCTACCACGCCGGCCGCGGCGTTCACCCCTATCCAGTCTCGACCACCTCTTACTTTTTAAAAGTCGCTATGCTTCAGAACTATCTCCCCGTGATCATGCAGTGCACCATCGCTCTTGGCTTTGCCGGTGTGATGTTATTGATGAGCCTCCTTCTGGGAAAAAAAGGCAAACCGAACCCCACCAAGGAAAGCGCTTACGAGTGCGGCATGGTGCCGGTTGGCCAGGGAGCCCCACGATTCAGCGTCAAGTTCTACCTGGTGGCGATGCTCTTTGTGATCTTCGATATTGAAGTGGTCTTCATGTATCCTTGGGCGGTGCAGTTCAAGGATCTGATCCAGGAAAGTGCCATGGCCTTCTGGAGTGTGCTCGGATTTGCCGGCATCCTCGCCGTTGCCTACGTCTACGCGCTGAAAAAAGGTGCCCTCACCTGGAACGCCTAAGCGCCATGATTCACCACGTTGTTTTTTTCAAACTCAAGCCTGAGGTCGATGAGCTCAAGCTGGAGGAAATGATGCGCTCGACCCGCAGCATGCTCCTCAAAATCCCGGAAGTGCTCAGTGTGCGCTCGGGAAAAAATATCGATACCAAGGGCGAGTGGCCATTTTTCCTCACTGTGGAAGTGGAATCTTTGGAAAAGCTGAGAATGTATGTCGATGATCCCGTGCACCTCAAATACGTCGAAACGGTGATCAAACCAAACACCACGGCCCGTTTCGCCATGGACTTCGAGACCGACCCCTCGAAGGACCTGAAGTATTCCTAGGACCTCGCCCTGACCGGCCCGAACGCCTGGTGATGAGTCGCTTAGCGTGCGACCTTTTGATTTTCCCCTTTGCAGCCATCGGCATGGGGCGTATAGTAGTTGAATGTCATTCTGCGGTTTCACACTGCCGTAGCCATGACCTAACACCAACTACGATCCAAACGATGAAACGTAAAACCACCACCATGATAGTAGCTCTGACCCTAGCGGTTGGCGCCCCCGCCTTTGCCCAAAGCAACACAACCAGCAGCCCGCCTGCAGACCGGGCGACCCAGGCGAACACACTCTACCAGCAAGGGGTGATCGCGATGCGCAGTGGCCACTACGATGCCGCGGCCTCCAGTTTCCGCCAGGTGCTCCAGCTCTATCCGAAGCACCTCAAGGCGAAGCAAAACCTGCTCTACATCCTGGAAAACAAAGACGCTCTGGTGCTTAAGAAGCGCAAGGCGGCACTGAAAACAGTCATAATCCCTTCGGTCGATTTCGATAAGGAAACCGTGCAGGAGTCCCTGACCATCCTCGCCTCCCTGATCAGTCGGGAATCGAATAAAAAGGTCGCGCCTAACTTCATCGTGCAGGACCCCAAAGGCCAGTTTGAAAACCGCAGCATCACTCTGCGACTGAACAACATTCCCGCGGAAACCTTGCTGAACTACATCGTTACCCAAGCGGGTGCTCGGGTGCGCTACGATGCCCACGCCATTGTGGTGACGCCGCGCGGTTAGAGCCGGACGACGTTATCGACACGACCACCCACCCAAGCGCTAATTCGCCATGGCGTTGAGGATCCAAGCGACCACTACGACCTGTGGCAGCGTCAGCAAGGGCAACACCATGGTCAGCTTCCACGACTTCGTGGTTTCTCGCAGCGCCATGATCTCGGTGTAGTCGGTGGCCGCACCGGCCATCAGGAAGGCAAAGCCATTGCCTGGCGCAGCCGCACGGGTCACGAGGTCGGCCGCGATCGGGCTGGATCCTTCCGAGCACACTTCGATCACCGTTGCTGCCAGCAGAGTGAGCAGCACGCCGGTCCAAGTGGGGCCAAACCAATCGCCAAAGGCATCTTGCGGCACGAAGGCGCGGATGGCTGCGGCGAGCACGGTGCCAAAGAAAATCCAGCGCAGGATCATGCCGGAGTCGGCAAAGCCGACCTTCACCATCTTGCCAAAGAAGCCGGGGGTGAACTTGGTGCGACGGAAGGCATGACCCATTTCCCGCCACAGATGAAAACCTTTCGGCAGCTCGACGTGGTTGGGGTTCTTGGGCAGGCTGCCTTTTTTCACCAAGAACTCGACGATCACGCCGGTAATCACCGCGATCAGGCCAGAGAGCAACAGAAATGCCAGGGTCCATTTGAAACCGATCAGTGACACCAAGATGAGCGTCAGCGAGAGCGAGTTCCACGGACTGGCGATGATGAATGCGAGCGTCTGCCCCAGCGATGCGCCACGTTCGTAGAGCTTCATCGCCACCAGTAGGATCCCGTGGTTGCACAAATCGAGAATCAAGCCGGCGCTCATGGCGCGCAGCACGCCCTGGAAACTTCCGGGCCGACCCAACACCGCAGCGACCCACTCGCGCGGGACTCCGCCAAGGGCCCCCACGGCCAAGATACCGAATGCCAGCCCCCACCACATCTTATTCAACAGCTCAAAGATCCCGTGGCTGAAATGCGCGAGCTGGGACGGCAGGCCATGACCGACAATCAGGTGCAGACCGTAGCCTAGGATACAAACGACCAGCGAGCCCCACAGCAGCCAATCGATTTTTCCTTTGTGACTGCCACAACACGCGTCCTCCAACTCCTCGTCAGATGATAGATTGTGGTCATCGGGATCAGGAGCAGAGCAGCAGCATTGAGACATAATCGATGGCGGCGAGAGGATTGATAAACTACTCGCCGAACCCTATGTAGTCTGCTTCAGTGATCCTCGCAAGTGCCAGCACCGATGAAAATTTCCAGTCACCCTTCAATCTTCGTTCTCCTTTCCCTCTGCACGCTGGCGCTGAGTTCTTGTAGCTTCTGGAAAAGCGATCGCGATGTCTCCCAACTGGCCAGCCCGTCACGTCTGCCCGCAAAACTCCCGTCCAGCCCGGTAAGCCCAACCACTGAAACAGCGGTGCCGCCACTGCAGCCGAGCGTGACTCAAACTTGGGTGCTGAAAATCGACTCCAACAAGACGCGCGGTGCCATTGATCTCAGCATCGACCCCAAGGGCTCCATGCTCGGCCGCCGCTCCGATCGCGACACTGCCGCCCTGAAAGGCAGCATCACGGTGGTGGTCAAAACAGACTCATCCACTGGAAAGCGGCGGATCTCAGTCAAAGACATCCACCTGACCAACATCCGGGCCTATCACATGGACTACGCCTGGGGTGCCTTGATCGGCCAGATCACCGTGGACATCGCCCCCGGCGTCTTGAAGATCAAGCCGAACGACTTCAGCCAGTCCAGCGTCATTGCCGCCGACGGCAGCTTTGCCATTCCCCAATGTTACTTCACGGTGCGCGGCGACTCGCAGGTGGATGGTCACGGACTGGTGCTGCACAAGGCAGTGCCGAAGCGCAACATGGACCTGACGATGAAGAAAACCCAACAAGTCACCCTGCGTGGTGAGTTTAACAGCGACAAAAAGACCGTCAGCCTGCACATCCCCCGGGCCGTGATGCGGGATGAATTCGATTACGACGGCACCAAGTTAGGCTTGGTCTTCACCGCCGACATCGCCGCCACTGGCTCGCTGCGCTAAGTCAGACCACCACATTCACCGCACAGAATTTATAACTCGGCTGGCGCGAGTGAGGGTCAAAGGACGCCTTGGTCAGCTGGTTGGTCTTGGCGTAATGCATCGGCATAAAGAGCTGACCTAGCTGCACCGTGGGTTCAGCATGGCAGTATTGCACCTGGGTGCTGTCATTGGCTACTATTTACCTGTCCCTTAATACCCATTGAGCAGGGCACGCAGGCCACCTGCCGTGGGAGAGAAATCATCCGGGATCACAAGCGAAGGCCCGGCCATGGACATGAAATGAATTTTGACTCTGGGGTATTCTCATGCTTGAGTGCATGATCTCTTCAACGCTCATTTTCAGGATCTAACATGACAGAAGAACAGCAAAAGGCCCGCCGGACCATCAAGAAATTTGGAACCGCTCTGTTGGTGTTAGGGCTTTGTTTGGGGGCGTTTGGTATTTATTTTTTAATCACGGGCAATGAAACACTTCCATGAGAAGGTATGTCAAAAGCAAAGTTGAAAATTCATTTTCACTATAGCCTAACAGTTACTTTTTTTAGAGGGCGCAAGCTCCGGAGGAA